>NZ_JAYXKP010000009.1:0-79329 GCF_036039175.1 Marinilactibacillus sp. XAAS-LB27 | reverse complement strand
TATTTTCTAGCTTTATTCTTCACCAACGCCATTTGACATAGAACCTTCAAAAGACTGAACGTCTTCTGAAGTGCTTTTGTTTATTTTGCAGTATATTGTTCAACTAGTTTGATAACTTCTTCTGCTGAAGTACATTCGTTAAGTGCTTTTTCACTTAATTCTTTCATCTCAGCTGAATCAAGTTCAGTTAATAGACTACGTGTTTTAAGAATGCTAGTAGCACTCATTGAAAACTCGTCAAGTCCTAGTCCAACAAGAATTGGCACAGCGATTTGATCTCCAGCCATTTCTCCACACATACCAGCCCACTTGCCTTCTTTATGCGCTGCATCAATAACATTCTTGATCAAGCGTAAAATTGAAGGGTTATATGGTTGGTACAAGTAAGAAACGCGTTCATTCATACGGTCAGCTGCCATTGTATATTGAATCAAATCATTCGTTCCAATACTAAAGAAATCAACTTCTTTAGCAAACTGATCAGCTAAAACAGCTGCAGCTGGAATTTCAATCATGATACCAACTTGAATGTCACTAGAAACTTCGATACCATTTTCGACTAATTTTGCTTTTTCTTCTTCTAGAATAGCTTTCGCGCTTCTAAATTCAGGAAGAGTCGCAATCATAGGGAACATGATTCTCAAAGTACCGTGAACTGACGCACGAAGTAAAGCACGTAGTTGTGTACGGAAAATCTCATCTTGATCCAAACTTACACGAATCGCTCTGTATCCTAAGAATGGATTCATTTCATTAGGAAGTTCTAGATATGGAAGTTCTTTGTCTCCACCAATATCCATCGTACGAACAACAACAGGTTTTCCATCCATGCCTTCTAGTACTGCTTTGTATGCAGTATATTGCTCGTCTTCAGTAGGTAGTTCTTTTGAATCCATATAAAGGAACTCAGTACGGTATAAACCGATTGCTTCGCCACCATTTTCAATTACACCAGTTAAATCTTTAGGTGTTCCGATATTAGCAGCTAATTCAACGTGTTTACCGTCTTTTGTTACACTTTTTTCGTCTTTCAAGCGTTCCCACTCAAGTTTTAAAGAAGCAAATTCTTCTGCTTTATCGTTGTAAGCTTTTTTAGTATCTTCAGAAGGGTTAACGAATACATCGCCTTCCATTCCGTCGACTACTAAAAAGTCACCTTCTGATACAAGTTCCGTAATGTTATTTGTTCCTACAATTGCAGGAATTTCTAACGAACGAGCCATGATAGCAGAGTGAGATGTGCGTCCACCGATATTTGTCACAAAAGCCTTTACAAATTCTTTATTTAACTGAGCAGTATCACTTGGTGTCAGATCTTCTGCAATGATAATGACTTCTTCATCAATAGTTGCAGGAGTTGGAAGTTTTACGCCAAGCAAGTGAGACATTACGCGCTTACGCACATCGCGGATATCCGCTGCTCTTTCTTGCATATATGGGTTATCTTCCATACCTTCAAACATTGTAATGAACATGTCAGATGTCTTTTGAAAAGCAGTTTCAGCATTAACCTTTTCATCATTGATTACAGTGTTTGTTTGTTCAATTAAGTCAGGATCAGAAAGCACCATAGTATGTGCATCAAAGACTTGCGCCTCTTCTTCTCCGAGTGACTTAGCAGCAATAGATCGAATATTAGCAAGCTCTTCTTTAGCAGTATCGATAGCAGCCTGAAGACGCGTTACTTCAGATTCAACATCAGAAATCGTCTTTTTCTCAAATGATAAATCAGGTTCTACTAAAAGATACGCTTTAGCTTGAGCGATACCATCACTTGCAGCAATACCAGATACTTGTGATGCCATTATTCAGCCATTCCCTCGTTTTTGATTGTTTGTTCGATTCCTTCGATTGCTTCAGTTTCGTCTGCACCTTCAGCAGAGATTGTAACTTCTGCGCCTTGACCTACACCAAGTGACATAACACCCATGATAGATTTCAAGTTTACAGATTTACCTTTGTACTCCAAAGTAATATCTGAGTTGTATTTGCTTGCAGTTTGTACCAATAAAGTTGCTGGACGTGCGTGAATACCTGTTTCTGCAGTTACGTTATAGTTGCGTTTTTCCATTGTAAGTTTCCCCTTTACAAATTTAGTAGTTTTGAAAATAGTAAAACAACCCTTACCATATATTATACTCAAAAAACAGTATATTTAGGCATAATAAGTCAATTTTACCTTTCTTCCTATACAGATTACCACTTTTCTCAATTCCCTACAACTATTTTTTACTATTTCGAAGTATTTATCACTTGAAAGTCAAAATAGGTCAGAGTATAATAAATATTAGCGATAGGTCAAAATTGGTCAATGTTCATTTCGCAGATTTCAATCTGTATAAATTGATCACTGCATACTATGGAATCTTTCCAACTGACCTTTTGCTTCTATCCTAGTATACTGTAATTATGATAAATAATAGAAAGGTCGTGTATAGAAATGATATGTCAAAGATGCATGCAACGCAATGCAACGATTCATTTAACGACGAGTGTTAATGGAAAAAAACGAGAAATAGATTTATGTCAGAAATGTTATAGAGAAATTAAACAACAAGAGGAGCAAAGAAGAATGAATCAAGGCGCAGGACAAGATCCTTTCGGTTTCGGAAACTTCGATGATCTTTTCAAAGCATTGTCACAAAACAATTCAGGTCCACAAAATCCACAGACTCCCCCTACGCAGCAGAATTTTAGAGGGAATGGACAGCAACCTCCTCAAAATCCTAACCGCAGAGGTGGCCTTCTTGGAGAATACGGTGTGGATTTAACCCAAATGGCTAAAGAAGGAAAAATTGATCCTGTAATCGGTCGTGACAAAGAAATTGAACGGGTTATTGAAATACTGAACCGTAGAACTAAGAATAACCCAGTACTGACGGGAGAAGCCGGTGTTGGTAAAACAGCTATTGTAGAAGGACTCGCATTGAAAATCATTAACGACGATGTCCCACAGAAATTATTGAAGAAAGAAGTCATTCGACTAGACGTTGCTTCACTTGTTCAAGGCACCGGTATTCGTGGCCAATTTGAAGAGCGTATGCAACAATTGATCAAAGAATTAAGAGATGATGATTCTATTATCTTGTTTATCGATGAAGTTCATGAATTAGTGGGCGCTGGAACAGCTGAAGGTAGCAGCATGGATGCAGGTAATATTTTGAAACCAGCATTAGCTCGCGGTGAGCTACAAATGGTTGGCGCAACAACATTAAATGAGTATAGAAAAATAGAGAAAGATCCAGCATTAGAGCGTCGGTTACAGCCAGTTCGAGTGAGTGAACCGTCTCTTGACGAAACCGTCACTATTCTTAAAGGTATTCAAAAACAATATGAGGATTATCACCACGTTAATTATACGGATAAAGCTATCCAAAGTGCGGTTGAATTGTCTCATCGATATATACAAGATCGCTTCTTGCCAGACAAAGCAATCGATTTACTTGATGAAGCTGGATCTAAAAAGAACTTAACAATTCGTACAATTGATCCTGAAGAAATTCAAGAGAAAATTGATGAAGCTGAAAAACAAAAACAAACAGCTCTTCAGCAAGAAGATTACGAAAAAGCTGCATTCTACCGTGATCAAGTAACGAAACACAAAGAAATGATGAATCAACAAACTCCAGAATCTGATCTACCTGTTATTACTGAAAAAGATATGGTACACATTATTGAACAGAAAACAGGTATTCCAGTTGGAGAACTGAAAGAAAAAGAACAAGAACAATTAAGAGATCTCGATGATTCTCTTCGTAAACATGTTATTGGTCAAGATGATGCTGTTGAAAAAGTAGCTAAATCTATTCGAAGAAATCGAATCGGATTGAGACAGAAAAATAGACCAATTGGATCATTTTTATTTGTAGGACCAACCGGTGTTGGGAAAACGGAATTAGCTAAAACACTAGCCCTGGAGTTGTTCGGAAGTAAAGATTCATACGTTCGCTTAGATATGAGTGAATTTATGGAAAAACACAGCACTTCTAAACTGATTGGCTCCCCTCCTGGTTATGTAGGATATGAAGAAGCTGGACAGTTGACGGAAAAAATACGTCGAAATCCATATAGCTTAATACTCGTGGATGAAGTTGAAAAAGCCCACCCCGATGTCCTTCACATGTTCTTGCAAATTCTGGATGATGGTCGTTTAACAGATGCTCAAGGTCGTACAGTGAACTTTAAAGAAACCATTATTATCATGACAAGTAACGCTGGCACAACAAATGTTGAATCAAGTGTAGGCTTCGGTGCTCAAATCAGCGGACGTCAACATTCACTTTTAAACAATCTAGGGGAATTCTTTAAACCAGAATTCTTGAATCGACTAGATGGTATTATTGAGTTCCATTCATTATCCAAAGAACATTTGCTGGAAATCGTAACGCTGATGTTAGAAGATATTAATTCAGCACTTAAACAACATAATATTACCGTTACAGTGGATGATGCGGCTAAAGAAAGATTAGTGGATCTTGGTTATGATCCTAAAATGGGTGCGCGCCCACTCCGTAGAGTGATTGAAGAGCAAATCGAAGATAAAGTTGCTGAGTTTTATTTAAACAATCCTCAAGTCGGAAATATTATGGCTACGGTAGACGATTCAAATTCAATCGTCATTACCCAACATTCTGAAGAGTCTTCAACTCCATCTGAAACAACTGAAACAAAAGATGATGATTCTGAATTTTCTGAAGAAACAAACGAATAAGATATGAACGAAAAAACGCACCTCCGTTACTGCATAGTTGCAGTTGTAACGGAGGTGCGTTTTTTATTTTATAGTAATGAAGTTAATTCAACTCTAGGATACTTGTCACTGAACCATCTTTCAGCAAATTGATTTTCAAATAAGAACAACGGTCGATCAAAACGATCTCTAACCAACATATTTCTACTTGATCCCATATTTTCATCTAATTGTTCCGGTTCAATCCATCTGGCAATTCTACTCCCAATCGACGTCATAACGACTTCAGAATTGTATTCATTCAACATACGGTGTTGGAAAACTTCAAATTGCAATTGTCCAACTGCCCCTATTATATAAGTTTCCGTATGGAATGACTTGTATAGTTGAATCGCACCTTCTTGAACCAGTTGATTGATTCCTTTATGAAAGGATTTTTGTTTCATAACATTTTTAGCTTCTACTTTGACGAATAACTCAGGGGTAAATTGCGGAAGACTTTCAAAATTAATTTCCTTTTTACCTTCATAGATCGTATCCCCTATTTGGAAATTTCCAGTGTCATAAAGGCCAATAATATCCCCTGCAACGGCGCCTTTAACACTTTCTCTGTTTTCAGCCATAAATTGAGTAGAATTAGAAAGTCGCATTTTTTTGTTTGTACGGGATAAAGTTACATCGATTCCTCTTTCAAAATCGCCTGAACAAATTCGGACAAAAGCGATACGGTCACGGTGTTTAGGATCCATATTGGCTTGTATCTTGAATATAAACCCTGAAAATTCTTCTTTAGTGGGTGCAACTTCGTTTCCATCTACATCTGTATGACCTGCAGGCGCTGGAGCAAATTGCAAGAACGTTTCTAAAAAAGTTTGTACTCCAAAGTTTGTTAAAGCTGAGCCGAAAAATACAGGTGTCAATTTCCCGTCTAAGATTGCTTTTTCAGAAAATTCATTTCCAGCTTCTTTTAACAGCAATGCTTCTTCAAGAACCTGATCATATAAACTTTCATTTTTTAAAGCATGTTCTTCTTCAATTTTCCCCTCTTCATTAAGTGGAATAAATCGATTCCCTTGATTCGATTCTTCTGGGCGGAACATTTCGATTCGATTGTGAAAAAGATCATACAATCCTAAAAAGTTTTTCCCAGATCCAATCGGCCAGTTCATTGGATAGGCATCGATTTCAAGAACTTCTTCAAGTTCTTCAACGAGTTCAAGTGGCTCTCTACCATCTCTATCCAGTTTGTTCATAAATGTAAAAATTGGAATACCACGCATTCTACAAACTTTAAATAATTTCTTTGTCTGCTCTTCTATACCTTTAGCACTATCTACTACCATGACTGCCGCATCAACGGCCATTAAGGTGCGGTAGGTATCTTCAGAAAAATCCTCATGTCCTGGAGTATCCAAAATATTGATTCTTTTTTCATCATAATCAAACTGCATAACCGAACTTGTTACAGAAATCCCACGTTGCTTTTCAATTTCCATCCAATCGGATTTTGCAAATTTACCAGATTTTTTAGCTTTAACAGTACCTGCTTGTCTGATTGCTCCACCAAATAACAGTAATTGCTCTGTAATAGTCGTTTTACCAGCATCCGGATGCGAAATAATCGCAAAGGTTCTTCTAGATTCTACTTCTTTTTTTAATTGTTTGTTTTCATTTACTTCTGTCGACATAGTAACTCCTTCTTCTATCAAGCATCATTAAGTTTATCTTATTTGTTTGTTCGTCAGTGTTATTTTCTTTTCTTTGTTGATTTTCAGTATATAAAGTACCACAGTTTTAATGATTGCAAAAACTGGAACACCAATTAACATGCCTAATAGTCCAGCAATATTGGCAGAAGCCAACAATATCAGAATAACGGTAAGCGGATGAACCGAAAGTGACTTCCCTACGAGGAAAGGTGTAAACAGATTTCCATCTAGTTGTTGTACAATCAGAACAAATATCGCTGCAAGCACTGCTTTTCCTGGTGAGTCTATTAGTCCTACTACGATAGCCGGAGCAGCTCCAATGAACGGTCCAACATAGGGAATAAAATTGGTGATCGCTGCAAAAACTGACAAGAGTAAAGCGAAAGGAAACTGAGCAATTGAATACATAACGAATAATAAAATTCCAACAAGTAAAGAAGCCATCCCTTTTCCACTTATATAACTTGCGATCGTTTCGTTTATTTTCAATGCTAATTCTTTTGTATTTTTTTTGTATGGTTCTGGACTGATTTTTTCTAAATATCCTGGAAATCTATGACCGTCATATAGCATATAAAATAAAATGACAGGTACTGTGATAAAGGTAAAAAAGAAATCAGTCAGACTTTGAAGGAAACTTCCTACACTGGTCATCATACCTCCTAAAAATCCTGATGATAAATCTCTGAGCCAAGTTTCGATATTCAGGAGAATTTCATTGAAATCCACCTGATCCATCCACGGCTCGTCCCCTAGCTTTCTAAAGTAAAAATCTAGTTCATTTATAAAATCTGGAATCCCGGCAATTAAAGAGCTCGTTTGTTCAAATAGGATAGGCAGACCTAGAAATACCGTCAGTACAACCAGTCCTACTAAAAAGATCATAACGAGTGCGACTCCAAATATTCTTTTCACTCTTATTTTTTCAAGCCCTTTAACTATAGGGTTCAATAAATAAAATAAAAACCCTGCTATTAATAACGGCATAAACAAAGACGTTAAAATAGCGAGTATAGGATTTAATATAAAATCGATTTGTTGTAATATAAAAATTAGTAGAGCTACAGCTAAAAACCATATCGTCCAGAACATTATTTTAGAATTTTTCCAATTTATCAATTTTTATATCTCCTCGGCTTTTATATTCACACTTCATTATATGACAGTGCGCCTAGAATTAAAAGGGGGAGTTGGTACTATTCATTGACGAAAAAGTAAAAATAATGATAAGATTATAAGAATCATTCAATCAGGAGGGAAAATTATGGAATTTAAATGGACTACAGATTTATTTGATCCAGCTTATAAAGATGCTATACATATAAGAAAAACCGTATTCGTTGAGGAGCAGAAAGTTCCTGTTGAACTAGAAATCGATGAATTAGAGGATCAGACTTCACACGTGGTGGGCTATTTGGATGGTACTCCCGTCGCAACAGCTAGGATTTATGAAAAAGAACCCGACGTTTACAAAATCCAAAGAGTTGCTGTTTTAAAAACGGCTAGAGGCAAAGGAACTGGAAAAGTTCTTATGACAGAAGTAGAAGCTAAAGTTCAGTCTCTTAAAGGGAAAAAGCTGATACTAGATGCTCAAGATCACGCACTCAGTTTTTATGAAAAATCAGGATATACTATTGAGGGCGAAGGTTTCCCAGATGCTGGTATTCCACATCACAGAATGATCAAAGAGCTTTAAACTGCTGTAAAACTAAAAAACTGGTGGAACCGATCTGGTTCCATCAGTTTTTTCGATTCTTCAATTTTTCTCTTTTACTTTTAATTCTTGCTTTCCTCTTTTCTGTTTCTCCTACTAGCTGCTCAATTAACTCGATGGATTGGGTAGACTCTTCCAGTCGAAACGTCACTTCAAGAACATCCCCAACTTGAACAAACTCCGGAAGCCTTCTTTTTCCAATAACGATTGCACCAGATCCATCATCTGGAATCAACGTAGCTAACTCATCATTGATAGATTCCAAAACAACACGCATGATATCCTCTCCATTACTTGTTTGTTATTCTTTTACATTTAGGGTTGCTCCTTGTCTACTGAAAACGTACCGTCTTCTTCAACAGTAATGGTGACTGAACCGTCTTCCACCGTACTATACAAGGGAATTTCTTGATGATTGATCCGTTCAAGCGTTTCCTTGTGTGGATGTCCATAACTATTATCTAAACCAGCTTGAATGATGGCTATTTCCGGATCGACAGCGTTTAGCCACTCTGTACTATTACTATCTTTGGAACCATGGTGACCAACCAACATAATCTCTGCCTTCAAATTTCTATATTGTTCTACTATTTGTTTTTCTACAGTCGAAGATGCATCTCCTGAGTTCATGACACTCATTCCACTAATCGTCGTTCTTGTCACAATCGATTCTTCATTGTGATTTGTGGTTCTATTATTTGCCTGAGGATTTAGCACTTCTATCTTAAATGGACCGATGTCTTTAGTCTCACCGGTATTAGGTTCATAATAATTAGCATCTGATTCACTAATTGCGTCCAGCAGCTTCTCATAAACTCTAGTAGTGTGATCAACCCCGTTCATCCAGACCTCATCCACTTGAAAATACTCCAGTACTAGATCGCCATTCCCAATATGATCTGCATCATTGTGGGTAAAGATCAGCAAATCAATTTTTCCACCAGTCCCAATATATTTATCAAGATAACTCACAATCCGCTTATCTGAATCGTCATATCTACCTGTATCAATGACAATATTTGTACCATCTTCTGACTGATACAATGTAGAAGATCCTTGGCCAACATCAAAAAAGCGAATCGTTCCATTGGAGCTACTCTCCGGTTCAGAGCTTGGAAGATACGTAGCCCATTCTCTTGAGAGTTCCTGCCACTTACCTGCAAAGTAATCCGCATCATATGGATTATCTCCAAAAAATAATCCTATAAAAAATGCCAAAGCAATCAAGAAAGCTGTCACAGAAGCTTTTATTCTCTGCTGTTTTTGTTTTTTAGTTATCTTTTTCTTTCTAACCATTTAATTACCTCTTAGATTTTCTATTAAGCCAGTGATATCTTCTGGGAGTGGCGCTTCAACTAGAACGTCTTCATCAGTAAAAGGATGTTGGAACTGAAGTTTAGAGCAGTGCAAGGCTTGTCTATGAAATCTTCCACTATCTTCTCCGTAAAGATCATCTCCTATTAGAGGATGACCGTCATGAGCAAAATGAACTCTGATTTGATGAGTTCTTCCCGTGTGCAATTTAACTTTAACCACCGTAGCTTCCTCTAATATCTCTTCTGTCCAGTACTCAGTCAATGAAGGCTTCCCATCTTCTCTAACCATTCTAGTGATGATCGAATCCATTGTACGACCAATAGGTCCGTCTATATAAGCATGATTCTTAGTCAACACTTTAGATACGACTGCTTGGTAGGTTTTGTCAATTTCTTGTCTTCTCAAGATTTGATCGATCATAGAATGCGCAAAAGCGTGTTTTGCAAAAATCATTGCCCCAGAAGTTTCTCTATCCAGTCTTGTAACGACATGCACTGTCTTATGAATATATTGCTGTGTTTCTACGTATCCCCTAATTCTATTTGCCATCGTATCTTCTCTATGCGTTGGTGAAGGAACGGATGCCAGGCCAGAAGGTTTATTGATTATGATATAGTGTTCATCCTCAAATAAAATATCCAGTTCATTATAGGAAGGAATCAAATGTGGATTTGACGGTTCTATTGGAATAGACATTCTAACCACATCTCCGTAATTCAATAATTCTCTAACTCTTACAATCTGATCGTTTACTTCTAGCTGGCCACCTTTAAATTTAACTTTCGCCAACATTTTTTTAGAAACAGATTGTTCTTGTAAAAAAGACTTCAAGGTGTTTTGTTCAGATTTTTCATATGTCCATTCAATCATCATTACTTTTATTCTCTCCTTAGAGAGTTTTACTCTCTTACTAGTCATTAGACTGCATTTATACTATCACAAAATTCATATTGGCTCAGCGTTTATCAAGAATTTTTAAACAGATAGTAGTCAAAATTAGTTTAACCCTAAAATTACTACACGCCTCTTTTTATATCCTGATATCATCAGTAAAGCAGGTAGATTTTAAATGAATCAAAATCTACCTGCTTTACTAGTTCATTACGTTAATCCGATTGGAACATTATTCAAAAGTTAGTCTTCGTTCTTTTTGGCGCCTAAAAATGCATCCTCTACACGATTCCAAAAGTGCGTATGTTGGTAACGTGCAAACCGGATCCGTTCTTCTGCAATTTTAAATCTCAATTCAGTTGCTTGAGTTTCATTGGTAACCACTTGGTCAATGGAAAGTACAAAATCATTTGTTTCGATTGGTCTGATTCTTATCCATTCATCAGGTGCAATAATGAGTGGTGAACTAAGTGTTCTAAATACCCTATTATTGAGCGAAGCCATTTCAGTCAGCTGTAAAGCTTCAAGTCTAGGGTGCAAAACGGCTCCACCAATAGATTTATTGTAGCCTGTAGACCCTGTAGGTGTTGAAATACAAAGTCCGTCTCCTCTGAAACGTTCGAAGTGTTCATCTCTTATGTAGACATCACAAACCAATGTCCCATCTACTCGTTTAATTGTAGACTCGTTTAATGCAAGGAAATGGGTGGGGTAAGGTTTGTGATTATAGTAAATTTCTACATCTAGCAGTGGATACTCGACATATTCACCGTTGTCAGATTTAAGGCTTTCAATTAATTCACCAATGTTATATTCACGCCAGTCTGTGTAAAAGCCTAAATGCCCAGTGTGCACACCAATAAATCTTACACCATCAAGCATATGGGCATAGCGATGGAATGCTGAGAGCAATGTTCCATCCCCTCCAACAGATATAACAATTGAAGGGTTTTTCTGGTCTAAAATAAAATGATGTTCTAGCAGCATCGCTCTTAATTTCTTGAATACTTTAATGGATTCTTCGGTAGAGTTATAAACAATCGCTATTCTCACGTTATTATTCCTTCCAGTTATTCAGATCAAATGCTTTCTGCTCGTCTTTGAATCTGAAATTCCTTTGAGCTTCTTTGATTTCTTCTCTAATTGTAGACATTTCTTCATCTAATCTAAAAGCCGATTCTGCAGCTTTTTGTAAACGAATATTGATTTCATCCGGAAACTCTCCTTGGTATTTGTAATTCAATGAATGCTCTATAGATGCCCAGAAATTCATGGCAAGTGTACGTATTTGAACTTCAACTAGCACATATTTCAGCTCATCAATCAACTGGACTGGGTATTCACAAATCAAATGGTACGAACGGTATCCACTTTCCTTTTTGTGAGATACATAATCCTTTTCTTGTAATACTTTTATATCTTCTCTTCGCTTAAGCATCTTTACAACGTCGTGTATATCTTCCACAAATGGGCACATGATGCGAATACCGGCTAGGTCTTCCATATCAGTTTCCAATTTATCAAGAGAAATATTTCTCGTTCTTGATTTCAGTAAAATACTATTGACTGGTTTTACTCGCCCAGTCACAAATTCAATTGGTCCATGTTCTTTTCTTAGTTTGTACATTGACCGTAAGCCTTTAAGTTTAATTTTTAATTCATCAACTGTTTGGGTATACGGAAGTAAAAATAATTCCCAGTCTCTATCCATATATATAACCTTCTTTTCATTTCCTACTTTCATTCTTCTCTTATCTATTGTACCATATTCAGGTATAAATCCGTACCACAGACGATGAAATGGGGATAATAATGAGCCAGAATGTTGAAATCGAATATAAAAACTTATTGACTGAATTAGAATACGAGAAACTAATCAAAGCTTTCAAAATAAACAAAGCTGAATCGTTTACCCAAGAAAATATTTATTTCGATTCCAAAGAAATGGTCCTGAAAGAAAATCAGTTGGCTTTAAGAATTCGTATCAAAGAAGATACTGCTGAAATGACACTAAAGTCACCTCATGAAGGACATTTACTCGAAACAAATGAATCCTTGACCATTGAGCAGGCTAGTGCACTGGTTGAGAAGACCGTCATTTATCCTACTGGCCAAATAGCAGAACTACTTGCTTCTTATGGTATAGATTCAATGACACCCTTACATATCATTGCACAACTCCGTACACAACGGTTAGAGAAAAAAGTGCACTCGTGTCTGATGGTTCTTGATAAAAGCTGGTATGGTGACCAAATTGATTACGAACTAGAAATAGAAAGCACAACTTCTAAAGGAGGTAAACAATTTATAGAAAACCTCTTAGCTCAGTACGATATTCCTGAACGTGACACGCCTAACAAAATTTCACGTGCTATAAAGGATCAACAAAAAAGGTCACTATGACAAAACAGACGTTCAAACAATTGTGTCGAAATTGTCACAGCCGATCTTTTTTTATGACAAATTGTGTGCAGATAATTATCAAATTATACGAGTCTTTGTTAATCTAATATATGTAAAGGACGTAAACAACGTTTACCAGAAGTTAACATTAAACTAAATATAACCGTTCAATTGCTAAAACTAGAACTAGATTCAAAAATAAATGACTGTTAGGTGAGTAGAGTATGAGTTTAAATAATGTTATTGAAATTTTCTTGTTTGTTAATCCTCTAGGAGTTAAAAGTTACGAAGCTGAAGAAGTTATCGAAACATTCTCTAAAGAAAGAGATGAAAAAGTCAAAATACGATTCGTTCCACTATTGAACTTTAAATCAGTTAAAAAACAATTACTAGATGAAAAGTACAACAGTACTTCCGTAGAGAACCGCAATCGCTTATATACTGATTCTTTTAACGCAAGTCTAGCTTTTGCCGCTGCTTCTATGCAAGGTAAAAAGAAAGCAAGAACATTCCTTATGAACCTTCAAGAAAGCATCTTGAATTCCAATGGGTTTCTTACTAAATCAATGATGTTGGATTGCGCAGAATCAGCTAAACTAGACACGGACATGTTCGAAGAAGATTTAGAATCCGATCTTGCAAAAGCTGCTTTCACTAAAGATCAAAAACTTGCTGAAGAGATGGCTGTTAAAGACACTCCAGCTTGTGTTTTATTTAATGGTTCAGATGTAGAGTGTGGATATCGAATTGAAACAGCTATCACTAGTAACTTATTACATGGAATCTGTTCTGATAGTACGCTTACTGAAGAACTTCCGGATTTAAAAAACAAATATAAATTTCAAATGGTATAAAAAATCATCCTTGAGAATCTCAAGGATGATTTTTCTTTTTAAAGATTCAATTCTTCTAATACAGACTCCAGTTCATTCAATCTTTCTTCAAACACTTTCATCGCTTTTTCGATATATTCTTTGTTCGTCATATCCACTCCGGCTTTTTTCATAACTTCAATCGGAAAATCACTGCTTCCTGATTTCAGATATGCTAGATAATGTTCAAGTGCACCTTCTTCTTCAGCTAGAATCTTGTCAGCCAATGCTGTAGCAGCACAGAAACCAGTTGAATATTGATAGACATAATAATTGTAGTAGAAATGTGGAATCCGTGCCCACTCAAACTGAATTTCATGATCTTTTTCCACAGACTCTCCATAATACTTGCTATTGATTTCTGCATAACTTTCGCTCAAATAATCTGCTGTTAAAGGAATACCCTTCGCTGCTTCCTCATGCATAAAGTGTTCGAACTCTGCAAATTGTGTTTGACGGAAAACAGTTCCTTTAAAGCCATCTAGATAATGATTCAATACATATGCACGTGCTTTAGGATCTGTCGTCGTTTTAAGCAAATAATCCGTAAGAATGTTTTCATTTGTAGTTGAAGCGATTTCTGCCAAAAAGATTGAGTAATCGCCATATACATAAGGTTGTGTTTCTCTTGTAAAGTAACTATGGGCACTATGACCTAATTCATGAACCAATGTATATAAGTGATTCAATGAATCATGCCAATTCAAGAGAATATATGGATTTGTATCGTAGTCTCCTGAAGAATAAGCTCCACTACGTTTTCCTTTGTTTTCAACTACATCTATCCAGCGATTATCGAAAGCTTGATTTAATACATTTCGGTACTCTTCGCCCAAGGGTGCAAGACCTTTAAAGGTTTCTTGTTTTGCTTCCTCATAGCTGTACTTAAGACTAGCTTCACCTGTGATTGGTGTGTAAAGATCGTACATATGGAGTTCGTCCACATTTAATAACTTTTTACGTAAGTCCATATATCTGTGTAATAAAGGTAAATGTTCATTTACGACATCAATAAGCGTTTCATGAACGGACTCAGGTATATGATTCCCAGATAATGCTCTATGTCTAGCAGAATCAAATTTATGAACACTGGCTTGGTAGTTATGGTTTTTAACATTAGCAGATAGCGTACTAGCAAATGTATTTTTTAAGCCTTCATATACTTCGTACATTTTTTTGAAAGCTTCTGCCCTAACGTCTCTATTTGTACTTTCAAGAAGTTCCCCATACATGCCATGTGATAATTGAACTTCTTCTCCTTGTTCACCTTTCACATTTGGGAACGTCAAGTCTGCATTGTTTAATACACTAAATGTCTGGCTTGAAGCAGACAAGATGTCGCTTGCTCCAGCTAACAAGGCCTCCATCTCAGCAGAAAGTACATGCTCACGATTAGCTGTTAACTGATCAATATAATGTTTGTATTGTTTCAATTCTTGTTCTTCTTCAAAGTAGCTATTTAACGTTTCTTCTTTAAGTGTCAATAACTCTGGCTCAAACCAAGATGTTGCTTCACCAGCTTTAGTTGCTAACAGTCTTGCTCTGTCATTCATAGCCTGATACGTTCCGTTTGAAGTATCCTGATCGTTTTTCAAGTGAGCATATACGTAAACTGATCCAAAGGACTGGAATACATCTAGCATAGAGACAAGCGCATCAAGAAACGCCTTTGCACCATTACTTAATGTTCCTTGTAATTGAGAGATTTCTTTCACTTTTTGTTCAGTCTCTTTAATCTTACCTTCCCATTCTTCATCTGATTTAAAAATAACGGTTAAATCCCATGTCAACTCTTCAGAAACTTCTTCGCGGTTCGGTAAACTGTTCGTCTTTGACATAATTTCCCTCCTAATATATAACTATGAAATAATGATAACATAATTTGAATTCTAAGAGAATATACAAATCTTTTTATCTGTTTATTTAAAGATTCAATGCTAGAATTTTTTCATTTTCGTTATTAAAGCGTTTAGCAGGGCTCAGGATAACCCATTTCCTTGTTCTTATTTCACGTAATATATTCATTTTAACAAGGATTTTCATATAGTTCACAAAAACCTGATAAAAGTGATCATTTTGTAAAAGTGGCATTTCCGATAGTGAGAGTTTTTCTTGTTTACGTAATTCTTCAATATAACTAAACAAACCTTTTTCAGTTATAATTTGATGACTTTCATGTTTCTCAATCCAAATTAAAAGTCGATATTTCCATTCAACTGGTTCAGTTAATATAATCCATTGATTATCCAGTGGATAATAGACTTCGATAGGCATACTCATTAAGCTTTCCGACTCACTATACAATAAACTGGCGAAATTTCTGATCCGAGGATTTGAATAGGCCATATGTTTCTGCAGATTTAAATGCGTATTATACAATGAGAAGTTTTCTACACGCTTTTTAGAAACTTTTTCAGTAAATGAGAAATCATTTTGAAGGATTTGTGCTAGGTTTCGATTTGAGAGAATCGTCTTTTCTGTATTACAGATTCGATTCATCTTTTTATTAAAACTATGTATAATCTCTAGATGATTATTTTTGGTTTTATAACGCAACAAGTAAAGTCCGAATTTTGGATTAAATCGAATGAAAGATCTCTTTAATTGAGTCATCTGAGTGTTTGTAAAAAAACGATCTCCAAGAATCCAATATGGCTGATATCCATGTTTCAGGTAGTTACTTGTTCTCTCTAGCATTTTCTGAATTGGTAATTGACTACATTGAAATTCTATTGCGATTTTTTGATGTTCTGTGTTTAAAAGGATATCAGGCCTCTGCTTTAAATTTGGTAGATATGCTTCGAGTTCCACGTTCAGTTTGTTATTTTTTAGTATTGTATACAACTGTAACTTTCCATTGAGGTGTTCCATCGTTTCTCCTTCTGAGAAGCTCTCACATGCTTCTTTTTTATAATGAGAAAAATGTGGAGCTTTAAGCGCCCCTTTTTTCAAAAAAACGCTTTGGTTACATGTTGGACAATATAACTTTTTCAAATTATACGCCGCTTCTTCAAAAGCAAAAATTGTTCTGTGCATATCGTTCACCGCTATGAGCATACTATCATCCTTTCCGCTTCTCAATTAAATATTGATAAAAACAGAAAAAAGTCATTAAAAAAACCACGGGAATCATCATCTCGTGGTTAAGAAATTATTTAAAATAGTGTCTGACAAGTTCTAGTGCGTTTGTATCCATGATTTTGTCAGCATATTCATCTAAGACATCTGCTGATATTCGACTTCTCTCACCAAATTCTAGTGCATGAGCAATTTCTTCATCTGTCGTTTTTAGCGTCATTTCTTCGATGAAAAATACAATATGCAAGTAATACTGATCTTTGAATTTATAAAGGTTTGACAAACCACTTTCCAAATAATACTCTTGGGCCATCATAATCATTTGCTCAAAGTTATGAAATACGAATACAGCTTCCATGGTTTTGGTATCCTGAGCGTTCATGTATTCTTCTACTCCATCTTCTTTTTTATTCTGAGATAGCGATTCATTTAGCATTTTAACCGGGTCCATGATTGAGTCGTCCTCTAGATCATCTTCCATATCTTCTCTATATTGTGCACCTTTGCTGATAAACAATTCCAAACCATTATTGTTAGGCATGACCTGAAAAGTAACAGCGTCAGATTCTTGAAATTCTTCATCAATATCAACTTCTTCTAAAATACTATAGAAGAAATTCTCAATCTGTTTCTGGTTACCCAATAAATCAAGAAAAGTGATGCCTCTTTCTTCAAGATCCGTATTCTCAATCTTTACACGAATCGTATCTTCGTTAATATGTTCGATTTCCATATTTATAGCACCTCTTTCCTTCAATCAGTGTCAGGTATTAAGCTTTTTTTGAATATTGCCTATTATTTATTACCGACAATACTTTCTATTTATATTATAGAGGTTTTGTTAGATAAATTGAAGCCCTGTAACCTCTTCACGCAGAGTTACTACGCTCTAGCTATTATACAAAATGAGTGAAACGAATACAAGTCAATGATTTAAAGAAAATAAAAAAGATTCGACCGTACCAGACAGTGTCGAATCTTTTATAAGATCTAAAATATTTTTAGTATCCTACTTAGCTATTTGAAAGAGCAACTAATCGTTGGGCTTTTTGTAACTCTAAAGCTCTTACTTCTCTAGGGATAAACTGACGAATTTCGTCTTCATTGTATCCGATTTGCATACGTTTTTCATCTAAAACGATTGGTCTACGTAATAAACTTGGTGTTTCTTGAATTAATGTGAATAATTCTTGTAAAGAAAGATCATCAATATCAACGTTTAACTGTTGGAATGCTTTTGAACGTGTTGAGATAATTTCTTCAGTTCCCTCTTCTGTCATACGCATAATAGATTTTATTTCGCTAATTGTTATAGGTGTTGAGGCAATGTTTCTTTCTTCATAAGGGATGCCAAATTCTTCTAACCATGCCTTCGCTTTTCTACATGATGCGCAACTTGGTGATGTAAATAATGTGACCATTATGTATTGCTCCCTTCAAATCTCTGTTTTTTTATAGTATATTTGTTTGCTTGTTGACTACATTTATAACTATATATCAATTGTGAACTCTTGTAAACCCCTTTCGTCATTTTTTTGTCAAATATCACGTTTTTTTCTATCAACAAATGTAGGCATGCTCGTTAAAACCCCTTTACCAATGCGTTTATAGGTCATTAACTACAAGCCTACTAAAACGATACTAAATTATAATGATTATAAACAAGAAAACGTTCTGTCACATGGGTTTTTTCTCTAGTATAGTTTTATGTCGTTAAATGGCTTAATGAGTTGACTATTCCTTATTATGAGCATGAGTAGATATACAAAAATAGTCTTGATGATGTCCTTGTTTGGACATGACCAAGACTATCTCTAAATCACTTAGTAAAATAAGTTAACTAATTCATCAATTTCTACTTTTCCAAAGTATTTATTTATGTCAACGTCCTCAAATACTTCACGAATAGCTTTTTCTTCATAAGTCTTACCAATTAACTTATCCTCTACGTCTGATATTTCACCTAAGCCAAAGAAATCTCCAAAAATTTTAATATCTTGGATCACTCCTCTGTTCACGTTCAATTTCACTTCCACCGTTCCAATAGATAATCTTTCGCTACGCTCCAGATCAAATTTAGGGGATTTCCCATAATTCCAGTCCCAGTTTGCTGTATAGGTTTCTGCAAATTTATCTATTTTCTCCCAGTCCGATTCAGTTAGTTTATATTCTTTTACTTCGGATACTTCTGAAACTTCAAATATATTCAGCAATAACTTTTCTCTAAAGTTTTTGGCATTCATATACTGATAATCATCACTTAGATAGGGCTTAATGTTCGTTACACGGCTTCTAATCGATTTTATACCCTTAGATTCCAACTTATGCTTCTTAGGTCTCAAAGCGCCTACTACCGCTTCTATTTCCGAATCAAACATCAGTGTACCATGCGCAGTCAATCTGCCATTCTTAGAGTACATCGCATTTCCTGAGAATTTTTTCTCATCAATGACCAAATCGTTACGACCCTTCAGCTCAGCACCTTCTACACCCATTTTATGAAGTGCATCAATAACAGGTGAAGTGAATTTTTTGAAGTCTCTGAAAGAATCTCCATCGTCTTTTGTTATAAAGCAAAAGCATAGTACACCTAAATCGTGGTACACAGCGCCTCCACCTGAAAATCTTCTGACTACCGTTACATCATGTTCATTGACGTAATCCGTATTAACTTCTTCAAATGTATTCTGGTTCTTACCTACTATAATGGCATTATCATTAATGTAAAACAATAGGATAGGTTCGTCCAGTTCTATTTCATTTAATAGATAATACTCAATCGCTAAGTTGATTCGTGCGTCTACTATTTCTTGTCCATTCCGTTCGTTTTTAACATAATACATAGTTAATCTCCTTTAAATGATAATCTCCAGATCTTTTTCAGCCAATAATGTTTTAGTCTTAGGTGCTTCTTCTGCGGCTTCTTTTTGTAATTGCTTTAAGTCTCCATTTTGCGGAAGGTGACTGAGTACCATTGTCTGAACATTTGCTTTATGAGCGATGTATCCGCACTCTTTAGACGTCATGTGAACTAAATGCCTTTCCATTCCTCTGAAAAGATTTGTATCTGTAATGAACAAATCCGCATTCTTTGCAAAAGGAATGAACTCTTCAATATAACCAGAATCAGCTGTATACACAACTGTTTTCCCTGTAGCTCTTTCCACAATCCGAAAAGCATAACATGGAACTGGATGTAGCGTTTTTAAATGCGTAACATCAAACGGTCCAATAGATGTATGGTTTTCTTTTGTGTAGTCAATTCCCTGACTAACTTCTTCAAGGGTTGTCTTCTCAAAAGCTTGCTTATCTTCGCTGTGTCCGTAAATAGACAGTAGCGGAGCACGATTACCTTTGTCGGTTCTTTTAAGTTGTCTAGTAAACTGAAGGACACCTAAATCTGCAATATGGTCATGATGATAGTGGGAAAGCAAAACGGCATTCAATTCTAGTGGGTCAATGTGATGTTCAAGCGCCAATAAAGATGCACTTCCAGCATCGAGTAATAAATTATACCCTTCCGATTGTACTAGATAAGCACTCGTTCCTACGTCCTTCGTAGGGTATCCTCCATAATATCCTAAAACTGTGACTTGCATAATTAGCCTTCCTTTCTATTTTATTCTAGAATACTCCAGATGAAAATAAAAAAACAACTAAATTCACTCTAATGAGCTCAATTTAGTTGTTTTTAAACCTCTGATTGGATTAAAAGGCTTTATTACAAACTATTTTGTTTTTTTAAGTGTGTAATAATGTACTCACTAACTTCGTTACCCTGCTTTATACAACTATTGATGCCGAATCCTTTGACACCATTCCCAGCCAGGTAAATTCCAGGATAAGCAGTTTGAATTGAGTCAATTAATTTACTTCCAGCATTCTCCCCACTGAAGGATTGTTTTGGGAAAGAATTTTTCCATCTTTTAAGAACATGGTAAATTGGTGGGGCATCTATGCCGAGCATTTTTTCTAAGTCTTTAAGTAGCAATTCTTCAATCTGTTTGTTACTTAGAGATAGCATAATTTCTTCATTCCCGTGACCAAAATAAATGCCTAATAACTCTTCATCTCTATTTTCCAAGCTTGCCCATTTTTTATTTAACCAAACAACGCTTGAAATATGAGAATCATTTCTTCTAGAACATAGTATGCCGTTTCCTTCAGGTTTGATCTTTAAAGCCCCTTTTGGAAAACTGAACATTGCAAAACCAATTGAGTTCGTTTTAATTTCTTTGAATTGTTCCTTGAATTCTACATCTGTGAAAATTTCTTTGTAGTTCCCAGGGTCTGTTGCGACTACAACCGCCCCAACTCTGACTTGTTCTTTTTTATTGATGTCTAGTATATACGTACCTTCAATACTCTTTTTAATCTCTGTGACTTTTTTTGAAAAAACAACATGCCCCTTGAGTGCTTCCATTAGCATATTCGTTAATGTTTCTAACCCATTTTCAAAAGAAATTTGTTTTCTATTAGAATCGAGAATATCAGGATTTGCTTCAAGAGCATTCGTCAGGTTGCCATGTTCACTCTCTAATTTTAGAATGGTACTATCGATCATGTCCATACCAGTGGACTCCATGTGATTCATGTAGATTTCAGAATAATACGGTTCTGCTACATATTCTGTTAGCTCTGTTCCGATTCTTTCATTCAAATAATCAATCACACTTGTGTGTTCCGTTATTTCCGAGGATGGAAGGTAGGTATCTTTTAAATAAGATACTTTTCCTTGAAACGAGAGTAAATCATATTTCCAGATCTCAGATCGTTTAGCCGGTATACCCTTGTAAGTAGGACTATCTATATGATACAGCTTGTTAAATGCATAAATATCCTGTTTCCCATTCTGGCTGTACCTAATTTGTTCAGTTAAGCCGAGTTCATTGATCAAATCCATCGCTTCACCGGATCCTACATCAATCGATTCAGCCCCTAAATCTACATAATCTTCTCCCATCTTCATTGTGTGGATTTTACCACCAGAACGAATGGAACTTTCCAATACAAGTAGTTCGAAAGGAAGGCTATATTTTTCTATTGTTTTTTTTAATCTGAATGCTGTCGTAAGCCCTGTTATGCCTGTTCCGATGACCGCTATTCGCTTTTTAGATCTATTCATTGCCTCATACCTTCCATTTCTATATAAGGGATTGCAACTTATGTATAGGATCATTCAATAATTACTGTCACTATTCATTATTGAGTTCCTCATTAGCTTTTTCAAGAGATCATACTCCAATTTGGGCAAACTGGGATTCTTGTCATTTAATTTATTATATCATGTATTTACAGATTATATCTTATTTTTATACAATTTCAATCTGGAATTCTTATGTTGGAAGCGAATTAAATTACATCGACTATTTTTCGCCATATTTAACAGTTAAACTATCTTGAATTCGTATAAATGTTACGTATAGACTCAACCTATTTTCTATGGTTCTTTCTAATCTATCTGTTTATAATCGTTTTTTTCCAACGAATACTTTAAGTAGAGTTTATAAAAAGGTATAAAAAAAACCCGCTTATATAAGCGAGTTTTACTGTATTATTTGCTTAAAGCGTCTTTAGCCTGGTCAGCCAAAGTTGTAAATGCTGCTGCATCACTTACTGCAAGTTCAGCTAACATTTTACGGTTCATGTCGATTTCTGCAAGTTTAAGTCCGTGCATCAATTTAGAGTAGCTTAAGCCGTTCATACGTGCTGCAGCGTTGATACGTGCAATCCATAATCTACGGAAGTTACGCTTGTTTTGTTTACGGTCTCTATATGCATATTGGTAAGATTTCATTACTTGTTGTTTTGCAACTTTAAACAAGCGATGCTTCGCTCCGTAGTACCCTTTAGCTAGCTTTAAAACGCGATTACGGCGCTTGCGGGAGACTACTCCACCTTTAACTCGTGCCATTGTTGATTTCCTCCTTGGTTGCACTCTTGATCATTCGAGTGCTCGTACATTTATTATTTCATTTTAGCAAGTTGTTGTTTGATACGTTTGTAATCACTCTTCGAAACCATTGTAGATTTACGCAAGTGACGTTTTTGTTTTTGAGATTTGTTTGCAAACATGTGGCTACGTTTTGCGTGGCTACGTTTAAGTTTACCAGAACCCGTTCTCTTGAAACGTTTTGCTGAACCTTTATGTGTCTTTTGCTTAGGCATTATTGATTTCCTCCTACACTTGTCTTATTTCTCAGATTTCGGTGCCAGCATCAAGAACATGCTACGACCATCCATTTTAGCTTTCGATTCGACTTGTGAAATGTCAGACGCTGCTTCCGCCATACGTTCTAGTACTTCACGTCCAATTTCCTTGTGAGTAATCGCACGTCCACGGAATCGAATAGATACTTTCACTTTATCGCCTTTTTCCAAGAACTTACGTGCATTACGCAATTTTGTATCAAAATCGTGATCGTCGATAGTTGGACTCAAACGAATCTCTTTAACGTTAACGATTTTTTGATTCTTTCTTGCTTCACGTTCTTTCTTTTGCATTTCGTAGCGATGCTTCCCATAATCCATTACACGAGCAACAGGTGGCTTAGCGTTAGGTGACACTAGAACTAAATCTAGATTGGCATCTTCAGCTAAGCGCATTGCTTCATTGCGTTGGACTACCCCGATCTGTTCACCGTCTTTGCCGATCAAACGTACTTCTCTAGCACGAATACGATCATTGACAATCATGTCTTTTGCTATGGTGGTTCACCTCCAAAGTATTTGCGAAAAAAACAGAGACAGAAAAAGAGACGTGACCTTTTTCAAAGCCCCGTCTCCATCTCCGCAACCAGACAAGAAATACTTATCTGACTTCAAAATAGTCGTAACTATTTTGAGTTATATACGTTCGATATCTGCCCATGGATCTAAATCCAAAAGGCGAGAAGCGGGTGCTTCTGCTTTGTTTTCTCAACTCTTATATAATAACAAATATTTATTTACCTGTCAACACTATTTGAGCATTAAATCATTTATTGGATTCAGCTACAATGTTTGAAATGAATTCATTTTTAGAATATGTGATGGTTTCTTTTTCACCATATTTACGAACACTCACTGTCTGATTCTCTACTTCACTGTCACCAACCACGATTTGATAAGGGATTTTAAGAGTTTGCGCATGGCGAATCTTGTACCCCATTTTTTCATTGCGGTTATCAATTTCGATCCGTAATCCTTTCGCTTTCAGTTCTTCGTTTAACTGATTAGCATAGTCAGCATGGATATCCAAGTTAACCGGAATAATTTTAGCTTGCACTGGTGCTAACCACGTAGGGAAAGCTCCTTTGTATCTTTCAATCAAGTAAGCTACAAATCGTTCCATTGTAGAAACAATACCGCGGTGGATAACAACTGGTCTATGGTTGTCATTACCATCTTCTCCAACGTAAGTCAGGTCAAATCTTTCAGGTAGCAGGAAATCTAATTGAACAGTTGATAATGTTTCTTCGATCCCCATCGCTGTCTTAACTTGTACATCTAGCTTTGGACCGTAAAAAGCTGCTTCACCAATAGCTTCGAAGTAGTCCATCCCCATCTCATCCAAAGTATCTTTCAACATAGACTGTGCTTTTTCCCACATTTCATCGTCGTCAAAATATTTCTCTGTATTTTTCGGATCACGATAGCTTAATCGGAAGCGATAATCTTTAATATCGAAATCTTCGAATACAGCTAGCATCAATTCCACAACTCTGCGGAATTCTTCTTTAATTTGATCCGGTCTTACAAATACGTGAGCATCATTCAAAGTCATTTCACGAACACGTTGCAATCCAGATAAAGCGCCACTTTTCTCATAACGATGCATTTGGCCTAATTCCGCAATACGGATTGGTAAATCACGGTAACTTCTTACGTCATTTTTGAATACCATCATATGATGCGGGCAGTTCATCGGACGCAATACAAGCATTTCTCCATCACCCATATCCATTGGTGGAAACATATCTTCGTGATAGTGATCCCAGTGTCCAGATGTTTTGTAGAAATCTACATTCGCCATGATTGGAGTATATACGTGCTGGTACCCCATGCTGATCTCTTTGTCTGTAATGTATCTTTCAATCACTCGACGGATTGTTGCACCTTTTGGCAACCAGAATGGTAGTCCTGATCCAACTTCAGGTGACAGCATAAAGATATCTAATTCTTTACCTAATTTACGGTGATCGCGTTGCTTGGCTTCTTCACGCATCTTGATAAATTCTTTTAATGCTTTTTTATCGAAGAAAGCCGTACCGTAAACACGTTGCATCATTTTATTATCTGAGTTTCCTCTCCAATATGCTCCTGCTAGAGAGAGTAATTTAAACACCTGAATACGACCAGTCGAAGGCACATGTACACCTCTACATAAATCGACAAATTCACCTTGTTCATAAACAGATATTGTCTCATCTTCTGGTAAATTTGTAATGAGTTCTACTTTGTAAGGATCTGCTGCGAACAATTCAAGTGCGGCTTCTCTAGAAATTTCTTTTCGTACAAATGGTAGATTCTCTTTAACAATTGCCATCATTTCTTTTTCAATGGATTCTAAATCTTCTTCTGTGATAGGTGTTTCTGAATCTGTATCATAGTAAAATCCTGTTTCAATCGCTGGACCTACACCGAACTTAACATCTGGGAATAATCTCTTAATTGCTTGAGCCATTAAGTGAGCAGTAGAATGACGAAGGATTCCTAAAGCATCTTCGTGATCTGGTGTAATGATTTCAAGTTCTCCGTCTTCATAAAGTGGTTGATCAAAATCAACATGTTGACCATTCCACTTACCGGCTAATCCTTTTTTCTCCAATGATTTAGCAATACTGCCTGCAACCATTTTCGGTGATGATCCTGACTCCACATTTTTTATGGACCCATCTGGTAATTTAACTGCGATTTCTGACATATCAATTCCTCCTGCTTTTATTCTCTTCACTTATTGTACAAAAAAAGTCCCAATGAATGAGATTGATCTCATTCATTGGGACGTAGTTGATTACGTGGTTCCACCCAGTTTTACAGAAAGTAAACTCTCTGTCTTCATTAGCTCTTTAACGCAGAGACACGTCTGCTCTTACTCAATTCAAAGCAGCACTCGAAAGGGGTAGATGATAAATTGTTTCAGAAGACTTTCAGCTAATGTCTTCCTCTCTTTAAAACAAGCTCTTATCAAATTTGTCTTTCTCTAAGTTTTATTATTAGAATAATAGTAGAATACCACGCTTGACTTTAGCTTTCAATAGTTTTCTTACTAAGCATGTCTCCTGTTATCGCCTGTCATTTCTACTTCTTTGGAAAGAAACTTCACTCTTTCCATAATCCTTTTAGCTTTTAAAGGTTCATTTTCGCCTCTTTGCGTCACTCGAAGATGCTCTTGTTCCAAATGAGCCATATCAAAATTAGAGGTAAAGAACGTTGGAAGCTGTTCTTGCATTCTATGCTGTAAAACGACTCCCAGAATATCATCTCTAATCCAACTAGACATAGAATCCGCTCCAATATCATCAATCATTAATATTTTAGCGTTTTTCAAAGCAGAAAGCTTTTCTTCAGTTGTATTTTGGCCAATTGAATTCTTCATTTCGACAGCAAATGTTGGAAAATGAACGAGTGTTGAGGGATGACCTTGTTTTGATAACTCATGCGCAATCGCCCCTAATAGAAAAGTCTTCCCTACTCCAAATTTTCCGTAAAGATACAATCCTTGTTGGAAGGTTTCAGGATTTTCAAGAAACTGATCAATAAAATCGTAGGCTTCCTCTACCGCTTTGTTTCTCCCGGGCGTACTATCAAACTGATCAATATTGAAATGCTTAATGTCTTTTGACATATACAATGAATGAATCCGTTTATTGATAGCTTCTTGTTTCTGACGATTGATCAAATCAGAAGACGGCTCATAGGTTACATCAACTCTTTTATTGTTGATTGAAAGACTTGGCTTATACCCCGGCATAAGCTGACCACTCTGAGCAGCCGCTTTCTTCTTTTCGACAACAAATTCATACAACTTAGACGCACTTTTTTCAATCGCTTCGTTATCGAGTACTGTCCTGTTTTCAGCAATAAACCGTCGAACATCAGGATCTTTAAATACTTCGTTTTTCATGATTTCTCTAAATCTCTCGTTCATTTTAGTTGAATTCATCATATTTTCCAACTGGTTACGAATACTCTCCATTAACTGTCACCACCTTTACTTCGATTTCTGATACGCTCAAGTCTTTGCCTGAATTCTTCTTGCTTTTTAGCATCGATTTCTTCTCCAACATTCTCTTCTGATGCCCAGTCTGGTAACGTTTCTTTTCTAATATATTTTTGAGAATTTGATCGAGTTGAACCCGATCTTTGTTTGCTTTGTCTATCGCTTCTTGACTCAGCATATAATTGTTTCACTTTCTGTAGAGCGTCTTCTGGTGAGTTTATATCATTTTGCGCCCAATCATTAGCAACTTTCAGTGCAAGACTTTTTTCCAATACAGGTGCATTTTTCCCAATCAACACATAATTGATTAGGATATTAATCACACTTGTCGAAAGAGAAGATTGTTCTACAAGTTCTTTAATGACCCATGTTTCATTGCTAGAAACAAATCCACCTTTTTGATTCTTGATAGATTTCAAGTATTCAATCGGTTTTACTTCCTGAGCATGTAAAATGATTTCGATTTCTTGATTATTAAATCCCTTTTGTTTAAGTTGTGTTTTTCGCCCACTTTTAGCAGATTGTTCTTCTTGAATTGAACCCGTTACTTTATCTTGTATCTGAACTTTTCTAGCTTGCTTTTTATGGAAATCTCTTTGAACGATTTGTGGTAGTTTCTCTTGGTCGATATTTGAAGTCTCTATATCTGTAGACTCAAGAACATACTTTTGCATATCCAGTTCGTTGACGCCGTATATTTCATAGATAGAAATAATTAATTCTCTAATTTCTTTTGTAAGAGATTTTTTATTGATAAAGTGATGATTCAAACCTTCTACAAAGAACGTCCAATCGAAGTCACTTTGTTCACTCATCATTTGAACCGGTGAATGTTTTGAAGACGGCAACTCTTGGTCATCAAATTCTACGACTGACAATTGATTATGTTTTTGGATGTCAAAATAATAGACATCTAAGAAAGACTTTGTAATTTCCTCATACTTTTCTGCTTCAGGCTTTTCATTAGAAAACTGCTGTTTGATTTCGTTGAACATTCTTTCTCCAACTTTTTCAAATAAGATCAGACGCATCAGATGATCATTGAAAAAACGTTCGGCAGAAAGAGGGGGTTTGATCTCAAAAAGAAACTGATCTGAGTCTTTTTTGCTTTTATAAACGCTCAATAAGCCTAAACCTTCAAGTCGAATGCGGGCCTGATATAATTCTGGTATCCCAATATCAAGAAGCGTCATCAGCTCAGATAAAGGTCTAGCCTCTGTCCAACCACTGCCATTTCTGATTGATTCTTTTAAATTCATATACAATGTGAATGCTGCATTGCCAATAAGTGGTTGGTAGATTGTCGTCAAAATACGTACATCTTGATCAGAGAGAGGGACAACTTGACGTAATGTGAAAAAATCTTTTGGATTGACTTGTTGCCACGGGTAATTCATTGTGCACTCTCTCCTTTCATTTATCTATCCTAAACATTATTTGTCATTCTTTCTTTTCTTTGCTAACTCTTGCATTTCTTTCATAAATACCTCTATGTCTTTAAATTGTCTGTATACACTCGCAAACCTTATATAAGCTACATCATCCACTTCAGCAAGTTCTTGCATAATATACTCACCGATCTTGGTAGATTCAATTTCGCTATCTCCACGGTCTCTAATTTTATACTCTACTCGAGTTACAATTTTTTCTTGTTCTTCAGCTGTGACGGGTCTTTTTTCAAACGCTCGCCTCAGGCCTCTTAAAAGTTTTTCTCGACTGAATTCTTCACGAGTTTTATCTTTTTTCACAACGAGTATCGGTGATTGCTCTAGTCGCTCAAAGGTCGTAAATCTGAATCCACAACTTTCGCATTCTCTTCGTCTACGAGTGGCTTTATTTTCATCAGCTGGTCTACTATCGACTACTCTACTTCCATTATGCTGACAGCGAGGACATTGCATAGAAATCAGTCCTTTTCTTATAATCTAAAGGTACTTTCAGTTATATTCAGTATACCATAGCTTTAAGTGCTGTAATACCCTTTACTTATAAGCCATTCTTCGACTTGTTTCACTGTATCTTCTAGCGTTCCATTGTTATAAATAATATAATCTGCTTGGGCTACTTTCTTTGATAATTCCATCTGAGACTCGATTCTTTGAAGCGCCTCTGATTGACTAAGTTCGTTTCGTTTCATCAAGCGTTTCAGTTGCGTTTCTTTATCAACTGCAACAACCATAATCTCATCAACATCTTTATTGTAGCCAGCTTCAAATAATAATGGAATATCTAATACAATCAGTTCATGTCCAGAATTGATCAATCGATCTTTCTCTGAAAGAATCCATTCTCTAATATAATAAGATAGACAGTCATTTAACTGTTTTCTTTTTAAGTGATCGCTAAAAATAAGGTCGCCTAGTTTTTTTCGATTCAATTCTCCATTTGCTAGTAAAATCTCTTCACCAAATAGGTTTTGCACTTTCTTTAAAGCTTCAGTTCCTGGTTCAATGACAATTCTAGCCCCGACGTCAGCATCCACCACAGGAATGTTGTGTGTTAAAAATAATCGACTGACAGTCGATTTACCAGATGCAATGCCTCCTGTCAAACCTAATATATAAGCCATGATCAGCCTCCTTTTTTACTCTATTCTCTTATTAACGAACCAACTGACTTTCTGACTGACAATTTGGACAGTAATGAGTACCTCTTTGCGCTACTTTCGTTTTTTCAATAATTGTTCCGCAACGTGGGCAATTTTGCCCGTTTTTGCCATATACGTTCAAAAATGACTGATAAGATCCTGTTTCTCCAAAAGCGTTCTGATAGGTTCGTATGGTTGTCCCACCTGCCTTCACTGCCTTACCCATGACGAGCAAGATAGCTTCGTAAAGAGTTACAAGTTCTATTTCAGTTAACGTATTCGCCATACGTGCTGGGTAGATTTTTGCTTCAAATAAAATCTCATCTGCATAAATATTTCCAATACCAGCAATAACCGTTTGATCTAAAAGTGTTGCTTTGATTGTTTTTTTTCTTTTAAGCAATTGAGTTTTAAATGTTTCTAATATTAAAGTTTCTCTTACTGGTTCTGGGCCTAGTTTGGCAATTGATGCATGAGCAAGCTCGGTGTCTCTTGGAATCAATGATATTCTACCGAATTTCCTAACATCAAGATATCTCAGCTCCCGTCCATCTTCTAGTTCAAAGATCACATGGGTGTGCTTTGAGATTGGAACATCCCTTGATTCTATTCGGTATTTCCCTTCCATCCTCAAATGCGAGATCATTACGTAATCTGTTAAAAAGAATAATAAAAATTTCCCTCTTCTTCCTATTGATTCAATACGTTGATTTTTAATTTTTTCTTTGAATAGGCGGATGTCACTCGGTTCCGCAATAATTCTATCCCATAAAACAGTCACTTGTTTGATTTTCAATCCTTTGATCAGCTTTTCAAGTCCTGTCCGAACACTTTCTACTTCTGGTAATTCAGGCACACGGTTCTTCCTTTCATTCTCCTATAAAAATAGTTAAAGAAGCGAGAGTAAACTCGCTTCTTAGCTGATTTCTTATATTATTTGGCTTCATACCAGCTCTTACCCCAGCTGCTTTCAACTTTGAGCGGTACAGATAGTTCTACTGCATTTTCCATAACTTCTTTGACTAGCTCTTCTAGAACCGGTATCTCTTCTTCAGGTGCTTCGAAGATGACCTCATCGTGAACTTGTAAAAGCATCGTAGCTTCAAGTCCTTTTTCTTTCACTTTTTCTGCCATATTAATCATAGCTACTTTCAAGATATCTGCGGCACTACCTTGAATTGGCGTATTCATAGCTGTTCTTTCAGCAAATGATCTTAAATTGAAATTTCGAGAATTGATATCCGGTAAATATCTTCTTCTATGGAACAAGGTTTCAACGAATCCTTTGTCTTTTGCTTCGCGAATGACATCATCAATAAATGTCTTAACACCAGGAAATCGACTAAAGTACGTATCAATGTATTCTTGAGCTTCTTTTCGAGTGATATTCAAACTTTGAGAAAGACCATAATCACTGATTCCGTAGACAATTCCGAAGTTAACAGCTTTAGCATCTCTTCTCATATTTGCAGTTACCTCACTTGGATCTTTAAGATCAAATACTCGCATCGCCGTACTTGTATGAATATCTTGTTCTTCGATAAAGGCTTGTTTCAGATGTTCGTCGTTAGAAATATGTGCGAGCACTCTTAATTCGATTTGAGAATAATCGGATGCAAAAATTTTCCAACCTTCTTTTCTGGGTATGAAAGCTTGTCTGATTTTCCGCCCCTCTTCTAGTCTAACAGGAATATTTTGAAGGTTAGGATCCACTGAGCTTAAGCGCCCAGTCCTCGCTACTGTTTGAAGATAACGTGTATGGATTTTCCCTGTTTCTGGTTTAATCACTCTGAGCAAACCTTCAATATAAGTAGACTGAATTTTAGCGATTTGTCTGTATTGTAAAATGAATTCTACAATGGGTGCTTGATCTTGAAGCTTTTCAAGTACATCTTGAGCTGTAGAATACCCAGTTTTTGTTTTCTTGATAACAGGATAACCCATTTTATCAAACAAAATAACACCAAGTTGTTTCGGAGAATTAATATTAAATTCTTCTCCGGCTTCTTTATAAATTCTCTGTTCAATCGTGTGTAAGGTTTCAGCAAATTCAGCTTTCATTTTTTCTAGTCTTTGAGCATCTACGGTGATTCCTCGGATTTCCATTTCAGCTAGCACGATTGCTAGAGGAATTTCCATCTCCTTGAGAAGATTTTCCTGTTCATTTTTGACCAGTTCTTCATTCATCTGGTGAGATAATTTGAAGACAGCATTAATTTTATGCGCGATATGGTCTCTCATCAATTCAAGATTTTCAGGTACTTTCTTTTTCTTCCCTTTTCCGTAGACCACTTCGTCTGGAGACAGTCCATTGTAGTGATGCTTGCTCGCTACATCCGCTACGTCCCCACTACTACTGTCTTCCGCTGTCAATAAATAAGAAGCCAATAAAATATCAAACTCGGTTCCTTTAAGGTTAAAATCTTTTCTGTTTAGAGCCACATAGGTTCTTTTGGTATCATAAAGTGTTTTAGGAATATCTTCTGATTCAATCCATTTTTTGAACTCTGGAGATTTGAAAGCGTCCGCAGGTTCCACAACATATATCTTTTGATCATTACCCCAACCTACTGAGACAATTTCCGATTGATGGTAATTGTCTTCAAGCATTTCAATATACAATGCCATATCTGGTTTGAACATGTCAGATGTGATTGATTTAACGTATTCGTAGTCAATATCTTCTACATCTTCTGCTAATTGTTCCATATATTCAGAAGTATCCAATTTGTTCAAGTGTGATTGGAAATCCATTTCTTTGTAGAAAGAAATGAGTTTCTCCATATCCATACCACTGTACTTTAATTCCTCTACAGAAATTTCAATAGGTGCTTGGATATCAATGGTTGCCAATTTTTTACTTAATAGTGCTGTTTCTTTTTCATTGATCAAATTTTCTTTTCGTTTAGACTTCTTCATCTCTTCAATGTTTTCATACAAACCCTCAACTGTGCTGTATTCTTTTAAGAGTTTTAAAGCTGTCTTTTCTCCAATGTTTGAAACTCCTGGAATATTATCAGAAGCATCCCCTGCGAGACCTTTCATGTCGATAATCTGATTCGGCGTAATGCCCATTTCTTCCATGATCGAATCTGCAGTATATTCTTTAATATCACTAACCCCTTTTTTAGTGATATCGATTCTAACTTTATCTGAAGCTAATTGAGTCAGATCTCGGTCCCCAGTCAAAATAACGACTTCAAAGCCGTCTGCTTCTGCTAGAGTAGAAAGCGTTCCAATGATATCATCGGCTTCGAAATTAACCAATTGATAAGATTGTAGCCCAAATCCTGATAATAAATCCTTGATAAAGGGAATCTGCTCGGCAAACTCAGCCGGCATTTTTGAACGTCCACCTTTATACTCTTCAAAAAATTCATGACGGAACGTCGTTTTACCTGCATCAAACGCTACAAGAGCATGTGTAGGTTGTTCTTTGTTCACAACGACTTCAAGCATATTATGAATACCATAAAGGGCATTCGTGTGTAATCCATTTCTATTTTTCATTCGTTCTAATTGACTGTGCAATCCATAGAACGCACGAAAAGCTATACTATATCCATCAATCAAAAGCAGTTTTTTCTGTTCAGGCATTCATCTCGACTCCTCTATTTTCTCAGTTCATTTAATACTCTCGTTACTCTATTTTAACAAAAATGGCGTCTACAAAAAAGAGAACGTACTTAAACTCTCAGCTTTACTATAATGACTGTTTAAATAATGGATTCAAAAATAAAAAGACTACCTCAAAGGAGATAATCTTTTAGCTATTATGATCGTTTAAAATTCGACTTAATACTGTGCTTTTGATTGGCTTAATAAGGTTTCAAAAGCATGTTCAAACTTCTCTACATCGCCTGCACCCATAAACACAAATACAGAACCTCTGTGTTTGAGTAACGGAGACATATCCTCTTCACCAACAACTGCTAAGCCTTTTTCTGTTTTGTTGAGCAAATCTTGGATCGTTATCTCACCTGATTGCTCACGAGCAGAAGTAAATATCTCACATAAATAGACATAGTCGGCTAAATCCAGCGACTTTCCGAAATCGCTTAGCAAAGCAACGGTTCTAGTAAATGTATGTGGCTGAAAAACAGCAACAATTTCTTTATCTGGATATTTTTGGCGTGCTGCATCCAATGTAGCTTTTATCTCAGCTGGATGATGTGCATAATCGTCAATGATCACTGTATCCATTACTTGTTTTTCAGTAAATCTTCTTTTAACACCAGAAAACGTTTTAAGTCTTTCAGCAACTTTTTCCTGATCGACTCCTTCGTAGTGACAGAAAGCAATAACGCCTAGAGCGTTTTGAATATTGTGGTTCCCATAAGAAGGAATCGAGAATTGACCATAAAAGTCTCCTCTTACATACACATCAAAAGAAGATCCTTCAGTTGTTCTCACAATATTCTTAGCTTGAAAATCATTGTGGTCCTGAAATCCGTAAAAGACTACCGGAACAGATGCTTGTAAATTCTGCAGACGCTCATCATCTCCGCAGGCGAAGACAGCTTTTTTGATTTGAGATGCAAAGTTCGTAAAAGCATTCTCAACATCTTCTACACTCGTATAATAATCTGGATGATCATAATCGATATTTGTAATCAATGCATAGTCTGTCTTATAGGCTAGGAAATGTCTACGGTACTCGCATGCTTCAAGAACAAAATATTCTGCATCTTCTACTCCGCTACCTGTACCATCACCAATAAGATAACTTGTTTTTTCGATACCACTTAATACGTGAGCCAATAGTCCTGTTGTACTTGTTTTACCGTGTGAACCAGTTATTGCAACACTTGTGAACTGATTACTGAATTCACCAAGAAAATCGTGATAACGTTCTACTTTCAAGCCCATCGCTTTTGCTTTCACAATTTCTTCGTGCGTGTCAGGGAAAGCATTCCCTGCAATTACAACCATATTTTCTTTTATATTATTCTCATCAAAAACATAAATAGGAATTTGCGCAATTTCTAAATTTTCTTGTGTAAAAAAGTATTTATTAACATCTGATCCTTGAACTGTGTACCCTTTGTCATGAAGAATCAACGCTAATGCACTCATACCTGATCCTTTTATGCCGACAAAATGATAAATCATCGTTTGATCCATTGAAAAGTCCTCCAAATTTCTGCTATATAATTGATTATATAGTCTTTGTCTTAATACAAATAAAGATAAGACATAACGATTTTATACTATAATGCAAATCGCTGAAAAAATCTAGTATCAATCATTCTAATCAAATGAGACTTCATTCATTTTTGTCAGAAAAAAGTCCTGGTATCTCTCTTTTTGTCTTGTTGGCGCCTAACTGTTCTTCTTGAATGATATTCATTAAAGATCGGTGTAATCTCATTCTTTTCTTGTCATCTTGTTTGTTTTCCTTTTTAGACGGTTCAATTTTCTCTCTATTAACTATATCAATTGCTTCAATTGATTCTTGTATAGTCGCTTCGGCTTGATTCGACTGCTCTTTGGTATTCCAACCAGCTATCAATTCAGCCGTCTCGAATTCTTCAAAAAGCAAGAATTCATTTGAAGTCTTTTTCAAGGTTTCTTTTAATTGCTCATAATTCCAATTGTCCCGTTCTTTTTTGATTGGTTTTTTAAATCCATATATAGGCGAAGGTACTTTACTCACCTCAAAAGGTGGCTCGATATAATGCTTTGATCGATTAGGTGAACCAGTTGTTGTTGTTGTTTCTTCAAGATATTGCTGGAACCCCTTTTCCACTTCCCCTCTACTTTGAATCTGATTTGGAAGCGAGTGCGTATGCTCTTCACTGAACAGATTTTCTTTGGATTCCAGTTCTTTCGGCTGCTTTTTTTCAAGGTTTGCTTTTAATCGCTTAGTCGATTCGAGCGTTGATTGATGTTTGACATGCTTGAAAAAACTCGGTCCATCATATTCTACCACTACACTTCCTCCTCTCTATTTACATGAATGATCTGAACTAGAATACACTATTTAGTTAGCTCAAATGTACGTCCAGTTTCTTCCGTATCTTCTAGTACTACTATTCCTTTACTTGTTTGCTCTAGACCTAACTCTTTTGCTGAACAAATCATACCACTACTTTTAGTTCCTCTTAGTTCTCCAGGCCATATCACTAGTCCGTCCGGCATAACAGCACCCGGTTTTGCTACGACAACTTTCTGACCTTGTTCGATGTTTGATGCTCCACATACGATTTGAACAATTTCTCCATGATCGATTTCAGTTTGTGTGATATTCAAGTGGTCAGAGTCTTCCATAGGTACACACTCTTTCACATAACCCACTACAAATTTTGGTGAAGTATCGGCAACTAGTTCATCTTCCCAACCGTTTTGTTTGATTTGCTTGTTAAGGATAGATACTTGCTCACTTAATAAGGTTACTGGTCCGTTCGTGTCTATACTAAATAATTCTGATAGTTCAAAGAAATTAAATCCAACCGTTTCTCCTTGATCCGTTGATACAATTTTCGTGACATTTCCTTTACGTTCAGCTATTTGATTATCTAAGGTAGATTTTGACAATTGAACCATTAAAATGTCATTTAAACCTTTATTATTGTAACTCGTAATTAACATATTTTGCTCCTCTTTAACGCTCTTTTTTATATTAACGTACTTTTAATGTATCTAAAGTCGACTGGTCCAGCGTACGCATAATCTGAATAACCATTTCTTTTGCTGCTTCAAAGTCGGTGATATTAAACAAAGTCTGATGCGTATGAATATATCTTGCACAAACACCTATAACAGCACTCGGTATTCCGTGATTCATCTGATGAGCAGCTCCAGCGTCAGTACCACCTTTAGAGATAAAGTACTGATACGGAATATTGTTCGTTTCAGCTGTATCGAGTAAGAAATCACGCATTTCCTTCGAAAGAATCATACCTGGATCTTGAATTCTCATCAAGAATCCTTCTCCTAGTTTTCCAAAAGCGTCCGGACCACCAGTAATATCGTTTGCAGGAGAACAATCTACTGCAATAAAGACATCTGGATCAAATTTTGTCACAGCACCTTTTGTACCTCTCAAACCAACTTCTTCTTGAACATTCGCTCCAGCAATCAGTGTATTTGGTAACGATTCGTTTTCCACTGCTTTTAAAGCGTCTAATACTACTGCAACACCATAGCGATTATCCCAAGCTTTTCCAAGAATCGTTTTTCCATTCGCCATTTTAATGGTTTCGACTTGAGGCACAACAGCATCCCCAGGTCTAACACCATAGGCAAGTGCTTCTTCTTTTGAATCAAATCCTGCATCAAAAAGAATATCTTCAACACTAACGGCTCCTGAACTTTTGCCTTTTAGCAAATGCGGTGGCACTGAAGAAGATACTACTGGATAGTCTCCTTTACTTGTCTGCAACGTAAATCGTTGCGCGGAAACAACATAAGGATTCCAGCCTCCTAATGGAACAACTTTAAATAAACCTTTTTCAGTAATAGAAGCAATCATGAACCCAACTTCATCCATATGAGCAGCTACCATCAATTTTGGAGCCTTTTCCTGAGCAGACTCTTTTATTCCAAATATTCCTCCGAGACCATCTACTTCTACTTTATCAACTAGTGGGGTCATTTCTTCTCTCATATATTGTCTAACAGAATGTTCAAATCCACTTGTTCCTTGTAATTCGGTAACTTTCTTTATTCGTTCAAATGTTTGATTATCCATAATGATATGTCGGTATCTTACCCGACGCCTCCTGATCCGTTATTTTTTCTTATATCGAACTGATCATAACTATAATCCTATTGGTACCGAATATAACTTTATAACTTCTTACTTCAGTATCCTGATCTTTCTGGGTGTTCAATCTTTTCAATTATACACAAAATCTCTCATCTTTTTAAGTCTCTTTCCTATATATTCTTATTACGCTTATATAATATATATGTTAAAATAACTTAAGACCTTATATAAGCAACTATAATCTGGAGGCTAGACAATGGAGAATAAATTAAACCAAAAGCAAGCAACCTACTTATTAGGCGCATTAGGATTTATGGTTACTTTTTTACTAGGATTTTTCCTTTATCCTAAAGTTTCGAAAAAACAGGCTATCCACGCCGACACGATTCTTGAAGCCATTAAAGATCAGTTTCGTGAAGAAGGTCCTATTGATGGATCGTGGATTGAACTGACAAAAGTACCTTGGAAAAAATTTGCTTATTCTACTGATGTTTATTATGGCGGAATTTCAAGACTAGAAGAAGGTATTTTAGTTCAGTACGAATTTATAGCGGACGCTTATACAGGCAGTTTAATTGATTTATATAGAGTTTAATCAAAAAAAGCGTAACAGGTGCGACTAATCGCATCTGTTACGCTTTTTTTGATTAGTTTTGCTCCGGAAAGTAAGCCACTGTTTTATAAATACGATTGCCTTTTTTCGAAAATTTCTCTTCATATTCTGTCATAATATTGCCTTCGACATCACTATTATGAAGGTCCAAGTATAACTCTTTTAAAATCATCCCTTTTTCTGAAAAACTAATCAATGAGTACTCAAACAATCCTTGATTGTCTGTTTTAAAATGTAGTTCCCCCTGATCATCTAGTACAGTCTCGTAGCTAATCAAAAAGTCTTTGTAAGTTAGACGTCTCTTTTCATGTCGATTTTTTGGCCATGGATCAGAAAACGTTAAATAGATTCTTTGAACTTCACCTTTTTCAAAGTAGGTTTTAAGATCTTGTGCATTCACCTGAAGCAATTGAACATTTGGCAAATCCTCTTCTATTTGTTTTTCAAGTGCAGATACAATTACACTGGTCTGTAATTCAATGCCTAAATAGTTGATGTGAGGATTTTGTTTAGCCATCTCAATTAAAAACCGACCTTTACCCATCCCGATTTCCATATGAAGTGGCTGCTTCTTTTCAAATCGATCCTGCCACTTACCTTTCCATTCATCAGGTTTAGCTACAACATATTGGTCGTACTCCAATAACTTTTCTTCAGCTCCTGGTTTGTTTCTTAAACGCATAACTCTATTCTCTCCTTAACGTAAAAATAGGGACAGATTCAATCAAGATTGTCTGATCCCCATTCTTCTATAAATTTAATCTCAGTAGTTTCGAATAATACCTGAATCAGTTCTTCAATCAAAGTAATTGATCAATCTTAATAATAGAATTGTTCATTTTAATAAATTGACCTTTTCGGTGGGCGTTCTTGACATCAATCAATAATGTCATAATTACATACCATTGAATCCGCATCATGAAGGATTCTGTTAACTCGTGTTCGTATTCAACTAACCAGCCGTCCCATTGTTCTTTATCGATATAGCGACTAAAAAGTTGTCCTATATCATATGCAAGATCCGCTAGTACAGCCGAATCCCAGTCAACGAGATACAATTCATCTTCTTCAGACAGCAACCAGTTTTTTCTAGATACATCTCCATGACAAACGGTCACTTCAGAATCTTTGATGATATCTAGTTTAGTATCTTGCACCCATTCCAACGCTTTTTTAAGTTGTGGGTGTTCTGCCAGTTCTTCTGGAATGTTTTGTTGATACTCTGCTAGAAGATCCTGCGGTGTGATGGAATGACCTCCCATACGCTGGAGCATTCTTTTCAAACTTTGAGAACGATGGACTTTCTTAAGTATTTTGGCAACTCTAGAAGATAACATTTCGTCTTTAAAAAGATTTCGACCGTTGCACCACTCTTGTGCCGTTAAAACGTCTCCGTTTCCAATTCTCTTGGTCCATATCAATCTAGGAGAAATTCCTTCTAGCGAAAGTGCTGCTAAAAATGGTGATGAATTCCGCTTTAGAAAAAGCTTCTCTTCATTTTTTGTCCCCATATAAGCCTGACCGGTGTCTCCACCTATAGGATGTAATTTCCACCCCGTTTCTCTCTCTAACTCCATATCCACTCAATCCTTTTATTATCCATATTCGCCTGTTCACTTTCCTGATAGCATTGTCTCTTCTATTGTAGAAAGAAATGACCTACTCGTCAAGCGGATAGACGTTCTTTTTCTAGATTACTGACTACTTGAGTCCAAGAACAGTTCTATATGCTATTTGAGCAGGTTCAATTTAACTTTCATTTCTATTTTTCATCATTCGTTTTCAATCTTATAGAAGCTCTCCACAAGCTTCTTCTATTTTTAGTTTAAAGGCTTCTGCTAATCGTTCTGTGACCTTTCCACGTTGACCGCCATTCACTTTTTTCCCGTCAATCGTATGAATAGGCATGACTTCAATAGTCGTACTTGAACAAAAGACTTCATCGGCTTCTTGAAGTTGCTCTAACGTGAAAGGTTCTTCTTTAACTTCTATTCCTAATTCTTCTGCACATTTGAGCCAAACGATTTTTGTCACACCCGGTAAAATCAAATTTCCATCTGGATGAGTATAAATTGTGCCGTCTTTAACAATTGCAACGTTTGAAGCAGAACACTCTGTGACGATACCGTCACGATGTAAGATTGCTTCTTCAGCATTTTTTTTATGCGCTTCATGTTTGACCATGATATTACCAAGAAGACTAATGGATTTGATATCACATTTCAACCATCTAATGTCCGGTTCTGTAATTGTCGTAATCCCATTTTCTATCTTTTGGGCATTTCTGGGTACTGCTGTTACATTTCCCGTTATCGTTGGTAAAACGCTCATATCAGGGTATACATGATTTCTTGGAGAAGCTACTCCTCTAGTTGCCTGTAGATAGAGATTTCCAGTTTGTACTTCGCTCTCATTTAATAATTTAGTCATCAGAGTTTTCATTTCTTCTTTTGATTGAGGCATAATCATTTCAATCTTATCCGCACTAGAATATAGCCGGTCGACATGCTCATCTAAGCCAAAAAAATGACCGTTATAAGCTCTTACTACTTCGTATATTCCATCACCGAACTGGTATCCTCTATCTTCTGGATCTATTTTAACTTCTTCTCGATCAACAATTTGACTATTCCAGATTACTTTCATGTCTTTTTCCTCGTTTCTTTAATTAAAATTGTTCCATCCGTTTTAAACGCTTAGGTAAATACAGTCTTGTAAACAATAGGATAAAGATTATTCCAACTAAGAGTATACTTGCACCGCTATAAATATCTCTGGCTAATCCTGTAAGAGTAAAAATAACCAAAACGACTGCAAGAACTTCCGTTATTAAACGCTGGATGGATTTTATTTTACCAGTCTCTTGAATCGGGTACAATTGAAAATAGAAATTTTGTTTAAACTGCTGGTAAATCGGCATCAATTGGAAACCAATTAGGTATAGAAAAAGTACCGATAGCATCAGGTTCAAAACAATCGTTGTACTGAATGAAATCAACAACACACCAATTAAAACTAATCTACTGACAAGTCCGCTGTAGGAAGGGTTTCTGTAGAAAGATCTTAAAATATAAAAGTAATGTGGTTGCGGGAATTTCCCAGACTGAAATTCTATGATTTTGTCTAACCATTTCAACCTTCTTGGATGTGATTCAACAAAAGAAACCTCCGTGAATAAGTTGATGAATCGATAGAGTTTCTGCTGTCTATTTTCTTCTTTTGCGATCACATCGTTCCATTGTAATCTATTAGATGCTTGATTCATTTTTTTACTATATATGAACTGTATCAAGATAATTGTTAGAGAAAAAATCAGCCCGATAGATAATTCTACAAATATGCTCAAGGTAAATCCAAGTAAACTGATTATTTTTCCTGCATGAGTATATAACCCTCTCTTTACAACATCACTCTGAAAAAAACTCATAAATTGAAAATTCAAATCAATGTATTTAAAGAGAACTGACGTAACTAAAAAAAGCGGCCAGACATTAAAGCTTATACCTTGCGTTGCGACTAGCAAAGGCATAGCTGCCGCAGACACGAAAGCTACCGGAAAAGCTAATATTAGCAAGCTTTTCAAAACACCTTTTTTCAAGACAGGGATAACCTCTGATTCTAATGGCAATAAAAAAGCGATGTCTGCTTGTTGCATCAATGTGGTGATTGTTCCGCCAGCTACAACACCCACCATAAGAATTAATAAAATAAGACGAGGCAATATAGCACCCTGTTCAATTGTCTGGACGTAATTCGAGTAGCCAAACCCAGCAGCTCCAAGTATCAGCAATAATGCCAACACAAAATGATCATTCAAGACATATTTCATATACCTTGAGAGCTGCTTGAAATGAATCGAGGATCGTTGTTTAAACAATGATTGAATCGTCATACTGCAAAACCTTCTTCGTCAGCCAGACGTCCATATATCTCATCTAAACTTGCTCCAGGCATCTGAAATTCTAGTTGAAGTTCCTTTAGGTTACCTTTCGCAAATACTTTTCCATCATGAAGGATGACAAAAGAATCACAGATTTTTTCTGCATTCGTCAAAACGTGAGTAGACATCAGTATAGATGCGCCCGCTTGTTTTCTTTCTTCCATCAATTTAAGTAAATCTCTTATCGCTAAAGGATCTAACCCTAAGAAAGGTTCATCTATTACGTAAAGGCTAGGTTCTATCAAAAATGCGCAAACAATCATGACTTTTTGTTTCATTCCTTTAGAAAAATCCGATGGAAACCATTCCAATCGGTCTTTTAATCTAAACAAAGAAAGTAATGGCTCAGCTCTTTTAAAAGCCATTTCTTTTTCAATACCATAAGCCATAGCCGTTATTTCTATATGTTCTTTTAACGTCATTTCGTCATATAAAACTGGTGTTTCCGGAACAAATCCAATATTTTTTCTATATTCTATACTATCTTCATTAATTGTTTTTCCATTTAATGTAATGTTGCCTTCAAAAGGTTCCAGCAAACCCATAATATGCTTAATCGTTGTACTCTTACCGGCGCCATTCAGTCCTATCAATCCTACTAATTCACCATCTGAGACATCAAAGGATACTTCTTTAAGAATAGGTCTTCTTGTATAGCCTCCTGTGACAAGTTGTATCTGTAAGCTCATATTTAAACTTCCTCCTATTCGAGTTCTCTATATTTTACCATAAGTTCAAATAGAGCTGAGGAAGAAATAGGCTTCTTTTTATTAAATTGCTAGATTCTATGCTAAACTAGAATAAATCATGAGATCATATAGATGATCGTTAAAACGAAATGAGGAATGAAAATGACAGACAGTATTTTCACTAAAATTATAAAGGAAGAAATTCCTGCTCGTAAAATTTTTGAGAATGAGCATGTGATTGCTATAATGGATTTGTCACAAGTTACTAGAGGTCACACATTGATCATTACAAAGAAACCCGTTCGAAACATTTTTGAATACGATGAAGATTTGGCAGCAAATGTATTTTCAAGTCTTCCTATAGTGGCAAAAGCCGTTAAAGAACACAATCCTGACGTTAAAGGGTTAAATATTTTAATGAACAATGAGGCGGTCGCTTCGCAGACAGTTTTCCATAGTCATATTCATTTATTGCCAAGATACAGTGAAAATGATGACTTCGGTCTGAAGTGGTCAGACAATTCTGATCAATACACTGATGCAGAATTAGATAACATACAATCAGAATTAATAAAGGCATTGGAGGGAATGACAAAATGAAACATTTTATACTAGGAAGTTTAAGCGGAATCATTCTAGGTGGTACGTACGGATTATTAACAACACCTAGATCAGGTAAAGAAAATCAAGAAAAACTGAAAAATTATATCGATGATACGACCGATCACGTAAAGGATGTAAATGACAAAGTCAGTGACTTGAAAGCAGCCATGCAAAATTTAACGGACGAAGGAATGAAATTACAGACTGAATTCATCACAGATATCCAAGCTCTTTCGAATGAATATATGTATGAAGCTCAACCGAGAATAGAAAGAATTCAAAGAAAAACTGACAAAATCAGTAAAGATATTGAAGTAGCGACTGTGAATATTAAAAGTACGACTGTGAAATAATGACATATAAAAAGAAGGCCCGCCAAATGGCAGGCCTTCTTTTTATTATGAAATAAGAGAAGATTATTCTGAATCTTCTGTGTTTTCTTCTGTATCTGTTTCCGTATCTGCTTCTGTATCTGTGTTTTCATCAGAATTTTCTTCTGTGTTTTCTTCCATATCTGTTGTATCATCAGCCGGTATTTCTTCTTCAACTGGCTGTTCTTCTCCCATCGCCGGTTCCATATAAGCGCTCATGGCATTGCTCAGGTCCTCATCAGCAATTTGCACGTTAGCGTCTGCTACTAAAGAAGAGATCACTTCTTGAACGTAAGCTTGATCTGCTAATTTCTCAGCAATCATATTCTCTTGAATCGTAGCTTTCTCTTCCTCAAGCGAGCCTTTTTCTCCTACACTAACTAACTTAATAATGTGGTATCCAAATTCTGATTGAACGGGTTCTTGAGTGATGTCACCTTCGTTTTCCAAAGCATTCGCAGCTTCTTCAAACTCAGGAACGAACTGACCTTCTACTAATTCCATTTCACCATTATTTGCTACTGAAGCGGTATCTGTAGAGAATTCTTGAACAAGTTCAGCAAAATCTGCTCCATCATTCAACTGTCCGATAATATCATTAGCAGTTTCTTCGTCTTCAACAAGAATATGTGCAACTGTATTGTTTACTGCATAATTATCATATGCTTCTTGGATATCCTCATCAGAGAAATCTGCATATTCTGTAATAGCTTTTTCAACTAATAGAGATGTACGCATTGTTTTCTTTAACTCATCAACTTCTAACCCTTGGTTCGCAATCAGTTCCTCGAACTGGTCAACACCACCATATTGTTCAGCTTCTGATTCAAATTCAGCATCAACATCTTCTTCTGATACTTGATCACCATGAGCATTTTCTAAAATATCTTCAAGTAACATTTGTTGAAGCATTTGTTCTCCGTATTTTTGACCAGATTGCGTTACTTCATTTTTCATACGATCATATAGTGCATCTTCTCTAATTCTTCCGTTTTCGGTAGAAGCAACTTCTGGGCTATTAGAACAACTTGCAAGTAATATTCCTGAACAAGCCATTGTAGCGATTAACCATTTTTTCATATTTTACTTTACACATCCTACTTCTATAAGTTTTAAAATCGAAAACATTTAGCAAATCTATACAAGCTCATTTTATGACAGCTTTCCATCAATTCGCTTTGTTTTACTCTTCTATTCTTTGATTAATATACCACAGCATTGATGATTTTTAAACCTATGTCACAATAAAAACCCGCTTTTCACTAAAATGCTAAGAATATTTACACATTATTCATGAGTTTGAATAATAATTGAAGTTGTACTGATTTTTACAATTTATCCGAAAGGTTTGAACGATAAAAAGATCGATTCTCCATAGCCCAAAGTCGTTCTGAAAATGCTCCTTTTTCCGTTTTGTTGATTGCTGATTGGAGCATATTCATTCTAGCATCAATCTGATCAATGTAGTGAAGGGCTTCTGCTTCGGGAACTTGCGGCCTGACAGGAGATCCATACTCCAACTGTCCATGATGAGACAACACCATATGTTTTAATAAAACAACATCTTCATTTGATTCATCAATTTTCAGTTGCTGACAAGCTTTAGAGATCTCTTCGTGTACAATTACAATGTGTCCAATCAACTTACCTTCAAGCGTGTACTCTGTGGCAGTTGGTCCGGACAATTCCACCACTTTCCCAACATCATGAAGGATTAGACCAGAAAAGAGTAAAGACTGATCCAAAAAGTCATATTGCTCCACAATTGAACGCGCGATTCCAAGCATAGAAATCGTGTGATAGGCCAAACCACCTAAAAAAGCATGGTGATTAGTCTTAGCAGCTGGGCTCTGGAAAAAGTCTTTCTGGTATTTATTCATAATATGTCGAACAATTCGATTCATATTCGCATTCGTAATATCAAAAATCGCCTTATTGAATTGTTCAATCATTTTTTCTTTCTTGATAGGTGCCCTTTCAACATAAAGTTCAGGATTCGCTGGTTCACCTTCTGTAGCTACTCGAATCGCATTGATTTTTAACTGCGGGCTCCCTTTATACTCTTCTCTCTTTCCATTCACTTTAACGACAGCACCAGAACGGAAAATTTCAACATCTTCTTCAGAAGCATCCCAGTAATTAGCCGACATTTCACCACTCGTATCCTGAAAAGTAAAAGCTAGATATGGTTTTCCATTTCTAGTCGTCTTTTCTTCTGATGACTTGATTAGCAAGAACAAGTTTACTTGCTCATCCATGCGATGTTCATATAATTTTTTCTCCACTATACTCATCCCTTTCAGGTTTTTATCCATAACTCGTTTATACTTTAGTTAAAATTGTTTTCTGACCATCTTCTAGAGATTCAAGTGACTGTTCATCAAATGAGAAGTAGATGATTTGTGTTGTCTGACTGATTTCTTTCAACAGTTCATACATTCGTGTTCTTCGAGTCCAATCTAGATTTACGAATCCGTCATCTACAAGTAACGGCATAAGAATAGTGTCTTTGATATTGTTAATAAAGGCTAATCTTAATGCAACATATAAGGGTTCGGCTGTTCCTCTTGAAAGTTCATCTGCTCTAAAATAGTGACCTTCATTATCTAATATAAAGACCGTTTCATCATCTATAACGATTTTAGTATATTTGCCCTTCGTTAAATAACTGAAATAGTTTTCAGCATCCACTATTGTTTGGGGGAATCGATCTTTCCTAGCGTATTTGAGGGTTTTTTCGATTATATTAGAAGCCAATTTATTGGTTACCCAGCTATTCACTAATTCTTGTAAATGGCTCTTTTCATTCTCAAATTCCTGTAGTAGTGTTGTATACTCTCCACCCTCTTCCAGTCTTTTGATATGAACTTCGATTTCTATCTTTTCTTGAGTGTAGCTCTTTATACTCGTAGTTATATTCAATACTTCTTGTTGTAATTGCTTTTCTTGATATCGGACGTCTTCTATCGAATCTGCTTTTATCTCCGAATGGTTTTCAGGCAGTTGTTCTTTAAGCACTTTTAATCTTTCTTCTTTTTCATTCTTTTGTTTTAATATACCATATAAATGCCTAAATACCTCTTCGGAATCTGCCCCTGCCTCTTGCAACAGTTGCTGTTTTTTTCTAAGAATCGTTTTCTCCAATTCAATCGAGCGATTCAGTGACCTTCTTGCTTCTTGACTCTCAATCATGTATTGCTGTAACTGATTTCTTTCTTCTTTAACTTGTTGATAAAACGTTTTGAATTTTGTTATTTTCTCAGTAGGTGTATCTTCTTCGAAAAATAATTCAGATACTTGATCAAACTGTTCTGTTTTAAGAAATAATGCTGTTTTCAATTCTTCCAAATAATCGCGCACTTTATCCCGTTCACGCTCACTAGCACGAAGTTTACTAAGCACTTCTTCAAATTGCAATACCGTTGATAATACAGTATGATATCCTGCTAATCGATCTTCTTTGAATTTAGTCCAGCCACTCTGTATGTTTTCAATTTCAGTTTCTAGAATAGCTATTTCTGAATGTAAGGATTGTTTCTCACTTTCAAGTTTATCGCTATTAAATAAATAGTCTCGCCATTGTCTGCGGATTTCTTTTTGATGAATATAGTCTTCATAGGATATTTGTGCAGAATCTTGATTTTTTTTATGCATTTTTTTCCATATACTGAAAATACTACCGATTATGAGACTAACGGCTAGCAAACTCCATAAGAGCATAAAAGGTAAATCCAATAAAAATATACTTATAATCAATACTATCGAAACAAGTATGATGCTCATTTCTTTTTTTAACTGAATAGCTTGAGAACGAGTCGCTGGTTTTGCTTCAAAATGATCTTCTTCTTTTCTAAATTGTTCATTAGACCAGAGATTTTGTTCTAGCTGATCAATGGACTCTTCAAGAGAACTGATCTTGAATCCAATAGTCGTCAGTTTTTCTTTAAGTAGATTTATTCCACTCTCTTTATGATTCATTTCGCGCTGCCATTCTACTAAGGTTTCTTTTTCAGCCTTCGTTAGGGCAGTTGGAACCTGTTCATCACTAGATAAATCTAGCTGTATCCGTTTCTTAGTGATTTCTTGTTCCGCTTTTTCTAACTCTTTGTAAACATACTGTTGCTCTCTAATCAAGTCATCAATCGAACCAATTTGAACAGCTAAGGCATCTATACTTTGCTCATGTTCTTGGTATAAGATTAATTGACTAGTCGGCTCATATTCCTCTTCGAACCCCTTAAGTAATGCTTGCTGAGTTCTAATTTCTTTTTGAATATCTTCTATTTGTTTGTTTAACGTATTCATCTCGTAAAGACTATTCTCATTAAGTTTAGAAGTATTTAACTGCTCAATTTCTTTTTCAAGCTGCTTGATTGTTTCAACCGCTTCGAAGTTCTGTTCAAATTGCTTGAGTTTTTGGATTCTTATATTTAACTCTTTTTGTGTGCGTTCCTGTTCTTCAATTTCTTGATTTAATCCTTCTACTTTTTGCAGTAGATCTAGGTATTCTGCATTTTTACTTTTTGCTAACTCCATAGCAGCTTGCTTTTCTTCTAGTCCCTTTAGTACTTGATTGATTTTTGGCACACGTCCGGTTGGCTTGTATAATCCATTTGCTTTTTGCTTGAACTGATCAGCTTTTTGTAGAAATTGTTCTGTTCCTAAAGCTCCGGCACTCAGAAAATAACGGTTCATTTGATCTTTTGTCATATCTTCCACACGTTCGATTCCTTTTAAATGAAAAGAAAATACTGACTGATACAAGGTACGATCTATACCATATAAAATTTTGTGGAGTAAAGCCTCACTTCCAGTTGTCCCGTCTTCCATAAGGACTGTTACATCGCCCGTCGACTTTCCTTGCACCCGTTCAATGCTGACAATTCCAAATCGCTCATCCTCTATTATGATTTTCCCGCCATATCGACTACTATCTTTAGGTTCATACCTGAGCAGTGCACTATGTCTGGTTGGAAAACCAAATAAAATACTATGAATAAATGACATAATAGTTGATTTCCCGGCTTCGTTCTGTCCAAAAACGACATGAAAATCACTAGAGAAATCAAAGGTCTGATCAATCCATTTCCCATATCCGTATATCATTAGGTTTTTAATCTTCAACTTTTCTTACTCCTTTTAAATCGACTGATTGCGCAACTCTGATAAAGCTTCTCTAATCATTTCTTCTCTATAAGTCACCGATCTTTCCTCTAATATCCTAGAAAACTTAGACTGGTCAAAGAAATCTGTTGTTAATTCATTGAATCCTTCTTCTTCTGAAAGCTCTGAGAGAACTTCTTGAAAAGCCTCTGGAAAAAGTGATTGCAGATCTGAATCATTGTGATTTGATTTAATTTGAGAAACTTTATAATTTGCAATCCAGATAAATTGGGCATCTTCAAAAAAATGATGCGCTTCAATAAATTGATCTTGGCTAATTTTTTTCAGTAATGTGTCTTTAATGTCTTCAGAGACCTGTAACTCTAGCGAGATAAGATAGTGAAATTGTGCAGATTCAATCGACGGTAATGATTCTTGAATCAGCTTATAAATCGCATCCATATCATTTAGTTTTACGGCATCTACCACCACTTTTTCCCAGACAATAGACGCACTAGAATAAAATTCAATTTCAGCAGAAGCATTCTTTTTAAGCTCAACCATCAAGTAACCTTTTTCACCGGTTTCTTTTTTATTGCGTCCCTGAATGTTTCCGGGATAATAGGCTAGTGGAAAATCAGAGACTTTACTCCGGACGTGAATATGTCCTAGCGCCCAGTAATCGTAGCCTTTTTCTTTTAACTCATCCAGCGTGAAAGGAGCGTAGCGTGCATGTTCACTATTGATTCCTTCTTGAAATCCGTGCAATAAACCAATATGAAAATCTATTTGCGTGTGTCTTTTAGGGTAGTCTGTAATCATGCGTTCCGTGATCCATCTTTCACCATAACTGAATCCTGATACCGCAACGCTTTCTCCGCCTTTTGTTGTCATACGGACGGTTTCTACACTGGCATCAAATACTTTTACATTCTCAGGTAAAGATAAATGGAGCTTTTCATCTCCAATAAAATCGTGATTACCGTGGATAATATAAACAGGTATTTTTGCTTTATTCAAGCGTTCCATCTCTTTTTTGAATTGCACTTGAGCTTTCACACTACGATCCTCTAAATCGTAAATGTCTCCCGAAAAGACAACAAAGTCTACCTGGTTATGTATTGCGGAATACACAATAGTCGCTAAAGACTGAAAGGTGGATTGCTGAATCATCTCCACAATTTTTTTGGGCAGACTTTTGAGTCCTGAGAACGGACTATCCAGATGCAAGTCTGCTGCATGAATAAATTTGATCATACTTTCTTCAATCCTCTCAAACCTTCTGGGTACGTATGTTCTTTTTAAATCTAAATGAAAAGAGCTCACCTTTCAGCAAGCTCTTTTCACTTAACAACTCTTTTAATTTTACTGATATAATTCGCGAACAGGTTTCAAAACAACTTGGTTGATATCGTCTATCATTTGTCCAACTTGTTTTTCCGCTTCAAGTAAACCAGAAATGATTTCGTTCTCTCCGATTTTACCTGAAATTTCTTGGGCTTGTTGTGCTTCTTCTTCAGTTATTTCTTGCCCAGTCATTTGTTTTTGTTGGAGTACTTGTTGTACATTTCTGAATTCATTGAAAATTGCACTAGCTTCTTCATCACTTTGTACTGCTTTGAAAGATTCCTGCAATGTTACAAATTGTTCTGTTTCTCTTATTTCTTTTTCTAACTGGTTAGCTGTGTCATAAATATTGACCGCCATACTCTCATCCCTTCATTTATAACCAGATAATTAACTGATTATTTTCTATTTTCAGTTTATCATGAATCCGAATACCATTCTAGTATTAATCACTTTTCTCTTAGAATAAGAACTAGATCATCTTACAGAATTTTTGAAAAACTCCACTACTTTTCCAGCACCCTCTTTGATGTAAGAAGATCCTTTACGAATCACTTCTTTTGTATCTTCAATTCCTTTGTTCACTTGCTCCATTAATTCTTGGTTATTGTCTGCTTCTACTTCTTCTGTATTTGCATCCTCTACAGCATATGCCGTTTGGCTTGTATAGGGTAGAATATGCTCTAATTCAGATTTCATGACCATTCCGATCCCTTGTGAACTACTATTTGTCAGGTAGTGGTTTTCTGTCGTCTGATCGAATCCCATCCAACTTGTTACCACGATATCCGGTGTCATTCCAACAATCCATTGGTCAGTCGAGCCCGTTCCACTAGATGTCTGAGTTGTTCCGGTCTTCCCTGCAACTCTATATCCGTTTGGTTGGTTATTACGTGCTGTACCAGAAGAATATACATTCAGTAGCATTCTATTCATCTCTTCCGCTACACTTTCCGACATGACACGCTTCTCTTTTGGTCTCGTATGGTCTACGACAACCGCTCCCGTAGCATCCACAATTTTTGTAATAAAATAAGGGTCAATACGCCTTCCTCCATTAGCAAAAGCTGCATAAGCACTCCCAATCTGCATTGGAGAAACGCCTTGATCCATTCCACCAAGTGCAATAGCCCCCAAGTGCATATCTTTGTCACTGACAGGTAAACCAAAATCTTTTAATTTGTCTACACCTTTATTCAACCCAATCTCGTTCAGTAACCAGACTGCGGGTGCATTCAAACTATTTGACAGTGCATTATACATCGTCACTTCGCCAGCATATGTTCCTGATAAATTAGTAGGTTGATAATTGGTTTCTCCATATGATGTCAATTCATCTTGTAACATTGAATCAATTTCATAGCCATTCTCAAGGGCTGGAACGTATACACCTAACGGTTTGATTACTGACCCAGGTTGACGTTTCATTTGAGTTGCTCTGTTAAGCCCGCGGAAAGTGTATTCTCCTCTTCCACCGACAACTGCATTGACGCCCCCTGTTGAAGGATCTATCGCTATTGAAGCACTTTGGACAACCGTTCCATCTGAAGCATCTGTAAATAAGGCGCTATTCTGGTAAGTCGTATCCATCTGTTGCTGATAGGTCTGATTCAACGAAGTATAAATCGTATATCCATTATTTAGAAGATCTTCTTCTGCTATACCGTAGCGATAAACAGCTTCATTTGTCACAGCATCAAAGTAGTAAGGATAACGGTAGCCATCTTCGTCTGCAAAGCCATCCGAAAGGGTTAATACTGACTGACTAATCGTCTTGGCTTCTTGGTCTGTGAGCTTTTCCGTATCAACCATTAGGGTTAAAACAATATTTCTTCTATCAATCGCTCGATCATAATGATCAATCGGATTATAATTGGAGGGAGCTTTTAACATTCCTGCTATAGTAGCCGCTTCTGCTACATCCAGTTGAGCAGCTGACTTATTGAAATATTTGTAAGAAGCATCTTCAACACCCCAGACACCATTGCCAAAATAAGCATTATTCAAATACATTTCCAATATATTTTCTTTACTATAGTGTTTCTCAATCTCTATAGCCAAGAACAATTCTCTAAGTTTTCTGATAAGCGTTTGATCTGCAGACAAATACGCATTTTTAGCTAACTGCTGCGTAATCGTACTCCCGCCTCCAGAAATTCTACCACTTGTTAAAAATTTAATACCGGCTCTTCCGATTCCTCTAATATCATATCCACGGTGCTCATAGAATCTCTGATCTTCAGTAGAGGTAACGGCATCTTGAATATTTGGCGAAATCTGTTCCAATTCCACGAATGTTCCTTTTTGATCATACAACGTACCTGCTGCTTCTCCTTGAACATCAACGATCGTCGTCGTCTGTTCTAGTCCTGCACGAAGTGCATTTACGTTAGCAGTTTTAGCCAAATAAGCTAGATAGATACTGAAAACCAATGAAACCGTCAGTCCGAATAGAATCAGACTTTTGGTTAAATGGTATTTCTTCCAAGTCCGACGCAGTCGAATCATTAAACGAGATAGAATTGGCTTCAACCAGATCCAAAAAGAGCGTAACTTGTTTTTGAGTTGCTGCTTGAAATTCTGATTTTTCATGATTTTTCCCTCAATATCTTTTGTTACCACATTGACACCAACTCATTCATTGAATATCAACTGTGGTTATATCAGACGATTTTCTTTTACCTTTTAATCATCTTAAGTAAAGGATGTTCCACTTTATAGTATCTGCATACTGACATAGAATCATCCGTCTAAAGACTGATTTATAAGATCTCTGGCGTCCACTGTTCAGCTGCTTCCGTCATTTGTCCTAAAATCTGTTCAATTTCACTTTCATCTTTTGCATTGGCTCCACTTGCAAGCGGATGCCCTCCGCCGTCATGTTGTTTTGCAATCACATTTATAACAGGGCCTTTTGAACGTAATCTACAACGATAGTGACCTTCCACTTGCTGAACAAATATCCCCCAAGCTTTCACGCCCTCAATGGATCCTGGAAGAGAAACGATACCATTTGTATCCTTATCTCCAATATTCATACTCTCTAAAGTCTCCTGAGTCAGTATGATATGTCCTACGCCTTGATCGTTGACTGAGAAGTTTTCCAATACATACCCCATTAATTTAGCAACTGGTGGTTTGATGACATTCATTTTATTATTTAATGCTGTGTGTGAAAATGGAAACTTCATTAGTTCTGCACCAATTTGCATCGTATAACTTGACGTCCCACTGTATAAGAAGCGATTCGTATCTCCAACAATCCCTGCGTACAATAATCTCGCTGCTTCTGTCGTCATGACCAGTTCATCTTTAAATGTCAGCCAAAAGTCAGCAATCATCTCGCTACAACTACTTGCTTCTGTATTGACCCACTCAATATCCCCATAAGAATCATCTAAAGGATGATGATCAATTTTGATCCAGTTTTCAGATAAATCAAACGCCTTACCGTCTATTCTCTTGACATTAGCAGTATCCGTTACAATCACTAATGCATTAGTATAATCTTCTTTTTTTGGTGGATCCATTTTTTGTAAAAATGCTAGATTGTCATTATCAAAACCTGCTGTATAGACTTTCTTGTCTGGATAGGTGCCTTTAATGAGTTCAGCCAATCCACACTGTGATCCAAGCGCGTCTGGATCTGGTCTTTCGTGACGATGAATGATAATCGTTTCCCACTTTTTAATGGTATTCAATATTTCTAATTTAGTATCGTAGTCCTCTTTATTCATTGATTTTAATGTCATTTAAATTTCCTTCCAATCCTGTACTATTTAATTTTTTGTAAGAGTTGACAAACAACAATCGCTTTGGCAGACAGTCCGCTTTCTGAATAGATTTCAATATCTAGTCTAGCTGACCTTCTACTTTTATCGAAAACGGTTGGTCTGATTGTCAATGTACTGCCGATTTGTATCAAGTTCAGATAATGCAACTGAACTTGTTCCACCACGACATTTCTTTTATTTTGCTGGGAAAGTTTTAAATAAGCTGTTTCTGTGACGATTTCACTTAACACTCCAAAAGAGATGGTTCCCATACCATTTGTCATCTGTGGCGTTACATTAAAAGAATACTCTTCAGGGTTCTTCTCTTTAATCAGTTGATTGATCTGATCTGCTATCGTTTCACCAGTCTGTGGTTGTCGTTGTTGGGACTGCATAGCTTTCATAATATCTTGGCGGGATACAATCCCTAGTAATTTCATTTCGTCTGATACGACAGGCATAACTTCTAACCCATCCCAGATCATCGTATGTGCCACACTCGCCACACTCATATGGTTTCTTGTAAATGCCGGATTTTTTGTCATGACATTTTTGATTAAGACGGTATCTTTTTTACCAATAATATCTTTAGCCGTCACGATTCCCACTAATCTGTCATTGACTCCAATGACTGGATACCTTGTATGCTGACTACTTTGATTGGCAATACGGTAATCGTATACCGTATCATCCGTTTTCAAATACTGAGTATGCTCCAAACGTGTATAGATAGATTCAATCAACATAATTTCTTTTTTAATTAACTGATCTGTCATCGCGCGGTTGATCATCGCACCTACTGTAAATGTATCGTAAGAAGTCGTCATGACTGGAAGAGACAATTTGTTTGATAAATCAATAATTTCTTGATCCGCTCTGAATCCACCTGTTATTAAAACAGCAGCGCCATTTTGAAGAGATAATCTTTGAGCGGACTCTCTATTTCCAATAATCATGAGCGATTCTTCCGTAATATAGCGGAGCATGGCACTCTCTGTCATCGCACCGATAATAAATTTATTTAAGGTTTTATTTAATCCGGTTTTACCACCTAATAATTCCCCATCGATAATTTTAAGAATTTCTTCAAAAGTCAGATTTTCAATATTTCCTTCTGTTTTCGACTCGGTTCTTATCGTCCCCACTCGTTGTATCGTTGTAACAAGCCCACTATTCTCGGCTTCTTTAATTGCCCGGTAAGCTGTTCCTTCGCTGACTTTTAGTTCTTTCGCAATCAGCCTAACTGATAGCTTTTCACCTATTGAGATTGACTCGATAAAATTTAGAATTTGTTCATGCTTCGTCGCCATCTGCAGTTTCCTTTTCAATTTCAGTCTTTTGTCTGTCCCAAAGTTTTAATGGAATGTTTTCGAACAATAATGAATCTAAACCAGTGACCGTGATTCCTAGAAGTCTAATCCCTTTTGATACTGAACCTTCTTCTTCAAAAATCCTTAGTGCACTCACAAAAAGCTCATCTGCATCTTGAATATATTCAGGAAAGGTCTTACGTCTTGTAAATGTGCTGAAGTCATTGTATCTAATTTTTAGTACCACTGTTTTACCGTGCTTTTGACTCTTTTTCAAAGATGCGAAAGTCTGATTGGCAATTTGTCGAAGAGACTGAGTCACTTCTTCCTCTGATTTTAAATCATCTAAAAATGTTTTTTCTTTACCGACCGATTTACGCGTTCGATCAGCGACGACTGCACTGTCATCAATCCCTCTGACTTTGCGGTAAAGAGAATGTCCCATTTTACCAAAGTGCGATACAAGTTCCATTTCGTTCTGATCAAACAAATCTTGTCCATTAAAAATTCCTAGTGCATGCATTTTTTCTACTGATTTTTTTCCTACACCATAATATTTTTCAATGGGCAGAGTCGTCAGAAATCCATGTGCATCATCTGGTGGAATAACGGTTATACCTGAAGGTTTTTTAAAGTCAGAAGCTAATTTTGCAAGAAATTTGTTATAAGACACACCTGCTGAGCAAGTTAGTCCCAGTTCATAATAGATTTCTTTTTGGATCCTTTGTGCAATCAATGTCGCACTATTTAAATTAATCTTATTTTCTGTTATATCAAGATAAGCTTCATCAAGGGATAGCGGTTGAATTAAATCCGTGTATCGCTTGAAAATCGCTCGAATTTCTTCTGATATAGAACGATAAAGTTCAAAGTTCCCAGAAACAAATATCCCATCTGGGCACAATTCGTAAGCCTTTTGAGCACTCATAGCTGAATGGATCCCAAATTTTCTAGCTTCGTAGCTAGCCGTAGCAACGACCCCTCTACCACCATTTTCTTTTGGATGCCTAGCGATAATGACTGGCTTACCTCGTAAAGAAGGATTTTCTCTAACTTCTACAGAAGCATAGAATGCATCCATATCAATATGAATGATTTTTCTAGATGTATCCCTCTCAGGTTCATCAAAAGTTAGAATACCATATTTCATCGGTTCACCTCTTTAGTTCATTTACCCGAGTTCGAAATTTGCACATTTAATACACTACACCACTTAAACTTACCATTAAATTTTAAAGTATCTACTAAATGATTATACTAGAAATCCCCTTCAAGTATCATTCTGTTTTAGAATTTATTGTTACATCTAGTAAAACTACAAACAAAAAGACAGAGAATGAGTAAACCCATCTCTGTCTTTTTTCTTTATGATCTCAGTATATCTCCAAAATCCATTTCATCGAGAGAGGAGACATTATACACTTGAGCTTCAAGCGAAGCGTAGTTGAAATAATCATTCAGTCCGATACCCATAATGGCTTTTACTTCTTCATGGTACCTCTCGGGACGAATGTGTTTCCACAGAAAATTATTACAATATTTCCAAAGATCTTCGATTGTGACTTGATCATAACCATTCTTTGAAAATTCCTCCTGCTTCATTTTCAGCCAAACCTCATAATTCATAAAAGTCTGCGTTTGAAAGTCCAAAAGGTACCTCCTTTATTACTGAGTTATCGGTCTACAATTCTTCTTCATTGGTTGAATCGGGTGTATTCGTACCTAATTCTTCTGTTGTAGTTGTTTGGACACTATCAACTTTTGTTACAATACGAGAAATCGCACGACGTTCAAATGTTAAATAAATGCCTTCACAGTCTAAAACGACTGTCTTTCCTTCTGAATCAACTTCATCAATTACGCCATGAAGTCCACCGATTGTCACGATAGAATCACCTTTTTGTAGTGAACTCAGCATGTTTTGAGCTTCTTTTGCTCGTTTTTGTTGCGGTCTTACCATTAAGAAATATGCAATTGCGATAATAAATACAAAAGGTAAAACTGATCCAAATATTGCTTCCATGTTATTTCCTCCATTATTCATTTCTTTATCATAGACTGTGAGTCGCTTAAAGTCCTGATAATTTATATGATTCCTTTATTTCTCAAGCCTAGTCTGTTTAGGCAGTGATTAGATGTTTAAATAAATTTAAACATTAACGACACCTATTACCTTATCAGATTTTGTAAGCGAATGCTACATAAGTTTGAGTCGAATTAAAAGTTTTTAGCATCGGGTTTGTTATATCCATACTCTTCAAAAAAGGCTTCTTTGAACTCAAGAAGATTGTCTTCTCTAATAGCCTGACGCACGTTTTTCATTAAATCTAATAAAAAGTACAAGTTATGATAGCTGGTCAGTCTAAGGCCGAACGTTTCATCCGATTTAATCAAATGACGTATATATGCTCTAGAATAATTACGACAAGTGTAGCAATTACATTTATCATCAAGTGGTCCAAAATCTCTGGCATACTGAGCATTTTTGATAACAACTCTACCTTTACTTGTCATGGTTGTACCATTTCTTGCGATTCGAGTAGGTAATACACAGTCAAACATATCAACGCCTCTCATTACACCTTCGATCAAGGCATCTGGCGTGCCAACACCCATGAGATAACGCGGCTTGTCTTCAGGCAACAGAGGCGTCGTGAAATCCAAGACACGATACATTTCTTTTTTAGGCTCGCCTACCGAAAGTCCCCCAATTGAATAACCGGAAAAGTCCATACTCACTAGATCTTTCGCTGACTGTTTTCTTAAGTCTTCGAAACCTGCACCTTGAACGATTCCAAATAAACCTTGTCTGTCATAATTTTTATGTGCCTCAAGGCCTCTTTCCGCCCATCTTGATGTACGTTCCACAGATTTTTTAACATAATCATAGCTTTCATCAAATGGTGGACATTCGTCAAAACTCATCATAATATCAGATCCCAGACTATTTTGGATCTGAATAGCCTTTTCCGGAGATAAAAATAGCTTTGAACCATCAAGGTGACTTCTGAAATGGACCCCTTCTTCTTTAATATCTCTCATATCAGATAAGGAAAACACTTGAAACCCGCCTGAATCCGTTAGAATGCCCTTGTCCCATTGCATGAATTCATGCAAGCCACCTGCTTCTTCTACGATATCTTCGCCTGGTCTTAGCCAAAGATGATACGTATTACTCAATATAATGCCCGCACCCATTTCTTCTAGCTCTTCAGGCGCAATCGTCTTAACACTTGCAAGTGTTCCAACAGGCATAAACATAGGGGTTTCGAATGTTCCATGTGGCGTCTCAATTTTCCCAAGTCTTGCTCCTGTATGTTTTTCTTTTTTCTCTAAATGATACTTTATCGGATGATCTATCATTGTAACCCTCAATTTCTTTTAATTTAATTTCTTTACTTTTTTAAAAACATCGCATCCCCAAAACTGAAGAAACGGTACTGTTCTTTAACAGCGTGATTGTATGCTTTCAAGACAAATTCCCTTTCAGCAAACGCACTAACTAGCATAATTAGTGTAGATTTTGGCAAATGGAAGTTGGTCAAAAAGGCATCAACCACTTTAAACTGGTAACCAGGTGCGATAAAGATGTCTGTCCATCCACTATCCGCTTCAAGCTTTCCATTAAATTTAGTTCCAATTGTCTCAAGCGTTCTAATAGAAGTCGTTCCTACTGCAACGATTTTACCGCCATTTTCTCTAATATCATTCAAAGTCTGAGCAGATTCAGCAGTTAATTGATAGAATTCTTCATGCATCTTGTGTTCCTCTAAGTTTTCTACATTAACTGGACGGAATGTTCCAAGCCCAACATGTAACGTTAAGAAAACAATTTTCACGCCTTTTGCTTCTACTTTTTCGATAATTTCTTTTGTGAAATGCAGACCCGCAGTTGGTGCTGCAGCCGATCCATTTTCTTTTGCATATACAGTTTGATATCTGTCTTGATCTTCTAGTCTTTCCTTGATATAAGGTGGTAGTGGCATTTCACCAAGCGATTCAAGAGTCTCTAAGAAGATCCCCTCGTAAGAAAACTCCACGATTCTTCCGCCATGTTCTAACTCTTCTTGAACAGTTCCGACTAATCGACCGTCCCCAAAGAGAATTTTAGTCCCTACTTTAGCTTTTTTAGCTGGTTTGGCAAGCGTTTCCCACTTATCCCCTGTAGTATTTTTTAAAAGTAGTAGTTCAATATGAGCGCCAGTTTTTTCTTTTTCTCCATGTAACCGAGCAGGTAGTACGCGCGTATTATTCATGACTAAGGCGTCTCCAGCTTGTAGTTCTTCTATAATGTCTTCAAACTTCTGATCTTTGATTGTTTGATCAGAAGTAGAAAGGACCATCATTTTTGAGGAAGCTCTATCTTCAAGTGGCGTTTGAGCAATTAAGTTTTCTGGCAGATCAAAGTCAAAATCTTCTGTAGTTAACGTCACAATTTTCTCTCCTTTTTATTCCATGATGCTTTAAAGGTGTTTTTCAGGTAAGTCAAAATGTCGGTAGGCTTTAGCTGTTGCTACCCGACCTCTAGGTGTTCGTTGAATGAAACCTTCTTTCAGGAGATACGGTTCAACCATGTCTTCGATGGTTTCCATTTCTTCACCGATGTTTGCAGACAATGTATTTAAACCAACTGGTCCACCATTATATAATGTAATCATTGTCATCAGTAATTTCTGATCAACAGTATCCAGACCATGGCTATCGACTCTGAGTAAGTCCAAAGCTTTGGAAGCAATATCTTCATTGACGATTCCCTCACCAACGACTTCAGCATAATCGCGAACCCTCTTCAGTAATCGGTTTGCAATACGTGGTGTTCCTCTTGATCTTCTGGCAAGTTCGATCGCACCCGTTTCATCTGTTTGTGTATTCAGTACATCTGCTGTACGCTCCACAATTTCTTTTAAATCTTGCTCAGCATAGTATTCCATATGGGACAAGATACCAAATCGATCTCTTAAAGGTGCAGATAGTGTTCCTGCACGCGTTGTTGCGCCGATTAGAGTGAATGGTGGCAAAGGAAAATGAACTGGATGAGCTGTTTCTCCTTGACCAATGATAATATCGATAAAATAATCTTCCATTGCCGAATAGAGCATCTCTTCAACGACTCTCGGTAGACGATGGATTTCATCTATAAACAAAATTCCACCTGGTTCTAAATCGTTCAATAACGCAACTAGATCTCCCGGTTTCTCTATAGCAGGTCCACTAGTTGTTCTGATTGTCGCATTCATTTCATTTGCTATAACCATCGCCATTGTGGTCTTTCCGAGTCCCGGTGGTCCATAAAGAAGGACATGATCTAGCGCTTCTTCGCGATTTTTTGCGGCCTCAATATAAATTAAAAGCTCTTGTTTAATTTTATCTTGACCAATATACTGATCAAAATACTGCGGACGTAAGGACTTTTCCAAAGACCCCTCTGCTGCACTCAATAAGTCTTCCGATGTTAATCTATCTTCACTATCCACTACTGCACCTCCTTTTTCGTTTTATTATTTCATTAGTAATTTCAAGCCTTCTCTGATATAGGCATCTGTAGTCGTTTGTCCCATAGCCTCTAAAGATTTTTTAACTCTTATGACATCTCTCTTGGAATACCCTAGAGCTATCAATGCTTCGGTAGCTTCTTGTAAAGAAAGGTTTCCATTATCTTCTTCAAACGATAGCTCTTCTGAAAGTTGCCCAGTAAATTGATCAATACTTAATTCAGACAACTTCCCTTTCAAGTCCAGCACAATTTGAGAAGCTGTTTTCTTACCAACACCTGGAAATTTCTGCAAGAATTTCACATCTTCTTGTTCGATTGCCTGAATAAGCCCTCTATGGTTCTCATTAGCTAAAATAGCCAGTGCACTTTTCGGACCGATTCCAGAAACGTTGATCAGCTTCAAGAATAATCCTTTTTCCTCGTGCGTTTTAAATCCGAAAAGATTGATATCATCTTGACTGACATTTTGGTATAAATAAAGTTGGACTTCTTGATTATGGTAATCTGTATACCGAAAAGGATTTGCCATTAAAACGTGATATCCGATCCCATTCGTTTCGATTACAAGATAACTTGGATAAATGTGCGTAATGATCCCTTTTATGTATTCGTACACATAAGTTCCCCTTTTCAGCTAATTTCTCATCTATTGTAACATAGAAATACCCAGCCCATAAAATTTTCCTAGGGGCTGGGAATCGTTTCTTTATGCGTTAAATTCAGGCAGATACTCTTCGTATCCTTCTTCTTTTAGTTTAGTTTTAGGAATGAATTTCATCGCTGCAGAATTGATACAGTAACGTAAACCACCTTGTTCCGGTATACCGTCTGTAAATACGTGACCTAAGTGAGAATCTGCTTCGCTACTTCTAACTTCTGTTCTTTCCATGCCATGAGTAGAATCTCTTAATTCTTTAACGCCTCGTTTTTGGATTGGTTTTGAAAAAGATGGCCAACCACAACCAGCATCATATTTATCGTTAGAAGAAAATAGCGGTTCACCACTTACGACATCTACAAAAATTCCATCTTCATAAAAATCATCGTATTCACCAGTAAACGCTCGTTCAGTTGCACTATTTTGAGTGACTTCGTATTGTTCTCTAGTTAAACGTTGTTTTAACTCTTCATCTGAAAATTGTTTTGCCATGATACTATCCCTCCTGTTAACCTACATTGTACCAATATATCGTGCAAAATTAAAGGTAATCCGCTCGTTTTTTTACTAATGCGGATCTTGAATTCTCTTAAACATTTTTTCCATGTCATTATTTGTCATTTGTACGAGTACCGGGCGCCCATGTGGACAGTTGTAAGGATTTTCAGTTTCTTTCAAGTCTTGAATCAGAACTCTTGCTTCGTTAGGATTCAGATAATGATTCGCTTTAATCGATCGTTTACAGCTCATCATAATAGCCGTAGCTTCTCTGAATTTAGTAACAGATAAATCGTTCTTCTCAAGTAGGAAATCAATCATTTCCTGCACGATTGCTTCTTCTTGTCCCGCTTTGAACCAAGCTGGATGACGACGAATCAAAAAACTATTCTGTCCAAAGTCTTCCAGTTCAATCCCCGCTTTCAAAAGTTTATCCGTGTACTCTCGAATGGTGATGGCATCATTTGAAGGATATTCAAGTACGATCGGAACGAGTAATTCTTGCTGAACCGTTCCATCTTTTTCGATCTCTTTTCTATAGTACTCATATTTGATTCTTTCTTGAGCAGCATGCTGATCGATAATATAAAGTCCATCTTCATTTTGGGCAAATAAATATGTCCCATGCATTTGTCCAACATACTCTAGATGTGGAAATTCACGCATTGATTTTGCTTCTTTGAGCACTCTGTCTGCTGTCTTAAGTGGAGATTCAAGAACATGGTTCTCTTCTGATACTACAGACTGCTCTGTAGACAGATCTGCTTGTGTATATCTCGAGTCATGATCTTTATCTTCGCGAACATCATCATGGCTTCCATATTCATAATGATCTTCAGTAGAATATGAATCTGTTTCATTTCTTTCGACAAACGGAGCCTCTACTTCTTTGACCGATTCTCTGAAAAGAAACGCCTTGTTTTCAGTAGTTTTTTTTGAGTCCGTGCTTTCTTGCCAATTGAACGTCGTCTGTTCTATCTTATTCTGACTATTTTCTTTTTTACTAGAATGAATATTGCCTAACGCATTGGGTATCCTTTGTTGAGTTTGCATCAGTCCCCCAACGGCTTGTTTGATCAATTGACTGAGTTCTTTCTCACTACTGATTCTGACTTGTTGTTTCGTTGGATGTACATTGACGTCTAGCAGCAATGGATCCATCTCTATGTTGACTAGCGCCATAGGATATCTGCCTACCATCAACTTGGAAGAATATCCATCCACAATGGCTTGGGATAAAGCATAATTCTTGATATGTCTACCATTGACGACAAGTGTCAGATAAGATTTACTTGCTCTGGTGAGTTCGGGTAATGAAACATAACCTGAAACAGTGAAGTCAAAGTTTGATGCTTCAATGGCTTTCATCTTTTTAGCAGCCTCTACACCGTATACACCAGCAATGGCTTGTCTCGCATCTCCGTTACCCACTGTTTTCAGCAACTGGTTTTGGTCACTAAACAATCTGAAACTAATTTCAGGATGAGATAATGCAATTCGGTTGATTGTATCACTGATGTGCGCCAGTTCAGTTTTAAGTGTTTTGACGTATTTGAGTCGAGCAGGTGTATTGAAGAACAGTTCTTCAACTTTAATCAATGTTCCACGTCTCGAAGAAGAAGGTTGATTCTCAATGATTTCTCCTGCTTTTAACACTACTTTTCTGCCTGGGAGATTTTGCTGAGAAGTCTCAATGGTGACCATAGAAACTGAAGCAATACTAGGTAAAGCTTCTCCTCTGAATCCAAGTGTTCTGATACGAAAAAGATCTTCATTTGAAATCAGTTTACTGGTTGCATGACGTTTAAATGCTTTTTGAACCTCATCTGACTGGATGCCTTCTCCATCATCTGTTACTTGAATAGATTTAAGCCCAGCTTCTTCTACGTAGATATCGATTTTTGTGCTCTTTGCATCAATTGAATTTTCCACCAGTTCTTTTACAACTGATGCCGGTCTTTCAATGACTTCACCGGCTGCTATCTGATTGGCTAAAATAGAAGACATGATTTTGATCTGGGACATTTCTTTGGCTCCTTTCTCCATTCAGATGGGTATTTATTGGAGTCTATCTTGTAAGTCATTCAGCAATGTCATTGCTTGTAGTGGTGTCAAATTCATAATATTGGTAGCTTTTATCCTCTCTAAGACAGCGACTTCTCTCTCAGCCGATTCAGATATAAATAAAGATAATTGCTCATCAAGTTTTTCTTGAACTTTTTGGTTATTTTCTTGTTTTTGAGAAGGAGCTACTGTAGTTTCTTTTTCCGTAGATTGCTCAAATAGTCCTGCTTGTTTTTGTTCTAGTTCAGTCAGTATACCTGAAGCTCGGTCAATCAAAGTGTCCGGTAGTCCTGCTAGCTTCGCAACTTGGACGCCGTAACTTTTATCAGCCGGGCCCTCAAGCATTTTATGAAGGAACACAAGCCGACCATCTTCTTCTACAGCACCTACGTGAATATTTTTCAAATGATCCAACCGTTCTTCTAAAACGGTCAACTCATGGTAATGAGTTGAAAATAACGTCTTAGCCCCAATTTTATCATGAACATATTCTATGATAGCTTCTGCGAGAGCCATTCCGTCATAGGTTGCGGTTCCGCGTCCAATTTCATCGAATAGTAGTAAACTTTTATTTGTGGCAAACTCTATTGCATGATTTGTTTCCATCATCTCGACCATAAATGTACTTTGTCCACCAATCAAATCGTCCATTGCCCCGATACGCGTAAAGATACGATCAAAGATGGGCAGTTTCGCATATTCTCCTGGAACATAACAGCCAATTTGAGCCATAATAACCGTCAAAGCCAATTGTCTCATATAGGTACTCTTACCTGACATATTTGGCCCCGTGATTAGAAGAATGTCTGTGTCCCCTTCTAATTCAATATCATTAGGCACATAGACTTGTTCTTTCATTACTTTTTCTACAACAGGATGACGCCCTTCTTTGATTAAAATATCTTGAGATTCTGTGTTGAATTCAGGACGAACATAATCATAGGTCTCACTGATACAAGCAAACGACTGTAGACAATCAATTTCAGCAACAATGCTAGCCAGTTTTTGTAGTCTTTTAATTTGTTTTTTAACTTGTTCACGAATTTCGATAAACAACTCATATTCAAGCGCTTTGGATTTTTCTTCTGCTTCTAAAATCAATGCTTCTTTTTCTTTTAGGTCAGGCGTGCTATAACGTTCTGCATTCGTTAAAGTCTGCTTTCTTTGATATCTCTGCTCATCAATTTTATCAATATTGGATCGAGTCACTTCGATATAATAACCAAAAACTTTATTAAAGCCGATTTTAAGATTCTTGATGCCAGTCAGTGATCGCTCTTCTGCTTCCATGTTCGCGATCCACTTCTTACCATTGATCATAGCATCTTTATATTCGTCAAGCTGATCCTGGTAGCCCATTTTGATGATTTCACCATCTGTAATAGACAAAGGTGGCTCTTCCTCGACTGCTGTTTCAATCAGTTCCGCAATTTCTTCTACAGGATCAAGTTGGCCGAGCAACTCATCCCATTCATGATTCGCGTTCATGCCTTCTATTATCTGGATCAATTTTGGAATTTGATTCAAAGAATTCTTTAACTGAATCAAATCACGCGCATTCACTGTTCCAAAAGCCACTCTTCCTGCTAGTCGCTCAAGGTCATAAATACTCGTCAGCGTATCTGTTAAATCTGTTCTTTCAAAGAAATGATTGATCAAAACACTCACGATATTTAATCGATTTTCTATCGCTTTTTTAGAAATTAGTGGTTTTTCGAGCCATTGTCTCAGCTTTCTCCCACCCATAGCTGTTTTGGTTTCATCGAGTAACCAGAGTAATGTGCCTTTCTTTGACCCGTCTCTTAAAGAAGTTGACAACTCTAAATTACGGCGGGCTTCTTGACCATAAATCATATAATGAGACGTTTCATATTGCTGCGCCGGTTGCAAATGATCCAGACTGCGCATTTGAGTTTTGATCAAATATGTCAGTAAAAGGTCGATTACCGGATGGATTTGTTCATCCGTGCACTCTTTTTTTAATTTTTCTAACGCCATTACCTCGACGGTTTCTATTGATATTAAAGACACGAGAATATCGAGTTCCGTTTCTAATCTTTCAACGAGAACCGGATCCTGATTTCTTTCAAATAAAACTTCCTTGATTTTCAATGACTGCAGTTCTGTTTTAATTTCCTCTTGAGAATGTAACTTAGTTGCTTTTAATTCTCCAGTAGTTAAATCGGTATAAGCCAGTGTATAATACTCATTCACTTTCAACACTGCTGCAATGTAATTATTTTCTTTAGCTTGAACAGATGACGCGTTCATCACTGTTCCAGGAGTGATTACTTGTACGACTTCTCGCTTGACCATTCCCTTTGCCAACTTAGCATCTTCAACTTGCTCGCAGATAGCTACTTTATACCCTTTTTCTATTAAGGCATCAATATACCTTTGCGCAGAATGATGGGGTACACCACACATTGGGATTTGTTCTTCCGCGTTTTTATTTCTACTAGTCAGTGTCAATTCCAACATTTGTGCTACTTCTACGGCATCATTAAAAAACAATTCATAAAAATCGCCAAGTCTGTAAAACAAATAAGCGTCAGGATACTGTTCCTTGATCTTTAAATACTGTTCCATCATTGGTGTGTGTTTTGTCTTTTGAGGCATTTACCTCACCTCTCTATATCTAAAATAAAGGATTTTTTTCATCTAAATCTGCTTAATCAAAAAACGGTGTATCTTCATCTATACGAATAGGTATAATGGATTTGGCTTTCCCTGTTGTATCGTTTAATTCTATAAAGCATCCATTTAATTTCTTTCGACCAGTTTCTGGCACTTCAAATCGAGCTGGCAACTGTGTAAGGAACTTTTCAATAATTGCTTCTTTTTTCATTCCTAGTACACCATCATAAAAACCAGTCATCCCAGCATCGGACATGTAACCTGTTCCCCCAGGTAAGATTCTATGATCATTAGTCTGGACATGCGTGTGTGTCCCTACAATCGCGGATACTTTACCATCCATGTACCAGCCCATTGCTTCTTTTTCGCTTGTTACTTCAGCATGAAAATCAATAAAGATATGAGGCGTTCTTTTTCTGGCTTCTTCTACCAGTTCCATTCCTACTTTGAAAGGATCTTCAAGATCCGCCATAAACACTCTACCATGTAGATTGATCACTGCTAATTCTTGTTGATTGATTTTAATATAAGCAATACCTTTTCCTGGAATTCTGGAAAGATTTGGATAGTTCGCTGGACGAATTAGTTTCTTGGAATCATCTATAAATTCGACAATCTCTCTTTTGTCCCATGTATGGTTTCCCATTGTTACAGCGTCAACACCACATTGAAGAAACTCCTTGTAAATCTTTTCTGTTATCCCTCTGCCACCGGCTGCATTTTCTCCATTTAAAATCGTTGCCTGTGGCTTGTATTTTGCTTTTAGCTTGGGTAAGTACTCTTGGACCATTTCTCGTCCCATAGAGCCCACTACATCCCCAATAAATAGTATTTTCATTTAACTTCCTCTTCTCCATTCGGTAACTATTATTTTACCAGTATTGACAGGATAAAATCAAAGTGAATTGATAAAGATCTTTTCCCGTATGTAAGCCTTGGTGACGCACTCGTTCAGTCTCATACTCTGGACATTAACATTAAAAAAAGAAGAACAGCCTTTGCTGTTCTTCTTGAATGATACTGTTCGTTTAATTATTTTGCATATTCAACGGCTCTAGTCTCGCGAATGACCGTTACTTTAATGTGTCCAGGATAGTCCATATCTTCCTCGATTTGTTTACGAACACTTCGTGCCAATTTAGCAGACATACTATCATCTAACTGATCCGGTCTAACGATAATGCGAATTTCTCTACCAGCTTGAATTGCATAACTTTCTTTGACACCTTCAAATCCATTAGAAATTCTTTCAAGATTTTCAAGTCTCTGTAGATAGTTTTCAAGAGATTCGCTTCTAGCGCCTGGTCTCGCTGCAGAAATTGAATCTGCCGCTTCCACCAAGACTGCAATGATTGAGCTCGCTTCAACATCTCCATGATGGGAAGCAATTGCATTAATGACCGTTTCGCTTTCTTGATATTTCATCGCTATTTGAGCACCAATCTCAACGTGAGATCCTTCTACTTCGCTATCCAATGCTTTACCAATGTCGTGCAGTAATCCAGCTCTCTTAGCTAACTGAATATCTTCTCCAAGTTCTGCTGCCATTACGCCAGCGATTTTGGCCACTTCAATTGAATGATTCAAAACATTTTGACCATAGCTTGTTCTAAAGTGTAAGCGCCCGATTATTTTAATGAAATCAGGATGTATTGAGTGAATACCTAAATCAAAAATAGCTTCTTCACCAATTTCTCGGATACGTTCATCCATTTCTTTTCGAGATTTTTCTACTGCTTCCTCGATTCGGCCTGGGTGAATTCGTCCATCTGAAATCAGTTTTTCAAGTGCCATTTTAGCTGTCTCACGACGTATAGGATCAAATCCACTTAATACGACTGCTTCTGGTGTATCATCGATTATTAGATCCATACCTGTCAAGCTCTCAAGCGTACGTATATTACGTCCTTCTCGTCCTATGATACGACCTTTCATATCATCATTCGGTAAGTTTACTACGCTGACAGTTGTTTCGGTAACTTTGTCTGCTGCAGAGCGTTGTATGGCTTGAGTAATTAAGTTTTTGGCTCTACGATCAGCTTCTGATTTCGCTTTGTCTTCATATTGTTTGACCATAATTGCTAATTCACGAGATAATTCTTTTTCTGTTTGAGATAAAACGATTGATTTCGCTTCTTCTTGAGATAAAGCAGCAACAGCTAGTAATTTCTCTTGCTGTTCTGTAATTAAATCCTCAGCTGCTTGCTCCAAGTCTTCAATTGCTTTTTGTCTACTTGTCAAACGATCTTCTCTACTTTGTAAAGAACTTTCTCTCTTGTCTATCGTATTAGCTTTTCGTTCAAGATTGTCTTCTCTCTGGTCCAAACGATTTTCTTGACGTGCTACTTCAGAGCGTCTTTCTTTTAACTCCCATTCTACTTCTGTTCGGTAAGAATGGATTTCCTCTTTGGCCTCTAACAACGCTTCTTTTTTCAAGGTTTCAGCTTCTTTGTTAGCATCTTCTACTATGTTATCCGCTGTTTTTCTTGAATCAGCAAGTCTTTTTTCAAAGCTTTTTTTATTTAAATAAGCTCCTACGAAGATTCCGATGATTAAAGTAACGATAGCGAAGGCTACTGAGTATAAAAGAGTAGTCATTTGGTCACCTCCGTATCATTATTTAGTTTACATTTAATTCATGTATAAAAAAGTCAGGTACTATTTATGTTAAGCAACGACCGTTTTCAATTATTGAGAACGTGCGTCAGTTATAATAAAGTATTTATGATTAACATAATTGTGTAACAGACAATCTAATTTTAAAGGTCTTATGCCTATGTGTCAATACAGTTTGTAGAAAGAGAAGGATTTTAGACCTTTTTGTTGAAAAATCGTTTAAAAGAACTTCATTCGTACATACTTCAATCAGCTGAAGTTTTCTTTTTTTAGCACGATACAATCAAAATATAACCAAAAAGCACCACACAAATAAAGAATTTGTGTGGTGCTTCACTTCACTTTAAAAAGAATTAAACATCTAAAGTCTCAGAGTCAGATTCTGTTTCACTTTCATTCCCTGTTTCTTCTGATCCTATAACATCGGGACTTTCTTCAAGTTTAATGACACCAGCGTCGCCACTTAACTTGTTAACAAACTCGATATCTTCTTCACTACCAATATCGTAAGCAACACGAACTCTTTTTTCAATTTCGAGGCGCATTTCAGGGTGATCTGTAAGATATTGTTTTGAGTTCTCACGACCCTGTCCAATTCTTTCTTCACCGTATGAGTACCATGCACCAGCTTTATCAATAATCTCAGCATCAGAGCCCATATCTACTAGTTCTCCAACTTGAGAAATACCTTCACCATACATAATATCTACTAACGCTACTTTAAATGGCGGTGCAACCTTGTTTTTAACAACTTTGATTTTAGTTTTATTACCTGTCATATCTTTACCAGACTTGATGGCTTCACTACGACGTACTTCTAATCTAACTGTAGCGTAGAACTTCAACGCACGTCCCCCTGGAGTCGTCTCAGGGCTACCAAACATAACACCGACTTTTTCACGAATCTGATTGATAAATAGCGCAATTGTTTTTGTTTTGTTGATTGATCCAGATAGTTTACGAAGAGCTTGTGACATCAAACGTGCTTGAAGACCAACGTGAGAAGCACCCATTTCTCCGTCAATTTCAGCTCGAGGTACTAGTGCTGCTACAGAGTCAATAACAACCATGTCCACTGCACCACTTGAAACAAGTGCATCTGCAATCTCTAATGCTTGTTCACCTGTATCTGGCTGAGAAAGTAATAATTCATCTATGTCTACACCTAAGGCACGTGCATATTTAGGATCTAGTGCATGCTCAGCATCTATAAATGCCGCAATACCACCATGAGCTTGTATAGAAGCAATTGCATGTAAAGCAACTGTTGTTTTACCAGAACTCTCTGGTCCGTACACTTCGATAATACGTCCACGAGGATACCCGCCTATACCTAACGCAACATCTAACGCAAGAGAACCACTTGGTACGGTTTTAACTTGAGTATCGATTTTTTCGCCCATTTTCATAATGGACCCTTTACCGAAATTCTTCTCAATCTTGCTTAGTGCTGCATCTAGTGCTTTTCTACGATCATCTGTCATTAATATATTCTCCTCCTATTGATTCAGGACTTAATTTTGATATACTTTTAAGCTTACTACTACTATTTAACCTACACATTTATTGCTTTTTTATAGACTAATCCTCTTTTGAATCTAGTCTATTTATAGCAAACGTGCATTCTCTACTACTCTATTATTTTACTGTTTTTCTGAACAAAAAGCAAGCTTAAATCGAACATTTATTCGCAATAAATGCACTTTCCATTTTATGCTCTTTCGTCGTTATCATTCATGTAAAATACTTTTTCTTGTATTGTAAGACCCAGCAATGATCGACGAACAAGATTTAAAGCATTCAATACTGCAAGATTTCTGTTATTATCTCGGTCTCTTTTAAAGTGAAAGTGCTTTGCAAAAGTTGTTTGTCCTTTATGTGCAATTCCTATCCAGACAATTCCCGCTTCTTTACCTTCTAGGGGATGAGGCCCTGCTACGCCTGTTAGAGATACTGCAATATCTGCATCAAATTTTTCTAGAGCTTTCTCAGCCATTTCTACTGCACACTCAGCACTCACCACGCCATACGTGTCAATCGTTTCATTTGAGACGCCAAGAGCCTGATGTTTCTTTTCAGAACTGTAAACTACGATTCCGCCATCAAGTACTGAACTGGCACCTTGTTCACTCGCAATACAACTTAAAAAGGCCCCTCCGGTCAAGCTTTCAGCAGCAGTAATCTTTTTACTTTGTTCAAATAAAAGCGACTGAACAACGTAAGAAAGGGTGTGATCTCCATATCCGTAAATGTAATCACCAATTTTAGCTTTTATTGCTTCTTCTACTTCTGTAATCATCTTTTCGCACTCGTCTTCAGTCTTTCCTTTAGCAGTTATCCTAACTTTTGATTCTCCGTTAGAAGCATAAATAGCAATAGTAGGATTGGATTGTTCCTTAATTATACTATCTAATTGCTCTGCTACTTGAGCTTCTGTCAGACCAAACAATCTAATCATTCTAGAGACTAATTTTTGATTTTCTTGTTCCAGTTCAATCAGTCTATTTTTAAGATAGTTTTCGACCATAGGTTTGAGTTCACTTGGTGGTCCAGGAAGCATAACATAAGCTCGATTATCTTTTTCTAAGAATACCCCTACTGCTAATCCATCGTCGTTTAGCAAGGGCTCTGAACCTTCTAGTATAAGCGCCTGAAGTCGATTGTTTTCTGGCATTTTGAAATCGCTATCTCTATGGCGTTCAATAATTTTTTCTTCTGTTTCTTCATGTATGACCATATTTAAGCCTAGATGCTTTGATACCACTGATTTTGTTATGTCATCTTCAGTAGGTCCAAGACCTCCTGTCAGTATGATCGTATCTACTCTAGATTCGGCTACTTTAATCGCTTCAGCTAGCCTTTCAGCATTGTCTCCCACAGTTACCTGATGATAAATCTCAATACCAAGAGAAGATAATTCTTTAGATAAATAGGCAGCGTTCGAATTAATCACCTGTCCCATTAATAATTCTGTTCCAACGGTAATAATTTCAGCTTTCATACTACTCCTCCTACATATAAATACTGTTTGATTAATCTTAATCTAATTTTTTTAGATAGCATATTTTGATTTTATCATATTAAATTTCAGAATACCGCTTCAAGGATTAAAAAAAAGCGTGCGCAATCCTTTAAGATCACACACGCCTTATTCAAATGTCTATCAACTACTGAAGGTTCCTTTGAAAAAATGTCTCGCATTGTAAAAATAGTCAAATCCAGAATATAAAGTGAAAATTAGACAAATATATAATAGAATTGTCGCAACGGGGATACCTGTCCAATTGAAAGGGAAATTACTCAACAAGAGAAAAATAATAGCAAGCATCTGCGTATTAGTTTTCACTTTACCTGGCCAAGATGCAGCCAATACCGTTCCACCTTGTTCAACTAATAATAGTCTCAAGCCCGTAACCGCCAGTTCTCTACATACTATAACCGCTACAACCCATGCGGGAGCCATATTTAACTGAACTAATAAAATCAGTGCTGTCATAACCAGCATTTTATCTGCCAGTGGATCTGCAAATTTCCCAAAGTTTGATACAATGTTCATTTTCCTTGCAAGATAACCGTCCAACCAATCAGTGAAACTGGCAACAGCGAAAACAATCGTCGCAATCAATAGCTTAACTTCAATAGAAGAATTTAAGATTTCTAAAGTTCCTAAATCTATAGGCATAACCACTAGTACGATAAATATCGGAATCATGAAGATTCTAAGCATCGTTAGTTTATTCGGTAAATTCATAGTTTCCTCCTAGACATTCAAATGAAAGACCAGGGTTAATGGAATTAACTCGGTCTTTCTCTGAAAAAGCATTCTATTATTGCTCGAAGTTAAAAATCAGATCTTGTTTAACAGCATTCGCCGATTCCGGTGCATACTCTACAGATTGTCCACTTAATTGAACAGTTGTGACAGCAGCATTTCCAATCACGACAGCTACAGTCTCTACATCTTCCGGTAAGTCTGTAGAGATAGATTCTCCGCCAGACAGAAGCGCTTGCTGATCTGTTGTACCATCTACAGTGATACTAACCCATGAATCTCCACCTTCAGCATTCAAAGTCAGACTCTTATCATCCGGTAATGGGCCGGATACACTGTAAGTCGTCGTACCACCAGTACTCGACTCTTGCGCAATAGTGAATGGATCTTCTGGTTCTGGTTCTGGTTCTGGTTCTGGTTCTGGTTCTTCTTCAGTATCCTCATCATCAGCCGGAGCCTCTGGTTGAGTATTCTCCGCATCTTCATTACTTTCGACATTCACATTATCATTCTGTGCACTTTCGTCTTGATTCACAGATGAGTTATTATTATTGGAGTTGCTACTAACGGCTATATAAAAAGCCAATGCAATACCTAGAACTAATAATATAATCAAAATTGTCGGTAAACTATCTTGGATGGTACTCATCATGCCATTTTCTTTAGGCTTTGTTCTAGTCTGTGTTGTTCTAACTTGCTCAGTGATTTCTTCACTCTTAGGTGTTGGAATATCAGAATGATCCTTTAACAGTTGTTCTCCATCTAAGCCGACAGTATCCGCATATTGCTTGATAAAGGCTCTAGCATAGAAATTACCTGGTAAAACCTCTAATTTTCCTTCTTCAACAGCAATCAAATATCTTTTTTGGATTTTAGTCATTTGTTGCAAATCATCTAATGTATATCCTTTGGCTTTTCTAGCTTCTTTAAGCTTTTCGCCTACTTCATTCACTCTTGTCACCTACCCTAATATCATTCTTATAGCCTGTATTATACTTCTATAGAAAACAACCACTCTAGTGATTCATATTCTTTGGACCTATTTTCTATTTCTACAGGGATCAGGTCAATCTTTATAATTTTTTTATTAACACTCATTATATAACCGTTTATATTTAATATAAAACAAGGGTTATGGACCTATTTATAAAAGTATACCACACGAAAAACTTTGAGTATAGGGTGATTATTGCATCTGTACTGGATCCTATTAAAGATTTATTAATGATTGAAATTTATTGATTTTAAAGCCCATATTCAAGCTCTAAGTTCTTTTGAGAACATGAAATACAGACATGTTTTTTTCTATCAAAAAGCTTGAAGCTAATTGTTTAATATCCTCCAATTTAATTTGTTCCATTAACGGTACAATATCAAAAACGGATGCTTCCATCTCTGAAAGGTCAACGAATTGTTGAGCAATATATTCCAAAGAGTTCAGTGATTGTAATTCTTGTCCGATACTTCTTTTTTTAACTAAATCAAAATGCACTTCATTTAAATCTGGACTCTCAGATGCCGTTAATAAGAGTGTCTTAAGGATCATCGTTAACTCGTAAGGGTCTTTCGCATCTCCCCCAATACTAAGATAATCAATTTGTCTCTCAACTGTATGTTCATAATTAAAACTATCATCTATTAGACGTTCATTGTATAACTTTAAATAGGTCGTGGAAGTCTCTCCAAAAAGCAATTTCAATAAAAACTCCATCTTGATTGAATACCTTAAAGCTTCGACACCTTCAAGGTCATCGTTATCACCTTTTATACCAATCAATACTTTGGCTTTAACTACATCAGCTTCGATTGATTTATAAGGAATGAGTTCTTGTTGCTGCACAACTGGGAATTGTCTTTTAATCTCTTTTTCACTCTCAAAATATTTATCTAACTGATTTTTTTTGACCCACTCTATGATCTCTTTTTCATCAATATTCCCCGCCACAAATAATTGCATGTTACTTGGGTGATAAAACGTACGGTGATTACGATATAAATCGTCCGCTGTAATCTTTTGAATACTGTTCAATGTCCCTGCAATGTCGTTGCTGACTGGGTGATTGGGGTATAAATTTTTAAGTAGCCCTAAAGCGACCGTCCACTCTGGCTGATCTTCATACATTTGAATCTCTTGACCAATGATCTCTTTTTCTCTTTCAACAGATTCGTCTGTGAAATAAGGTTCTTGTACAAAATTTAAAAGGGTTTCTATATTCTCTTTTATAGAGCTTGTGCTAGAGAAAAGATAAGCCGTTTTAGTTAAACCTGTAAAAGCGTTTGCTGAAGCTCCATGGTGCGCAAATTGATCAAATACGTCTCCTGATTCAGTTTCAAAAAGTTTATGCTCAAGAAAGTGGGCAATACCAGGAGGAAACTGTATAAATCTATTTTCTCCGTAAGGAATAAATTGTTGATCAATCGCCCCAAATTCCGTACTAAACAAAGCGAAAGTAGTATGATAATCTTTTTTAGGTAACACGGTTATCGTTAACCCATTATCCAATTTCTCTCTATAGAGGGTCTCTCTTAAATGCTTATATTCAATTTTTTTCAACTTAGACTCACTCTCCCGATAATAAGAATACGGCTTTTAATTCTACCGTTTTCGCTACATCTATAATATCTTGTTTTGAAACAGCATCAATTCTATCAGCCCATTCTACAAGACTTATCATCGGTTTATCGATTAAATTAAAACTGTAATACTTTTCTATCAGACTTTCTGCATGGTCTTCGGATTGGATTAGAGCATTCTTCAACAAAGCCTTAGTTTGAAATATAACATCTTCAGAAAAAGCGCCTTCTTGAATAGAGTTTAATTGTTCTGCTACTAATTTTTCAACCTTTATAGCTTTCGTAGATTCAATTCCTGATTGAACATAAAGTACTCCATTAAAACTATCGATTCCGCTCGCAATGTCGTAAGCTAGTCCCTCTTGTTCTCTTAAAATTGTGAATAAATTAGAATGTGGGAAGCCACCGAATAACCCATTAAATACTTGTCCAGCATAATAATGGTCTTGATGATAATATATAGTCGTTTTATACGCCAAATTAAGTTTTGCTTGTGTGATTGGTTGAATTTCTTTTTTTCTAGTTACATCTTTAACTTCATTAATGCTATAAAACAACGATTCGTTATTGACCGTTCGAGCTTTGAAATTGAAATCAACGAAAGCTTTTTTAACTCTCTCTTCTTCAAGATCACCTAAAACCACAATATCGATTTTGTCATTTAAAATCATATCTTGATAAACAGCATACAAATCTCTTTGAGACAATCCAGTTAAATCTTCTAGCCTACCCCAAGAAGGAATTTGTTGTTCCAAAGTATCAAAATAAAGGCGGCTAGTTTCTATCCCAGCATATTCTTGCTTATCTTCGTATACCGCTTCGTATTCGTCTTTTAAGTTTTCTAGTTCTCTTTGAAACGTTTCTTTATGAAAAGCACCATCATATACATTTGGATAAAAAAGAATGCTTTTTAGAAATTCTGTTGCTTTTTCGAACAATCCTGTTTCATTTAAATACGTTTCGTCTACTATATCTAAATCCAAAGTTAATACATGATACTTGCCTACCTTGGAAACATCTGATGATAACTGCGCGCCATAAAGTTCTGAAAGTGCCGTTCTATAGTCTGTTTGTGTTGGATAATGCTGACTATTCGTACTTAGTAAGTTTGCTAATAAGGCTCTTTTCGTAATTTCATTGGCATCTATTAAAGACTTGAAATTGATTCTAATAGACACTGTTTTAAATTTTTGAGTCGATAATACTTTTAAATTAACCCCTTTTACCAGTTCTATTTGCATATATCCTCCTGAATCGTTTTCACTTAGCTTATTTCGGTTTCTACCACTTATTTAAATAACAAAAAGACTAGAACAACAAGGCTCTAGTCTTAGAGTATGAACTTATCGATTTATAGTAGAAGTGTTTTAAGATTGTCTACTTTATCTACATTTTCCCACGGCAGATCAATATCTGTACGGCCGAAATGACCATAAGCAGCTGTCTGCTTATATATCGGGCGTTGTAGATCAAGCATTTTAATAATGCCAGCTGGTCTAAGGTCAAATGTCTGACGAATGGCTTCAATAATTTTCGAATTAACCACTTTTCCGGTTTCAAAGGTATCTACTGCTATTGAAACGGGTTGAGCCACACCTATAGCATAAGCTAGTTGCACTTCAACTTTATCTGCAATCCCTGCAGCAACAAGATTCTTAGCGATATAACGAGCCGCGTAGCTGGCTGATCGATCTACTTTAGTAGCATCTTTCCCAGAAAACGCTCCTCCACCGTGTCTTGCGTATCCACCGTAGGTATCAACGATAATTTTTCTACCTGTTAATCCGGCATCCCCTTGAGGTCCACCAACTACAAATCTACCAGTAGGATTAATATAATATTTCGTTTCTTCATCCAACCATTTTGCTGGGATCACTTCTTTAACGACATGTTTGATCACATCATTTTTCAAAGTTTCGTAATCTATCTCAGGAGAATGTTGAGTACTCACTACGATTGCATCTATACGCTTAGGTTGATCATGCTCATCATATTCAACTGTGACCTGAGCTTTAGCATCCGGTCTAAGATAATCTAATATTTCTTCTTTTCTGACTTGAGCAATCCTTCTCGTTAGACGATGACTTAAAGAAATAGGTAAAGGCATCAACTCTGGCGTTTCGTTTGAAGCAAATCCAAACATAAGCCCTTGGTCTCCAGCTCCTATTTTATCAAGTGAATCATTTTCATTTGAAGCTTTTGACTCAGCTGAATCATCTACTCCAATAGAAATATCTGGTGACTGATCATCAATTGAAACGAGTACTGCACATGTATCCGCATCGAAACCATACTTAGCACGCGTATAACCGATCTCTCGAATAGTATCTCTAGCAATTTTCTGCATATCGACATACGTATTCGTTCTGATTTCACCAGCAATTAAGACTAAACCGGTTGTTACCATAGTCTCACAGGCTACACGAGCATCTGGGTCCTTTTCAAGAATTGCGTCTAGTACAGCATCACTGATCTGATCAGCGATTTTATCCGGATGTCCTTCTGAAACAGATTCTGACGTAAATAATTTTTTTTCTTCCATTGTAGTATTCCCCCTACTGTATTATCGGTTACAAGGCTTCCGACCTGGTCTGTGGTCGTCCTATCGGGAATTCATTGTAAACCTATATTATTCTACCACATTAGGGAAGAACAATCATTCTGAATTCAAAATTATTTCAGGTAATCTTATATAATTATGATATGATAAAGTTAAACACTACTATACTAAAGGATGATAAGATTGAAATTTAGAGTATCTGAAACCATTAATAATCCATTATTTTCATATATTTTACTACCTATATTTTACATACTAATAGGAACGATTCTTTCCTTAACCTATTCCAACCTCAACTTCCTTTCTTTCTTCCTTTTGACGACCTTTGTTCTAATCAATCAAGTCATTGAGGTGAATCTTAAGGCGTCCTTGAACGAGAAAAAAATGCTTAAAAAGACACTCATCCTAATATTAGAGGGTCTGCTATTGTTAAATTTAACCTATTTCCTAATTGTTCATTCAGTTGCTACTTTTCTTTTACTCCTATGTTATGGGATACTGACCCAGACAGTTTATTTTTTTAAACTCTATGAACTCGACCTTTTTTCTATATCTATTTCAACAGTATTAAAGGCTTTACTACTCAATACAATAGGCTTTTATATTCATACTGGCTTCTTTTCTCTAGTTCTTCTGCGATTCTTTATTCCCTTACTTATTCCTATATTTTTAGCTGAAACTTCAGAGAGGAATAAGCCAGTCAAACGCTCCTTTGAGATCCAATTCATGAGTATTGCTTATGTATTAACTATTGCCATGCTGTGGACAAACAGCACTTGGTTAAGTTTAGGAATGTTGTTGACTGCTCCGGCATTACTGCTAAACCCAGTCAAACTTACAAATTTAAATAAAATCATCTTATTTTTCTTCAACTATGCGGTAATCTTATTGTTGACTTACTTTTTTTACTAAAGCTATCTCATAATTTGAAGATTGAGAAAGGAAGTCATAGAGTGATTACTGAAGTAACAGAAATTCATAGAAACGACACTTACACATTACTGAAATCTTTATGGCCTGATATGACTAGTGAAGAACTATCTGCATTATTTCATACTTTGATAACTCATTTTAATCATACTGCTTACCTTTACTATATGAATGACAAAGCTATCGGTTATGCTCAGACTTCTTTAAGACACGACTACGTGGAAGGCACAAACACTTCTCCTGTAGGATATTTAGAAGGTATTTATGTAGAACCCTATTACAGAAGACATAAGATAGCTCAAGAATTATTAGAACACTGCGAACAGTGGGCTTTGCAAAAAGGATGCACTGAATTTGCTAGTGATTGTGCATTCGAAAATTCCGAAAGCACCCTTTTTCACACGAATTCAGGATTCAAAGAAGCCGCCAGAATTATCTGTTACGTAAAACCATTAACAAAGTAATTTATTAGATTTCACTAAAAAAGGCCATTCGAGTAGTAGATAATGAGTACAAAAAAGCGATTCATCTTAAATGATGAATCGCTTTTTATATGAAGCGGGTGACGAGAATCGAACTCGCGACGACAGCTTGGAAGGCT
>NZ_JAYXKP010000008.1:0-130343 GCF_036039175.1 Marinilactibacillus sp. XAAS-LB27 | reverse complement strand
TCATATGGCCTTTCTTTTTACACAATTATATGGACTTTATCTTTTGGAGTGAACATTTGTTTTTTTTAAAAGTATTAGATTGAAACATAATTTTTATTATTTTGATTTAATACTTACTGATTATACTATTGATAATTCTAGCTCATAGCTATGCAAAATGTTATCTCCCACTGCGTAGTCCATGAAAAGCTTTTTATGAAGGATTCTACGAATGAAATGGCTACCCATCTGTAACTCATTTTTTCATTAAGAATTAATTAAATAAATATTTTCTTTCTAAAACCCTGTATCAATAATAGTATATAGACGCGTTCGTAAATATTATAAACTGGCAATTTAACTATCATCTTTAAGAAGCTGAAAAAGACTCATGTCTAAAATGAATAATTCGTTTTTAACACTACTTGCTTTATACGTATTGGCACAAAAAGGTCCAACCACTTTTCTATCACTCTAATCTCAACCTCTTCTGAAATTATGCTCGTACAGTGCTTCCCAAAACTTTACCAATCTTCCTTTGTACAAAAATTTGTGCTGAACTATATTGATTCTATTCTTCAATCTCATTTGCATTCAATAATTGTTCCAAATTCAATATAAGTTGGTTGAGCTCAGAGAAGCTCTCAATGACACCTTGCACAGAATATCGTTATTATTATACACCTGAATACATTTATTTAGCAGTTGCTAGAGCTGAAGCTATTTCTGTTACATCGCTGATAGACGTTACTTCATCGACAATCGTATATGATGAGGTCGGTAAGTTGCTGAATTTACCTTTGAACGTTTCTGTTTGCTTTGATACTTTCATAATAATTTCGTAAATAAGTTCGAAGATAGTTTTACTTTTTTATCAGAAAACTAGTCATGAGAAAATTAACTATACTCTTTTTATATTAGTTTATTTTTCATCACTAAAATTAATAAATTCAATTTAAAATTCGGTAGTCATTTCAACAAAAAAAGTCCTTAAACATTCTATAGCGTTTAAGGACTTTTCATTTATTCATTTTTATAACTAGTATACGGCTAGTATCATTTTTCATGTGTTTATAAACCGACGTCTAGTTAAAGTGTTTTTAATCTATTGTTTAAATTCGTTTCTATCGTATCTGTCCCTTTTCCATCGACTGAACATTTAATCATCTTCTTTATTGGACTCAAAAGAATTTTATTAAGAAACATTATAGAAAGGATTAGTTCGAAGCAGTAATCCCACCATCAATTACGAATTCAGCACCAGTAGAATAACTAGCATCGTCTGAAGCGATGAATAAGACCATTTTAGAAACTTCGCTTGATTCACCTACTCTGTTCAATGGAACAGATACGTTTTCAATAAATCCAGCAATTTCTTCTTGTGAATCAATCATAGGTGTTCTGATTGGTCCTGGATGTACAGAATTCACACGGATGTTGTGTTCAGCAAACTCTTGTGCAGCTGTTTTTGTCATACCAGTAAGTGCAAATTTAGAAGCGTCATACGCAACAAATCCGAACTCTCCACGTAAACCATTGATAGAAGAGATATTTACGATAGAACCATTATCCGCTTTTTTCATTGAAGGTAGTACTGCTTTCATACCCATGAAAGGTCCTACCTGATTGATAGCAATCACTCTGTTGTATTCTTCAATTGTAATGTCTTCAATCTTACGGAACAAATCAATTCCTGCATTATTGACAAGAATATTGACAGGACCGAACTCAGCTTCTGCCAGTTCAACAACTTGATTCCACTGATCCGCATTTGAGATATCGTGTTTGATGAATCGTACATTTTCTCCAAGTTCTTGTGAAAGTGCTTCTCCTTGTGCTGACAGGATGTCTGAAAATACAACCTTAGCGCCTTCTTCAACAAACAAACGAACGTGTGCTTCTCCTTGACCTCTTGCTGCTCCTGTAACAATTGCTACTTTACCATCTAACTTACCCATAAAAAATTCCTCCTTATTATATCTTGTTTTTACTTTACGAACGGTCGTAAGGTATAACGTTAAATTTTATACCCATTCATTAAAATGGGTATTATAGACGCATTTAATTGGTTATACCTTTCCAGTATACTTCCCATGATATCGATAATTTTTCATCAAGTTTTTCAATGCTCGATCCTGAATAGATTAGTTCAACCAAGATTCCATCTAAGAGGTTTGAGAAAGACATCACACCCTCTTTAGGCGTTACCTTAATTTCCTCATCTTTTTCAAAGATGAGCATTAAAATCTCTTCTAATTCACGGTTGTACAGATGAAATTGATTCATTACAGTATCCCTTAAGTGAAAAGGTGGCATAAAGGCCATGCGCAAAACAAACTTCAATTCAAGATTTTCTTGTTTCAGATATCGATCTCTATATTTCATTAAAAGTTTGTTCAACATATCTTTTGCCGATTCTTCTTGAAATTCTATGAAAAAGTTTTTCAAAAACGAGACCTCTTTATCGGTGGCATCTTGCATCACCTGAAGAAAAATATCTTCTTTAGTTTTAAAATGCGAATAAACAGATTGTTTTTTTATCCCTATTTCTTTAACAATATCATCTAAAGTTGTGGCTTCGAATCCCTTAACAACAAATTGTGCTAATGCACTTTGTTTAATTTCATCTGCTTTCATCTTTTTCTCCCTTACGTACGTTCGTAAGTATATATTACCAAGCACTATAACAATTGTCAACACCCTATTAATAAACTTTTTTAATAAATAAAGCACTAAATCATCGTCGTTTTGACAGCTTGAGTACTGTTCTAATTGTTCTGCTTGATACCAAACACCAGAACCATCTGGTATATAACTTCGTTTGATATACATCCTTTGTGCTGACCCATAGCCATAATGTAACCGAACGGCTAATGAAACAGATTCACCAATTTTTCTGCTAATTTTTCTGTAGCATCCATCATTTTATTTCCTATCCCATTTTTCTGATACTTGATCAGCACATTTAAATCCACTATTTCGGGAATATTCTTTAATTTAAATGGTCCGCTTTTCGAACAACTTCTAAGGGTGACATATCCAGCAACTTGATTGTCCCACTCAGCAACGATCACTTTCAATTCTCGATTATCTTGTTGATTATAATAGCGCTCAAATAACTCAAGAGACTTTTTCCACCCCTAGTCTTCAAAAGCAAGCACAAATTCCTTCTTATCACTTTCATTCATTGAACGTATAATCAAATTCTCTTCTTGATAATAAATCATTCTAGTTATATCTCCCCAATGTTTTTTTGTCTGTCTCTTTGAGAAATCAATCTGATTCTCTAAATAACCATTTATAGTTATAATATCGATCAATAATTGTATCTACTTTTTACTAGAAAGATTAAATTTAATTCCTTGTATTGATATTTACAATATAGGTAGTAGATACTTATGATATAATTTTAATATATTAAAAGGTATAGTCAAAATTTAAATTTAATTTAAAGATTCATATTTCAAAGGTTTTATAAAACTATTGTATGAAAGTAGGAAAACAGATGGAAAATCCCCAGTTAGATAACGTGATTGAAAACGTAAAAGATTTTAAAGCAGAGAATACTCAAATTCTCAAAAAAAGTATCACTAATGAATTAGTATCTTTTAAAAAAACCTTACCAAAAGAAATTTTAACTGATGAATTGGAAATAAAAGCTGAAAATGAAGTCAATAATAAAATGGCCGAGTTTAATAATAGTATTGATATAAAACCGAAAGCTTTATATTATTCTCTTAAGTCAGAGCTAGAACTAAAGGAAGAAGCTAGTGAAAAAGAACTGACTATTTCTGCCTATGAATTTTTAGAAAAGAATACAAAAAACAAGATTCTAAGAAGGATATTGAGAGAGTTGAAGAGGGAGACTAAAAAATGAATAAACCAGTAGTTAATATGATAATCAAAGCTGGTAAAGCAATTATCACTTTAATATCAAACCAAATTGTTGATTATCTCTCCAGTGAAGAGTTTAGTATACGAGTCAAATTATTTATAGAAGAAATGGTTACTCAACTAGTGAAGCTAGTAGTATCTGAAAAAGATAATTCCGTAAGTAAATGAGAGTTTGTTTATACTTTTTACTTATAGGGAAAATACTTGATCATTAGCACTAAAAAAATTTAAAACTGAGTGTACAGGCTTACAAAATTAAATAAAAACTAAAACACGATTACATACTTAAAAGTTTAAGTATGTAATCGTGTTTTTATAATATGACTTTTACCGAAAATTTAAAGTTATGTTGAATTTCATTTCCAGAAATATATTATTATCCTACTGACCCTTCCATTTCATAGCTGATCAAACGGTTCAGTTCGACTGCGTACTCCATGGGAAGTTCTTTGGTGAAGGGTTCTACGAATCCCATGACGATCATTTCTGTGGCGGTTTCTTCGTTCAAGCCACGGCTCATCAGGTAGTAGAGTTGTTCTTCTGATATTTTAGAAACTTTCGCTTCGTGTTCTAGTGCGACGTTCGAGTTGTGGATCTCGTTGTAAGGAATCGTGTCGGATTTCGACTTGTCATCCATGATGATCGTGTCACACTCGATATGTGAGATCGATCCGCCGGAATTTTTCCCGAAAGTGACTTGTCCACGATAGTTGACTTCTCCACCATCTTTAGCAATCGATTTTGAAACGATTGAGCTGGATGTGTTTGGTGCGTTGTGAATCATTTTTGCACCTGTATCTTGGATTTGACCTGCTCCGGCCATTGCGATCGACATTGTCGTACCACGAGCGCCACGTCCGTTTAAATGGATACTTGGGTATTTCATGGTTGTTTTAGCGCCAAGGTTCCCATCGATCCATTCAACTGTTGCGCCTTCTGCGGCAGTTGCCCGTTTTGTAACGAGGTTATAGACGTTATCTGACCAGTTTTGAATCGTTGTATAACGGCAGTAAGCATCCTTTTTAACGATGATTTCTACAACGGCAGCGTGTAATGAGCTTTCAGAGAATGTTGGTGCTGTACAGCCTTCAACGTAATGTACACTTGCGCCTTCGTCTACGATGATCAAAGTACGTTCAAATTGACCCATCGCTTCATCATTGATACGGAAGTACATTTGTAGTGGCACGTCACAACGGACGCCTTTTGGTACATAGATAAAGGTTCCACCAGACCAAGTCGCTGAATTCAAAGCCGCTAGCTTGTTGTCTGTTGGTGGGACGACTGTTCCAAAGTGTTCTTTGAAGAGTTCAGGATATTCTTTTAAAGCTGTATCGGTATCGGTAAAGACGATGCCTAGTTTTTCGTATTCTTCTTTCATGTTGTGGTAAACCACTTCTGATTCATACTGAGCACCAGATCCCGCCAAGAATTGACGTTCTGCTTCTGGAACCCCCAGACGTTCAAAGGTTTCTTTGATCTTGTCTGGTACATCATCCCAGCTACGTTCTGAACGTTCACTGGATTTACGGTAATAGGTGATATTATCAAAATCAACTTCTGAAAGATCCGCGCCCCATTCTGGCATTGGACGTTTCAAAAAGTGATCATAAGATTTCAAACGGTAATCCAGCATCCATTGTGGCTCTTCTTTACGTGAAGATATGTCTCGGATAATGCTTTCTGTCAGTCCTTTACCAGTATCGTAAATCGACTCGACATCATCGTGGAATCCGTATTGGTATTCGCTTTTTTCTGGTACATTGACCATGATTAGGTTCCCCTCTCGTGAGTGTACTGCTTATTCTGTAATCTCTTCGTGTCTCATCTGTCCGTCTACACCCGTTCCCTGGTTCGCTAAGGCTTTTTCCAAAGCTTTCCAAGAAAGGGTCGCGCATTTGATGCGTGCCGGGAATTTAGAAACGCCTGACAACATCATAGCGTCGCCTAATGCATTCTGATCTTCCGTTTCATTTCCTTGCACGACTTGTGAAAACTCTTTTGATAGATTCAAGGCTTCTTCAATCGGTTTCCCGATGATCGCGTCTGTCATCATACTCGCACTCGCCAGAGAGATCGTACAACCACTGCCGTCGAATCGAACATCTTTGACAACACCGTCTTGGATATTCAGTTGAACTTGAATCACATCACCGCAAGTCGGGTTTCTCAGTTCGATCTGTGTAGTGGATTCATCCAGTGTCCCACGTCTTCTAGGCGTCTGCGAGTGTTCTAGAATCACTGCGCGATACAATTGATCCAGTTTAGTTAAGGCCATTTAAGAAAAACTCCTTTGTAGCGAGAATCGCTTCTACAAACTTATCGGCATCAGCTTTCGTATTGTAGATATAAAAACTGGCTCTGGCTGTTGCCGGTTGATTTAGATACGTCATCAGAGGTTGAGCACAGTGGTGACCGGCTCTGACCGCTACGCCTTCCATATCCATCGCTGTCGCCACATCATGTGGATGGACGCCATCGATATTAAATGAAATGACCCCTGTTCTGAATCTTAGATCTTCTGGACCGAAAATCGTTAGTCCCTTAATCTGTTTCAGTTTCGGCATCACATATTCAATCAGTTCGCGTTCGTGCTGAGCGATATTTTCCATACCGATTCTTTCTAGATATTGAACCGCAACCGCTAGACCGATTGCTCCAGCAATATTGGGTGTCCCTGCTTCAAACTTCCAAGGCAGTTCTTTCCAAGTACTGTCTTGTTCTTCTACGAAATCGATCATTTCGCCACCGAACTCGACCGGCTCCATTTGTTCAAGAAGTGCACGTTTTCCGTAAAGCACGCCAATCCCAGTCGGTCCCAGCATCTTATGCCCACTGAAGGCGTAAAAGTCTGCTTGGAGCGCTTGTACATCGACTGGCATATGCGGAACCGCTTGAGCACCATCAACGACTAGATAGCCGTTTTTCTCGTGTACCCAGTCAGCAATCTGCTGAATCGGATTCACGACACCGAGCACATTGGAGACATGTGTTAAAGACACGATTTTTGTTTTATCAGTTAGTTTGTTTTGAAAATCATCCAAGTCGAGCTGGCCATCTTCCGTCAGTTCAACGTAAACGAGTTTCGCTTGTTTCTTTTTCGCTAATTGTTGCCAAGGAACAATGTTGGAGTGGTGTTCCATATAAGAGATCAGGATCTCATCTCCTGCTTCTACTACCACTTCTCCAAAGCTTCTTGCGACCCAGTTCAGTGAAGTTGTGGTTCCGCGTGTCAGAAGCACTTCTGCCGTTTCAGCGGCGTTGATAAAGTTGCGGATGACTTCACGAGATCCTTCATACTGACTCGTCGCTCGTTCTGCCAAAGTATGCACACCGCGGTGGACATTGGCATTTGACGTATGGTAATAGGTTTCGACCGCATCCAGTACAGTCTGTGGTTTTTGCGTGGTCGCTGCATTGTCCAGATAAACCAGTGGTTCATCGTTAATGACCTGGTTTAAAATGGGAAAATCCTGTTTTAATCGGTCAAACGAATCGGTCATCTAGAAGTCAACTTCCTCTCAATGGTTTCAACCAATTCATCACGAATCGATTTCAGTGGAATCGCAGAGATCACGGATCCTAAGAATCCTCGGATGACTAAACGTTCCGCTTCTGATTTTTCGATTCCACGACTCATTAGGTAGTACATTTCTTCTGGGTCTACTCGACCAACAGAAGCCGCATGTCCAGCGGTTACTTCATTCTCATCGATCAATAGAATCGGGTTGGCATCGCCACGAGCTTTATCTGAAAGCATCAAGACACGAGACTCTTGTTGCGCGTCTGAACCTTTAGCGCCTTTGATGATATGGCCGATTCCGTTAAAAGTTAAGGTTGCACGGTCAAGGATAACACCGTGTTGGTAAATATTTCCTGTTGTACTCTTACCATAGCTGACAACGTTTGAATCAATGACTTGTGTTTGTTTACCGCTACTGATGGCGACTGCTTTTAAATCTGAACTGGATCCGTCACCCATTAGGTTTGTATCCAAATCCGCAATCGTGCTACCGTTGTTCATTACCCCGATGGCCCAATCGATTGAAGCATCACGGAAGGTATGTCCCGCACGGTTAAAGTACGTAGTGGTGTTTTCGCCTAACTGATCTACAGCGGAGAATTTCACTTGCGCACCTTGTTTTGCGACAACTTCTACTAAAATGTTCGCTGCATTCTTTTCCTGACCAGCAGTGAAGAAACGCTCTACATAGTCAAAGCTAGAGTTCACATCTGCATAAACGAGTACGTGTTTGATAAAGCTATCTTCTACTAAACTATTTTGAATAAAAATCGCTTCTAAGGGTTCTTCTACGACCACATTTTTTGGTACATATAAGAATAATCCAGAGTTCATAAAGGCTGCGTGAAAAGCCGTGATTTGATTTTTCTGAGGTTTTACAGCGATCTGCATATACGCTTCTTTGACCAATTCAGAATGATCTTTTAAAGCGGTTTGGATATCGGTAAAGATGACGCCTTTTTCTTTCAAAGATTCTGGTAAAGTCTCAATTACCGTTTCATTACCCGTTTGAACGACACGAGCCGCGTCTGCTTTGTCTTGGATAAACTGAGTGATGTCGACTGACTTAGCTGCTGGTGCACCTGTCAAGTTCGGTACTTGAAACAGTGGCCAGCGGTTATAGCGCAAACGTTCAATGATCGGTAGCTCCAGTTTCTCGATACTGTTCAGCGCTTCTAGACGCAGTTGAAGCATCCATTCTGGTTCCCCTAGTCCTGTCGAGAAGGCCGTTAGAGCGTCAGCATAATCTACGTACTGCTTTTCTTTTGTTACCATAGGTTTTGCCTCCTCTTTTTTTATTCGTGTTCTTCTTCTTTGTATTCAATTCCGAGTTCTTCCATCAAGCCTTTGTATCCTTCAGCTTCCAGTTTGTGCGCTAATTCTGCGCCACCGGTCTTCACGACACGGCCATCCATCATAATGTGGACAACGTCTGGAGTGATGTAGTTCAACAGTCTTTGATAATGGGTAATGATCAGTGAACCAAAGTTCTCGCCACGCATTTCGTTGACTCCTTTAGAAACCACTTGTAAGGCATCGATATCTAGACCTGAATCAATCTCATCTAAAATTGCGAAAGTCGGTTCGATCATCAATAATTGCAAGATCTCATTACGTTTTTTCTCTCCACCTGAGAAGCCTTCATTCAAGTAACGCTCAGCCATCTCTTCAGACATATCTAGTAACGCCATTTTTTCATCAAGTTTGTTGATGAAATCCATAACGCCCATTTTATTGTCTTCGTCACGACGAGAGTTGATCGCTGCACGCATAAATTCTGCATTTGTAATCCCTGCGATTTCACTTGGATATTGAACGGCTAGGAATAGACCAGCACGCGCACGTTCATCTACTTCTAGTTCCAATACGTTTTCTCCGTCAAGAAGGACTTCTCCTTCTGTGACTTCGTAACTTGGGTGTCCCATAATCGCAGCTGATAAAGTTGATTTACCGGTTCCGTTGGGTCCCATGATGGCATGGATTTCTCCTGTCTGCATTTTCAAATTAACGCCTTTTAAAATTTCTTTATCTTCAATGGATACATGTAGGTTCTTGATTTCTAATACAGCCATTATGTACCTTCCTTTTCTCTATGATTTTTTAGCTACGCCAGTTAAAATCTTTACGCGTATACTCTTTCATTTTAGTTTAATTGAGAACGTTTATCAAGGTCTATAGATGACTCAAATTAAGCAAAACAACGCGAAATGTTGTCGTATCAACACTTCCAGATTATAAAAATTATTATCTAGGAAAGAATATAAAACAGTTCCTATTTTATTATTCTATTTTACTTGGTGATGATGACATAAAATGAGCACTTAAGTTGTACTTTTAGAAGTAGGTCTAACTTATACGCGGACTCGATTCACTCGTAGCTTTAACTATTATATGTGCGCATAATGAATTACCTATTCCTAAAGCTAGTCGAATTGTGCTATACTCTAGTCAAATGGGAATGAATGTCTCCCAAGGCGTAGCCTAAACCGCTGTAAAGCTGATGACTTCTGTGATGTGTAGGCATCCAGGAGTCTCGGCTTTTTTTATGCTCGATTCATCTGGTTGTTTACCAGACTACTGAAAAGGAATGATTTTATGTTAACGAGTTTTGCTTTGATTTTTATCTCTGGAATCGTATTGGGTGGTATAGCTAAGAAACTGGCTTTACCGACATTGATTGGAATGATTTTTGCGGGTGTCTTGATTGGACCGCATGCTTTAGATTTACTGGATGATTCTTTGCTTTCGATTTCTTCTGATCTGAGGAGTATCGCACTCGTCATTATCTTGACTCGAGCTGGTTTGTCACTCAATGTGACGGAGCTCAAGAAAATCGGGCTACCCGCTCTCTTGATGAGTTTCATCCCGGCCGTACTTGAGATTACAGCCATCACCTTACTCGCACCACTCTTTTTTGATTTAACTTATATCGAGTCCGCTTTGATGGGTTCGGTTGTGGCGGCCGTTTCTCCTGCGGTTATCGTACCGTTAATGCTCAAGATCAAAGCGTCTGGTTATGGTCAAAAAAGAGGAATTCCTCAACTTGTGCTTGCGGGTGCTTCCTTAGATGATATCTTTGTAATCGTCTTGTTTTCGTCTTTCTTGTCTCTGGCAGCTGGTGGAACGGTCACCGCTCGTCACTTTTTGACGATTCCCGTTTCGATTGTTTTAGGCAGTTTGTTGGGTGTCGCTACTGGACTCCTTCTTGGACAATTATTCAAAAGGATCTCGTTGAATCCAATGACTAAAGTGTTGATCACGTTGAGTGTGTCTTTCTTGTTATTGGCATTAGAAGACATTTTAGAAGGAAGAGTGGCTTTGTCTGGCTTGCTGGCGATTATGAGTATGGGAATCGTTTTGAATCAGTTGTATCCAAACGTGTCCACTCAGTTATCGAAAACGTATTCCGGTCTTTGGGTCGGCGCGGAGATTTTATTATTTGTGCTGGTCGGTACGACGGTTGATTTGCGTTACGCTCTGACGGCTGGTCTGGCTGCGATTGTTTTGGTTATCGGGGCGTTATTATTTAGAATGCTAGGCGTTTGGATCAGTTTGACGCCTTCTAAATTATCAAAAAAAGAAAAACTTTTTACGATGATTGCCTATACGCCAAAAGCGACCGTGCAAGCAGCGATTGGTGGGGTTCCGTTAGCGATGGGACTGGCGAGTGGAGAGCTGATCGTGACGGTTGCGGTGTTGTCGATTTTGATCACGGCTCCTATTGGGGCTTTTGCGATCGAACAGACTTATAAAGTCTTACTGGACAAACGCTAACTTGTTTCAGAAATTCGACAACTCGCTTTTAAAACAAGGAATCTATTAAAGTTTTTTATGCACGGAAACGATGATACGGTATACTGATAAAGACCTGAATCCAACAGGTGTTTGAAAGGATGATGTACGATGAAACCCGTTATTGGAATACCTGGAAATATCTTAACGAACTTTAGCCCTCGCTATAATAGCTTACCGATTACTTATACGCCACAAGGTTTTGTGGAAGGCTTACACGCTGCTGGCGCTTTGCCGGTCGTGTTCCCGATTTCAAATGAAGAAAATGCCAAACAATATGTAAAAAGTGTTGATGCAATCGTTTTGGCTGGTGGTCAAGATGTGTCTCCACTAACTTACGGTGAAGAGCCGCACATGAAATTACAAGATACGAGTCTTGAGCGTGACAAGTTTGAAATGGCCGTTATCAAAGAGGCGTGGGCAGAAAATAAACCCGTCTTAGCGATTTGCCGTGGTCTACAGATCTTTAACGTGGCGTTCGGGGGCACCTTATACCAAGATGTCTCTCTTTATCCAGAACTTGGCTTGCAACACGTGCAAGAATCTACTCCCGAAACAGCGGCACATACGGTAACACTTGAAGAAGATTCTTGGCTTGGTCAGTTATATGGTAAAAAAGCCAGTGTGAATTCTTATCACCACCAAGCCATTAAAAAATTGGCGGACGGTTTACGACCAGTCGGCTGGTCATATGATGGGTTGATTGAAGCTTTTGAAAGCAGCGATGATCAACATATCACAGTTGGCGTTCAGTGGCACCCTGAATTGATGATTCATAACAGTGACGCCGCACAAGGTTTGTTTGATGCTTACGTACAAACCGTGATTGACTGGAAAAAGAAACAAGCTTAATTGAAATTAAAACAAAACGAAGCAGCGACCTTTTTCGGTCACTGCTTCGTTTTTTAATAATCTAGCTTAGGATTTTTTACGCGTCGTAACGTAATACGTGTCATAAGCTTCTTTCATCTTGTAACCTAATGATTCTGCTAATTTCACCGAACCCCAATTGTCCGCATCCCAACTTGGATACTTCTGATTGTCCAGGCAATCCAGTATTAAAGCTGCAGAAGCGACAGCCGCGAGTCCTTTTCTTCTATAGTCTGGATACGTCGCTACTTCAATTTCAATTCCATCATCAAAAATACTAAAACTCGAAGCCCCACTGACCACTTTATCTTCACGCATCACAACGTAGCCGACACCTCTATTTAAGAAATCTTCGTTAGACTCGAAATTTCCAGTAAAGTCTTGTGACAGTTGGTGTAAGGACGGCAGTTCAATCACTGCCTGATCAATTTTTTTAATACTATAAGGCTCTGGTAAATGAGCAACTAAGTTTTCTAAGTGTGTTTGGTCAAAATATTCTGAGCTATGTTCAAAGCGGTATCTAGAATATTTTTCAAAAGCACCTGCGTGAACTGTCTCTAGTTTTTGTTTCCAACCTTCTGACTCGGTAATAATCAAGACATCTTCTTGAATATTGTTCAACATCTCTTCCGCTGCGGGTGAAGTATGGTCCCCTGCATAAAAGGTGAAAATACTCACTGTGATTTGAGCAGCCGTTGGGTTCTCTAAATCATCTACCCATGCTTCTCCCATATGACCTTCTAAATAGGTCTGGATCATCGTTTCCTCTAAGCCTGCAAACAGTTTTTCAATTTTATCGTTTACCGTTTTATCTGCTTTAACTAGCATCGTTCTACCTTCTCTCTAGTGATAAACCAGAGTAACTAAGCCAGCTAAAAGACGCTCAACGACGGATAAATGCACTGAATACATCAGCCATTTTATCCGTATCGATAATATAAGAACTGTGGTCTTCATCTTCTAGTATGTGTAACTCAGCCTCTGGTATATTCTTTCCAATGGTTCTGTACATGGATCTGTAAAAAAGATCGTGCTCTCCCGCTGTAACCAATGTGGGCACTACGATGTTCTTCAACTCTTTTGGATCAATATTTGGTTCATTCAACATCAAGTAAAACATCGGGTCTTTTGTTTCTTCGTACCGCTCTTGAATTTTTGTTAACGGGGCTTTCTTCCAGTCTTTTGGTGAAAGGTTGGGACTTAAACTGATTAGTTTATCTAAGTAGCACTCTTGTCTGATACCGAGTAGTAAAGCAATAATGCCTCCATCGCTGAACCCTAGTACCGTAACGTTTTCTAATTGGAGTTTCTGGATAAATTGATGAATATCTTCCGTTAAATCTTGATAATTAAAAGATTCATTTGTCTGGGTACTCTTTCCATGATCTCGGCTATCTACCGCATAAACGGTAAATGATTTATTTAGTTGAGAAACTAGTGCATCAAAGATGTGTAAGTCTTCACCGTTTCCATGTAACAAGATCAGGTTTGGACCTGCTCCGGTCACCTCATAATTTAATTCAATTGCTTGATTGATTTTGATTTTCATATGTACACCGTCCTTTCTGCGCTACTCCACCAGTATACCGCAAGAAAGTAATCCAAGGTATAAAAAAAGCGCCTTTTCCCTTTTAGGAATCGGCACTTCGTAATCAAATTTACAGATTTTCGTAACTATTGTGTGTATTCAGTTCTTGAATCTCGCCTGTTTCAAAGTAAACGATCCACTCAGAGATATTTGTAATGTAATCTCCGATTCGTTCGATATAGGTGCTAGCCATCATATAGTCGGTTGCGCCTAAAACCAGTTCAGGATCTTTTTTCATTTCAGCAATACACGCTTCTTTAATGTCGTGCGCTAAGCTATCAACTAAATAATCATATTTTGCAATCTCAACCGCTTTCTCGGAGTCATATTCAACGTAAGCTTTTAAGACATCTTCACCCATTTTTTTGATCTTCTCACCAGCATCTGAAATCATACCTTCGATCATGGTGTTCCGTTTATTGCCCTTAACACGAATGGTTGATTTGGAAATACTAACAGCATGGTCTCCCATACGCTCAAGATCGGCAGAAGCTTTCATAACCGTAACGATCTTTCTAAGATCTGTTGTAACGGGTTGTTGTAAGGCAATCAGTTCGATACACGCTTGTTCAAGATCATGTTCGAATTGATTGATCTCTTTATCTTCATCAATGACGCCTTTTGCAAGCTCTTTATCATGCTTAACAAAAGCCTTGATCGATTTATAGATTGCTTCATTGACTTTACAGCCCATTTGATAAAACTTTCTGTGCAACTGTTCTAACTCTTCATCATACGCTCTTCTCATTTTACATTCCCTCCTATTTTCATTGAAAGTTGCTTAACCGAATCGACCTGAAATATAATTTTCTGTTTCTTCTTGATCTGGGTTTGTAAAGATTTTACGTGTATCAGCGTGTTCGATGATGTGACCATTCAAGAAGAAGGCTGTTTCATCAGATACACGAGAAGCTTGTTGCATGTTATGTGTGACCATAACAATAGTATAATCCTGTTTCAATTGAGAAACCAATTCTTCGATTTTAGCTGTAGAAATCGGATCTAAGGCACTCGTCGGTTCATCCATTAGTAAGACTTCTGGTTCTACCGCTAAGGCTCTAGCGATACAAATTCTTTGTTGCTGCCCACCAGAGATGGATAAAGCATTACGGTCTAAATAATCTTTGACCTCATCCCAGATAGCCGCTTGTTTCAAACTACGTTCTACAATTTCATCTAATTCAGCTTTCTTTTTGATCCCATGTGTACGAGGTCCGTAAGCAATGTTGTCGTAAATACTTTTCGGGAATGGATTTGGTTGTTGGAATACCATACCAACTTTTTTGCGTAATTGGTTGATATCTGTTTTGCTTCCGTAGATATCTTTTCCATCTAACTCTACTTTTCCTTCAATACGGCAGTTCTCAACGAGATCGTTCATTCTATTCAGTGTTTTAATGAACGTTGATTTTCCACATCCAGAAGGTCCAATAAATGCTGTAATCTTTTTCTCAGGAACCTCAAGATCCAGTCCATGTAATGCCTGGAAATCTCCGTACCATAATTTAAGATCTTGAACTTTAATTTTTGAAGTTTTTGTAGCCATTTATTTTCCTCCTTTAGATAATCGAGAACTGACAAGAGTTGAAAGACCGTTTAGTATCAGTACAAATAGTAGTAAGACAACCGCAGTTGCATAAGCTTCATTAACGTGGAAGCCTTCACTCGATAAAACATACATGTGTAGCGCTAGTGTTCTACCTGAACTGAATACTGAACTGGGAAGGTTTGTTGATGAACCCAAAGTATACAGTAAGGCGGCTGTTTCTCCAATGACACGTCCACTCGCTAAAATAACTCCAGAAAGAATTCCGGGCATCGCAACTGGGAGAACGACCGTAAAAATTGTTCTTAGTTTACCAGCGCCTAAAGCATAACTGGCTTCACGAATTGGGCGTCCAGTAGAGATCAAAGCCTCTTCCGTTGCACGAATGATTAATGGTAACGCCATGATTACTGATGTTAAAATCCCCGCTAAAAGGGAAAATTGAAAGCCTAGAAATGTTACGAAGAATAAGAAACCGAATAAACCATAAACAATTGATGGTACAGCCGCTAATGTATCTGTAGCCATACTAATCGCCTTAACGATTGGATTTTTTCGATTTGCATAATCTACAAGATAAAATCCAGTAAAAACGCCAATTGGTGTAGCAATCAATAGGGTCCCGCCTACTAAATAAAGAGTTGTAATGATAGCTGGCATCATTGAGACATTAGACGAATTGTATTTCCAAGCGAATAAGTCTGGTGTCAAATAGCGTACACCATTGATTAGAATAAAGAAGATAACGTAACCGAGCATACCGAAAGTGATCGCAGAGGCTAAATAGACTAAGCCACGTAAAAATTTTGAACCCATGATTATTTAGCCTCCTTGTTTTTAAAGTAAAGAAAGACCGAGTTAATGATCAAGATAAAAGCAAACAAAACAACTGAAGTCGCAATCAATGCATCACGATGTGGCCCACTTGCATAACCCATTTCAAGAACAATATTAGTCGTCAGTGTACGGACACCTGACAGTAAATTGTTCGGAATGATTGGCTGGTTTCCAGCAATCAATACAACTGCCATCGTTTCGCCGATTGCACGCCCAATTCCTAAGATAATACTGGATACGATACCCGACTTAGCAGCTGGAATAAGCACAGCGAATACACTTCGTTCTTTTGTCGCGCCCATTGCGATACTACCTGTGTAATAAGAACGCGGTATTGCTCTTAAAGCCGCTTCAGACAAACTAATGACAGTTGGCAGAATCATAATGCCCAACAAGATTTGAGCTGTCAAGACACTGAACCCTGTTCCACCAAGCCACGGATGTGTTCTTACGAACGGTACAAAAACCCGTAGTGCGAAGAATCCATAAACGATAGAGGGAATGGCAGCCATTAAATTTACTGCTGGTTTCAGTATTTTGTATAAAATCGGTGGACAAAATTCTGCCATGAACACAGCTGTCAAAATTCCAACTGGTACGCCCAAAACAACCGCACCTAAAGTCACATAGATAGATCCTACAATCATCGGGAAAATGCCAAATAATGCTGGATTATTAGACGGTGTCCATTTCTGACCAAACAAGAAGTCGCCAATACCATATTCTGCAATAAATGGTGCGCCATTTGCGAATATAAATACGATGATCAGTAGGAGTGCGATGATTGAAAAACTCGCTGATAGGAAAAAGATTCCCTTCATAGCTGTTTCTTTGCTATTCTTCAAAATTAACATCCTTTCTTCGATAGAGATAACCAAATTTTAATGAGTAGATAATAATAGATAAAAACAAATACAAATTTGTTGATCTCTATCCAAACAGTCGACAAAACTTTAAAAACGCATAAAAAGGGTTAAGAGCCGAATTTTTTAAAATTCGGCTCCACCCCTTCAAAGCTAGACTTAAGATTATTTAATTGTACTATTTTAAGCGAACAGAATCTGTTATAAGGGGAGACTTATGTTGAATAGATCTGCTTAAATATTCGAATCGTTAAAATAGACGATTAGTTCGATACGTCTTCCCAAGTAGTTACTTCACCAGTAAAGATTTGTTGAACTTGATCTAAAGTTAAATCTTCAAGTGGATTTTCATTGTTTACAATTACAGCAATACCATCTAAAGCAATTGCTTCATGTGAGATTGTAGCGCCTTCTTCTTCAGTAATTTCACGAGAAGCCATACCGATATCAGCTGTTCCATCTTGAGCTGCAGTTACACCAGCACTTGAACCTGTAGCTGAAATATCAAATGACACATCTGGATACATTTCCATAAATGCTTCAGATAACGCTTCTGCTACTGGCGATACTGAAGTTGAACCTGCCAAGCTGATTGTTCCTTCAATACCTTCAGCTTCTTCGTAAGCTGCTGCTTCTGCATCGATTTTGATGTATCCTTCGCCTTCAACAACATCTTGTCCTTCAGCTGAAAAGATGAAATCCCAGAACTCTTGAGCAACTGGAGAAAGATCTTCACCATAAGCCATGTTGAATGGACGAGAAATTGCATAATTTCCATCAACGATTTCTTCATCAGTCGGAGCAGCTCCATCGACGTTTACACCTTTGACTTGGTCATCCATTGAACCAATTGAGATGTAACCAATACCATTAGGATCGCCTGCAACTGTTGTAATGACTCCGTTCGTACCGTTTTGGATTGTTGCTTGCTGATACGTATTGTCAGTGTCGCCGTCTTCAGATAACACGCCTGTGATTTCGTTGAAAGCATCACGTGTACCAGAACCGTCTTCACGAACAACAACATTCATCGTTGATGAAGTATCAAAGTCACTTGTTGCTGCGCCTTCATCAGTCGTGCCTGTGCCAGCTTCTGTTTCGTCTGTACCTGTATCCGCTGCGTTATCACATGCTGCTAATAATGCTGTTGCGCTAAGTGCCATAATCCATTTCGATGCGTACTTAAGTTTCATTTTAAATCTCCTTCTGATTAAGTTATGTGATGGACAGTTTATCTTGCCCTCGGTTCTTATACTACAACCCGATTGTTGATTCATTGCTGAGATTATGTGTAGTTCATGTAAATGAATGTAAATTTAATGTAAATACAGAAGAAATCCCAAGAAGATATTCCTTTTAAACCTTTTCCCTAAAGCATTTCTGAATGTAAATGTTCTACAATTTGTGGATTTAATAAAAAAAATTCTTATCTTAAATGATTCAATTTACATTGAACAAGTTAAGATAAGAATCAAAGTTTTTAGAAATTCAATAATATTGGTTGTAGGAAATAGACTGCCATTACAATGACGACGATACTGACGATGTTCATCCAGAATCCTGCTTTCACCATATCTTCTATTTTCAGTTCATTTGTACTAAATACAGCTGCGTTGGGCGGTGTAGAGATAGGCAACATAAATGCACAAGAAGACGCTAAAGCAACAACGGCCATAATGCCGTATGGTGAAACCCCAATCCCCGCTGCAAGTCCGACACTGATTGGCATCAGCATATTGGATACAGCAGTGTTAGACATGATCTCCGTCATAAACAATACAGTGGTGGTCAAGATAATCAGAATCACAAAGTAATTGAATTGATCCAAATTGGATAGGATCTCTCCAAACCATAAAGTCAGTCCAGAAGATTCAAAAGCCGCTGCCAGAGATAACCCTCCTCCGAAAAGCAATAGTAATCCCCAGGATAAGTGTTTCATATCGATCCAGTCCAGTAACCTGCCACCTTTTGAACTTGGAATCAAAAAGAGCAAGGTTGCTCCAAAGATTGAAATCGTCGTATCCGAAAGTTCAAATGGAAGGAACCCACCAAAAATCCAAAGCATTCCAATCAATGTAAAGACAATTAACACGAGCTTTTCTTCTATAGACATTGGCCCTAGATCAGCTAACTGCTGCTTTGCAAAATCAGAAGAAATTTCTCCCACCTGTTTCACTTTGAATTTGATTTTTGTAATGTAAAAGTATAAAACAACCATCAAAACAATGGTGATCACAATTCCGAATAAAAACCAGTCCGAAAATGTCACTTCCTGATCTAACATGGTCGAAGCAATGGCTACGAATGCTGCATTAGGAACTGAGCCAACGATTGTTGCCAGTCCGCCTATTGAAGCGGAATAAGCGACCATTAAGAGTAAACCTTTTGAGAAATTTTCCATAGATTCTGTATCAAAAAACTTTTTCTCTCTTATTTCTGAGATCAAGGCAACCGCTATAGGTAACATCATTAGAGCTGTTGCAGCATTCGAGATCCACATCGATAAGAAAGCCGTTGCCAGTCCGACGCCTAAAATGATTCGATTACTACTTGTACCTAGAATCGAAATAATCGTCATCGCAATTCTTTTATGTAAATTCCACTTCTCTATGGCAATCGCTATGGTGAACCCTCCCATATACATAAAGACGATTGGGTTTCCGTAAGCTGCCGCGGCAGTCGCTTGATCTGCTCCACCCGTTAAGGGCAATAGGAAAATCGGTAATAAGGAGGTTGCCGGTATTGGCAAAGCTTCTGTGATCCACCAAATCGCTACCCAAGCTGTTACACCTAACACTGCCCTAGGTGAATTTTCTAACCCTGTAAGATTGGGTAAAAAATATAATACTGAAAATACCAGTGGACCAAATATCAGTCCTACTTTTTTTGAATCGATCATTTTTCTTTCTCCCCATTTCTTGAATCTATTGTAATAAAACCTTCTCAAACAGCGAAATAGTGCCCACCCAGTCGTCAATTGCTACCGGGCAGCACTATTTTTGTTGTGGACTTATTCAATTTAATATTCTAATTAACCTTGATACTGTCCTTTAGTAGCGATATTGGTTTTCTTGATATCGTCAATAATAACCGTGATAGCTTCTTTTTGAGCACCCGTGTGTGTTTCTACTGCTTTAACGATATCTTCTACCAAATGCTTTTTCTGCTCGTCAGAACGTCCCTCAATCATCTCTACATGTACAATCGGCATGTGTATTCACTCCCTTTATTCGTAATCTTTATCATAGCATATTTATACTCGAAAAAAGTCTGCCACTTCAGAATGTTAAGCAAAAAGGCTTACCACCTTTTAAAAAGTGATAAACCTTTGAAATAGCTTAATAAAATTTTGTTTGACTTATTTTATTCAGAAACGGGTACGACTGATCCGCCCCATGTTTCTAAGATATAGTCTTGTGTTTCTTCGCTGTGCAATTCGTCAACTAATTTAAGAATCGCTTCGTTTTCCGCATCTTCTGAGTTAACAGCAATGATATTTGCATATGGAGAATTTTCCAATACTTGGATTGCGATTGAATCTTCAATTGGATTCAGATCATTATCTACTGCAAAGTTTGAGTTGATGAAGACAACATCACCCTCATCGTTATCATAAAGCTGAACCATTAACGCTGGGTCATAGCTTGTTTCAAACTGAAGATTACGTTCGTTTTCTACAATGTCATCAAAAGTCGCTTTTGTAATATCGATGCCTTCTTCTAATTCAATCAAACCTTCATTTTGAAAAATTTCAAGAATACGTCCATAATCTGGTGCATTTGAACTAACGAGGATTTCTGCGCCATCTTCAAGGTCTGCTAAGCTGTCCACACGCTGTGAATAAGCTGCGATTGGTTCGATATGGATTCCACCAACGTTTACGAAGTCGTAGCCGTTTTGTTCAATTTCTGCGTCAAAATAAGGTACAGTCTGGAAATAGTTTGCATCCAAGTCTCCACTATCTAGCGCTGAGTTGATCAATGGATAATCTGTGTAAGAAACGATATCTAGTGTAATGCCTTCTTCTTCTAATTTCGGTGCTACGAACTCTAAAATTTCTGCGTGTGGTGTATTTGATGCACCAATACGAATCGTTGTTTCTTCTTCTGTTGAGTCTGCTGTATCCCCAGAATTTTCATTAGCGGCCTCATCTGATCCGTTTCCACAAGCACTTAGTAATGCAACAGTTCCTGCTGATAGCAATAGTTTTTTCAATAATGATTTTGACATTGTCTTTTCCCCCAAATAAATTGTTTTTTTAAAGTTTGTACACATTTGAATGGTCTTACCTTTTATCGATTCTCTTCACTACAATGTCGCCGATTGCCTGAATGATGAATACAATCAGTACGATCACAATCGTTGCAACGAGAACCACCGTGTTTCGACCTCTCTGGAAACCTTCCAAGTATGCCATATTACCTAATCCACCTGCACCAATGATACCGGCAATGGCTGAGTAACCCACCAATGAAATGGCAGTAACGGTAATACCTGAAACAAGTGAGGGCAAACTTTCTGAAATCAATACTTTGCCGATAATTTCTAATTTACTGGCACCCATTGCTTCGGCTGCTTCCACAACACCCTTGTCAACATCTCTGAATCCAGATTCAACCAGTCTCGCATAAAAAGGAGCGGCGGATAAAATCAATGCTGGAAGTCCAGCACTTGGTCCCGTCATCGTTCCCAACAAAGTTCGAGTAAATGGAATCAGTAAAACAATCAGGATAATAAAAGGTATCGAGCGGAAAACGTTAACGAGTAGCGTTGTAAAGTAGTAAATGGCTTTTGCGAACGCGCCATCTCTTCTACTTGTCTCATATAAGAGCAATCCAAGCACCAAACCGATAATAAAGACGGCAATCAAGGAAGCGAACGTCATATAAAGTGTAGCTTGTGTGTTTGACCATAAACTCTCTAAGTCTACTTCTTCCCAGTTTGTATAAGACTGAAATACTTCTAGCAGGCTTTGTTGTCTACGCATAGTCGATCACCTCAATTTCAATATGATGTTCTTCAATTTGTTTTAATCCTGCTTCAACGTCTTCCGGTCGACCTGTCACTTGTACATAAAGCGAACCGACTGTATCTTCCTGTGACTCCTGGATATTTCCTTGGATGATGTTGATATCTACATTGCATGAGCGAGAAATTTTTGAGATAAACGGACTTCTTACTTCTTCACCTGCGAAAACCAGTCTAGCAATTTTGCCTTCTGGATATTTTCTAGCTAATTCATGAAGAATTGTAATCACATCTTCTGAATCAGCTGTTGTGTCTTGGCGAATAAATTGTTTCGTGATTTCTTGTTCTGGATTTCTGAATACGTTAGAGACTTTTCCTTCTTCAACGACTTCACCTTTACTCATGACGGCTACACGATCACAGATTCTTCTGATCACTTGCATCTCATGTGTGATCAATACGATAGTCAGATTCAACTTACGATTGATGTCTAATAATAGCTCAAGAACATCTTCTGTTGTCTTAGGATCTAAGGCACTGGTTGCTTCGTCACATAAGAGGACCGTTGGATCATTAGCAAGTGCTCTGGCAATTCCGACCCGCTGTTTTTGTCCACCTGACAATTGTGATGGATACGCTTCTTCTCTGCCTTCTAGTCCAACTAAACGAATCAGCTCTTTCGCTCTAGCAACGCGCTTCGCTTTAGGCGCTTTTGCGATTTCCAGCGGGAACATAATGTTTTCTAATACGGTTCTACTCCAAAGTAGGTTGAAGTGCTGGAAAATCATCCCAATTTTCTGTCTTTCTTTTCTCAGTGTGGCGTTTTTCAAAGTATTCAATGCTTTTCCAGCAAGGGATACTTCACCCGATGTCGGTTTCTCTAGGCCATTCAGTAATCGTAGCAAGGTACTTTTCCCTGCACCAGAGTAGCCTACGATACCGTAGATTTCTCCGTCTTCAATCGCAATATTGACGTTGTCTAGAGCAACCACGTCATCTTGTTTTGTTTTGTATACTTTATTGATCTGCTTTAATTCGATCACGGTGTTTCCTCCTTAGGAAAGTGGTTCTGATCTCCCAATTTTCGGGATGTGTTTTTCATGTCTTAGTGATTTTAACAATAAAAAAAGCTTTTGTCCTATAGAATCCATTCGTAGATTCCAAAGGACAAAAGCTTTAGCTTTCGTGTTACCACCTTTATTCGTCTGGTACTCACGTATCAGACCTCAACCAGTACTTGGAAAATTTTCCGTATACTGTGGCACGCTATCGGGTGCAACCGGATCAGGCTTATGACGACTCATTCACCTTACCTGCTCAAAGCTCATTTTCCATCCCGTGCGCATTGCTGCTTTTCACCAATTAGCAGCTCTCTTTGAATGTTTCTTGGATGTACTCTACTTATCATCGCTTATTTATTTGATTCGCATAACTTGTTGTATTTAAGTGATTTTTATATTATCAGGATACTAGTAGACTGTCAAGCTTAATTTTCGTTTCCCCATACTTTATCTGAAAACGTACTGACTCTATCATGATCTGAGCTTGCCAATTCTACGATCCAGTTTTCTGTTTTGTCCGCTGAATTCAGTAATTCTGGTTCATCTTCCACTTCTTTATGAACAGCTTTTACGGTTCCATTGATAGGAATCGTCAGCTCCGTTACGGCTTTAGCACCCTCGACACCTAGTAGTACGTCTCCAGCTTTAAGCTCTACGCCTTCTTCTGGTAATTCCACAAACATAACTTCTCCAATGTCGTCTTGCCCTTTTTCTGATAGGCCAATTCTATAGTTGTCTGCTGTTTTTTCGATCCATACACCAGACTCGTGATATTTCACCGTCATTTTTGACTCTCCTTTTCTTTTTCCCACACTGTTTCATATTCTGCTTCTTTAAATCCAACTGTTAGATTATGTTGATCGAAAGCTAGCGGTCGCTTGACGAGCATGCCGTTTTGTGACAAGAAATCTGCTGCTTCTTGAATCGTCAGATTTGGTACTCTTTCTTTTAGGTTCATTTCTCTGTAAACTTGTCCGCTTGTATTGAAAAACTGTTTGATTGGACGATCTGTTTTCTCAAGCAGCTCAGTCCATTCCTCTTTTGATAAAGAGGTTTCTTTGAGATTGATCCACTCATATGCGATCGATCTTTCGTCCAGCCATTTTTGGGCTTTTTTGCATGTTGTACATGTCGGGTGGCAATAAAATTTCATTTCCATACTCCTCATCGTTGAATCATCTTAATCTATTATAAGGCATTTCACTAAAAAGAAAAAGAGGACAAAAGAAAACGAGTCAAGGTCTCCCCTTGGCCTCGTCTTTTCCTTTAGTGAATTAACCATCCATTCTCGCTTCATCACCGTTTTGTTTAATAGTCTCAAGTTCGTCATCTTTTAGTCGATTCACTTTATAAATGACTTTTTTCAAAATCACTGTATCTTCTTCATCAGGATAACCTGTCCACTCGGAATCACTAATCTGTTTTTCTCTTCTAAGGTCTGATTCATACTCAGGAACAGATTTGCCGTTTTTCCATTCGAAAATGATTGTATTCAAGAGTCCACCAAGTAAGATAATGATACTAGATAGATAAAGGAATAACATTAAAGCTATAAATGCCCCAAAAGTCGCGTTCGCTACTGCGTCTCCACCAGCAACGTTCAAATACAGTGAGAACCCTTGGACAAGGACTAACCAACCGATAGTAGAGAAAATCGCACCTGGAAAAGAATATTTAATTGTTAGATTATGGTTCGGTACTAATCGGTATACAATTAAAAATACGATAAATAAGATCGCAATCAGAACCACATATCTTAAAATTAAGAAGGCATCAATAAATGGTAATTGTAGACCGATAAAATCTTGTACGATATTTAGAATTTGTTCTCCAAAAACAAATAAGAATACTGCAAGTCCAATCACAATCAAAATACCTGTCATTACGAAAACGGAGATGATGCGGGCAATAATAAAGTTGTTTTGCAATGTAGAACCGTAAACATCATTCAAAACTTTTCTAAGGATATTGATCACTTTACTAGCTGACCAGATTGCACCTAACAAACCAATGGATATTACACCTCCACTCCCGCTTTCTAAGTAACTCGCTAGTGTCGGTTCAAGTACATTGAAGATATCTTGAGGAATCACTTCTGACACAAACTCCAGAATATCTGCCGTCGCCACTGGTAGTAATGGGATCAAGTTTGCGATTACCAACAATACCGGCAAAAGAGATAACAGAAGGAAATAGGCCATTCCCGCCGCACTTTGATTGATATCTGCTCGTTCCCAATTGGACTGTAAGATATTAATCAGTCGAATCAGTTTCTTTTTATGAGGAATCTTCTCCTCGAATTTTTCTACTTTTTCCATACTCATCACTTCCTAATACTGTTGATTACCAACAGTTCTTTGTTTCATCATATCATATTCCTATACTCAAACCGTATCGAAAGGCATTTACAATTTTTGGTTCTCCTTAAAAGACTATATATAAACAAAAAAATCCCACACCAAGTTCCAGAATGGGAACTTAATGTGGGACAGTTATTTTGCTTATTGGTCGTGCAAGTTGTATTCAGAAATAATCATCTGAATACCTTCTTCAACCGTTTTTGCAGTCATTTCTTTATCAGATTTATACCAAATCATCGCTTGCTCATCTTGAGCTTGACGAACTGTACCGATCACTTTGTTTTTTACTAAAACTTCAAGTTCAGTTAACGTATCTGACTGATTAGCCGTTTCTATGATTTCAACTTCAATATTTTTATTACGATTAGACATGTGTATCCTCCGTTTATAAGCCATACGCTTTATCTTTTGTCTCTTAAGGATACTTCAAACCAGCCTTTTGAGCAAGAAGAAACAGATTTAAATTCATTATAATTTTATATCTTTAAGCTTTTCGATATAATACTCTGAACAACTATTTTCATTTGTGCCATACCTTCAGGAGGGAAATCCACATGAAACTCGTCCAATACTATACCGCCTTAAATGCTCAAATACAGTTAGGTATTGAATTAACATCTGGTATTCTGAACGTCAAAGCTTTAGCACAACAACTTCAGGATCCTACAAACTACACAATGGAATCTGTCATTCAAAATACTCATTTTTACGAACAACTGAAACGACTACTAGAACATTATCATTATAGAGACTTTGACTCCGAAAAATTTCTTGAACAAAGCGATCAAGTCTATTACCTTCCAGTTGTTCAAGATCCCGAAAAAATTATCTGTGTAGGCATGAATTATGTAGATTACGTTAAAGAAGTTGATGGTGAATTGCCAGTGACGCCCATTTTTTACAATAAATATAATAATGCGCTAGCTGCTCATCAACAAGAAATCCCAGTACCACCAGTGGCTAGAAATGTCGATTATTCTGCAGAATTAATTGTCGTTATAGGTAAAGAAGCATTTAATATTGATGAGAAACAAGCGAGCGATCATATATTTGGCTACACGATTGGCAATAATTTAACAGATCGGAAGATTCAAATGAGCTCTTCTCAATGGATGCTTGGTAAAACACTCAACTTTTTTGCTCCAGTCGGTCCTACTATCATGACTTCAGACGAACTAGTAGATCCTACCAATTTAGCCATTACGTTGAAAGTCAACAATGAAATCAAGCAACAAGGAAATACGAAGGATATGATTTTCACTATTCCTTATATTATTAGCTACTTGTCTCGTCATATGACCTTAAAACCTGGCGACTTAATTTTCACAGGAACGCCTAAAGGGGTTATTACTGGAAAACCGAGAGCTGAACGACAATGGCTTAAACAAAATGATTTGCTCGAAGTTTCGATTCAAAAAATTGGCAAACTTTCTAATCAATTAAAATAATTAAAAACAGTCTTGTTCTTAGTCGTTAAACTAGAGAACAAGACTGTTTTTTTGTAATTTTTTAAGAACTCTCTGTTCCATCGGTTACTTCTTTGATGTAACCATGTTTTGGTACTTTTGATTGTTTTTGGAATGGATAACGCATACCTAAAGTATGTTTAACGATTTTAGTCGAATGGTCAGACATTCGCTCAAGGTTAGAAACAATATCAACAAATAAAATTCCGTCCGATGGTAAGCCAATACCTTTGTTCAGGCGTTCAATAAATTTGCTACGAATATCATCTTCTAGCTTATTGACTTCCTTTTCACGTTTCAATACTTTTCCGGCTAAAGAATAGTTGTCTGTTGAAAATGAAGTGATTGCTTCTTTGATATTTTGTTCTACTAGTTCAAACAATCTGACAAGATCTTCGTCGAAAAAGACTTTATCTTCTTTGTTGTAATTCTTGTTATGTTTTTTGTTTGCTTTTACAGCTTCTTGAATATTTTTAATAATATTTTCTGAGTGATCACCGATTCGTTCCAGATACTTTGTCACATCAACGAGTTGTGCATGTTCTGCTGAGTTTTGTAACGGAAGATCTTCTACTGAAATCAACATTAAATATTCTGTTAAGTGGACATCAATTTTATTGACGACTTCTTCTAATTGGAGTGTATCTGTCCGACTTTTTTCGTCTTGCTTTTTATAATACTTGAACATGGAGTTGAATTCTTCCACTACAAACTCACCCATCTGCTCGATTTCGAGTTTAGCTTGATTCAAGGCAATAGACGGTGCTGTCTGAATAAGAGAATAATCCAAGTGCGAAGAATCGTATTCAATCAACGCGTCGTCTCCAGGTACAATCTTTGTAACAATGGCAGCAATTTGACTGATAAACCACATTTGTACTAGTACGTTAAAGACATTAAACATACCATGCGCAAAGGCAATCTGCATCGCTGCATTCAATCCGAATTGTACAGACAAAAAACTCACTAAATTTGTAAAAGGACTCAACAGTAACAAAACGATGACAGTTCCTGATATATTAAAAATCACGTGAGAAGCTGATGTACGTTTAGCTGCTACACTTGCCCCTATTGCTGCAAGAATCGCTGTGATGGTTGTTCCGATATTACTTCCGAATAAAACGGGTAGAGCTGCTTCAAGCGTGATACTTCCGTGGCTATACAGTTCTTGTAAAATCCCAATCGTTGCAGACGAACTTTGAAGCATAAAGGTGAATAAAGTTCCTGAAATCACACCAAGAATTGGATTGTTAGATAATGTGACCATCGCATCCGTAAATACTTGAAGATCTTCAAGTGGCGCTAGTCCTTCACCCATCAACTCAAGTCCGTAGAATAGAGCTCCGAAGCCAAATACGACTTGTCCCATACTATTCACAAATGGACGTTTAAAGAAGAATAACAACATGGCTCCTACAGCCAGTATAGGTAAAGAATACCCACCGATATCAAATCCGATAATAAATGCCGTGATCGTCGTTCCGATATTAGCACCCATAATAATCCCAATTGCTTGTTTAAGTTTCATAAATCCAGCACTAACAAGTCCAACGGTTAGTACAGTTGTTCCACTACTACTTTGAATCAATACCGTTACGACAATTCCCGCGAGCACCGCTCGAAATGGCGTAGATGTAAACTTGTTTAAAATATCTCGCAAATTATCTCCAGCGGATCGTTGAAGACCGTCTCCCATATATTTCAAACCAAAAAGGAAAATGCCTAGTCCACCAACGAACTGAAAAATGATTTGTTGTATATCCACTTTTTTTTACTCCTCCATTAGATGTATTACGTATTTTGGTGATGGATAACTTGAAGTAATATCGGATACCTATTACTTTCGAATTCAGAGTTTCCATTCTTATCTTAAATGTATCTTTACAATAAATGAACAATAAATTTACAAATTAGAAGATTTTTATTTAATATGCTTTGTATTCGACTTTCAAATTAACAGACATTTTGGTTGCTATACGAAGCAATTGAGCTATAAGCGAATTTTTAAATACGTTTATGCCTAAAAGTTCGGAAAAAAACTCAATATGTCACAATGTATTCCGCTTACATCTCTCTAGGTTGAGATTGTCTATAAAATCGAGATTTCCATTTAAATTTACATAACGTTCACATAAAGTTAACAATTGCGATTTCCACTGATATATAGTCCCTCATTGAGCACTTTATCCAATATTTTCCAAATTTTCATTTGATGCTTGGAACTCAACTTCTCAATTGTAAATTTTAGAATAATTATTGATTGATTTTATCTATCATTCTGACTTATTTGATAAAATAAACTTATATATAATCAAAGGAGCGTGATGATCTTGAAGATGACTTATACAAAAACCGAACATAGTTGGATGTTTTATGATTGGGCGGAATCAGCCTTTTCGATTATTGTAACAACCGCTATTTTCCCGATTTACTATAGCAGCGCAGCTGAGCTGTCTGGTGTTTCAAACGGAAACTCTACTGCCTACCTTGGATACACGATCTCTATCTTCACTCTCATTATCGCAGTACTGTCACCGCTTCTGGGAACCATGGCTGACGTTAAAGGGTTCAAAAAGAAATTTTTCTTCACTTTTTTTGCGCTCGGCGTTTTAGGGACTCTCAGCCTCGCCATTATCCCTGATACTTCTTGGTTTGTTTTATTGATTGGATATGCCATAGCTTCGATTGGGATGGCGGGATCCAATGTATTTTATGATGGTTTCCTAGTTGATATTACAAAGCCAGAACGTATGAACCGTGTATCTTCCAGAGGATTCAGTCTGGGATACATCGGGAGTAGCATTCCTTTTTTGATCAGTATCGGCGTCATACTTTTATCTCAAAACGGTGTATTACCTTTTTCAACTATCAGCGCAACCCGCTTCGCTTTTATCCTAACCGCTCTTTGGTGGACTGTCTTTAGCTTGCCAATGCTGAAAAATGTTCATCAAATTCATGGAATTGAAAGACAACCCAAACTTATTAAACATAGTTTCAAAAGGCTCTTCAGTACTTTTCGTCAATTAAAGCAGTACCGTGCAGCCTTTTTATTTTTGATTGCTTATATGTTTTATATTGATGGTGTGGGAACAATCATTTCGATGTCAACGGCTTATGGTACAGATTTAGGTCTGCAAGCTACGGATTTGCTTATCGTATTATTCGTTGTTCAGATTGTCGCTGCGCCATTTGCTATATTATATGGTCGACTAGCTGACCGTTTTCCTGGTAAAACCATGATATATGTAGCGATTATCGTCTATATCGGTGTATGTACCTACGCCTTCTTTATGTCTACTTTGGTCGACTTCTGGATACTAGCGATGTTGATCGCGACTTCCCAGGGTGGTATCCAAGCTTTAAGCCGTGCCTACTTTGGACGGATTATTCCTAGCCATAAGGCTAATGAATTTTTTGGGCTCTATGATATTTTCGGTCGATTTGCTTCTATTATCGGTCCCACTATGGTCGCCACAATCACTCAGTTGACGGGGAGATCCAATTACGGGGTCTTCAGTCTTATTTTACTGTTCATTGTTGGATTCTTCGTCTTAACCAAAGTTCCTGAAGAAGGCATAACCACTGTTGTAGAAGAGTTGTCTTCAACCATTTGATTTTTCCAAAAATAAAAAGTGCCTCTCAAAAGAGACACTTTTTTTATGGTTATTTTCCAAAGTCTTGAAGAAGGTAAGCCATGTGCGCCGTTCCCTCAAAAAAATCTTTGAGTCTTACAGATTCATTGGGTGCATGTGCTCTAGAATTCGCCCAACCGCATCCGCTACTTAATACTGGAAGCTGTAGATACTTGTCGAAATTATACATGGGTCCTGTCCCTGCGTTATTAGGAGACAAGACGATTTCTGTTCCTTCTCCATAAGCTTTCTTAGCGGAGTTAACGACCACATCCACAAAATTATTTGTTAGGTCTGAACGAAAAGCTTTTTGAGCTTTGATCAAGTCTAGGTGTACATCTTCAAAGCCATGTTTATCTAGATGACTCCGAATCAATTCGTGAATTTTTTCCGGATCTTGTCCTGGTACGATTCGGCAATCTAGTTTTGCGGCCGCTGCCCTCGGTAAGACCGTTTTTGATCCTGGTCCAGTATAGCCTGAGATCATACCGCAAATTGTCATCGTAGGATAAAAAGCTAAAGCTTCATTTGGTGTCCAGTCCAAGTCTTTAGTAATCAGTGGATGTTTCAAGCCATACACTTTCTGCGTTTTCACTGCATCAAATGGTTTCCGTGCAACCACTTCTTTTTCAAAGTCTGTAGGTGGAATGATATCGTCGTAAAACCCTTCAACAAGTACTTGGTTATCTGCAGATCTTAAGCTAGCCAACGCTTGTGTCAGTCTCCAAGCAGCGTTGTCCACGACCGCACCGATAGAAGAGTGAATATCTACATCTGCACTTTCTACAAACAAATCAAAATACGCCATTCCTTTGATTCCTGCTTCAATCACATAGTTTTCTTCTTCATCTTTTCCACCGAATTCCCAAATACACGCATCACTTTTAAATAAATCCGCATATTTTTCTAAGTAGGCTCCAAGAGACGGACTTCCATTTTCTTCTTCCCCTTCAATAAGGAATTTGATATTACAAGATAAGCCTTCCTCCGTATCCAGTAATGCTTGAATGGCATTCAATCGAACCATCAGATTCGCTTTATTGTCCGCTACTCCTCGACAATAAAGAATACCGTCTTTTACAGTAGGTTCAAAAGGTGCACTATCCCATTCATCAATTGGATCTTCTGGTTGAACATCGTAATGATTGTAAAACAGTAGTGTCTTTTCACTATTCCCATTTTTACCAGCTGGAAAATAACCGTATACAACAGGATTTCCTCCGAGGTCATCCAGTACTTGGACTTCTCCTCCTGTCTTTTCAAGCATCTCTTTAACATATGCGACAGTTTCTGGTATTTTTCTATCCTGTGTGGAAACAGAATCTAATCTTAAATAATCAAAAAATTCATCCATTCTACTATCGATTACACTCTGCAATTTCTCTTCTAGTACATTCATCTACTTTTCTGCCTTCTTTCATCCATTGGTTTCTGTTTAAGTTCTCGGTCATCCTAACATTTTTCAGTGGGAACTTTTTGTTCAGTGGTTGATTTCGCTCTATCAAAAAGACTGCATCAAGTGTGGCCACTGTTTTAGACTATCTAAAGGTCAGTGGGTCCATACTTGAAAACAGTCTTTGGATTTCGAGCTCGTATTAAGTCATCCTAAGCATATTTCTGGCCTTCACGTAACAATCTTTCTCGTTTTTTTCTGTAGACCTCTATTTCATTTTCGTGGCAATAAATGTAGTGATCTGGAGCAATCTCATGTAAGCCTACTTTTGTTAAATCATCATATTGATGGTATTTCGGATCGTACTCCGTTCTAACACGATTTCGCTCATTTTCTGGATCTGGCGTTGGTATAGCGGAGAGTAAAGACTCCGTATAAGGATGTAGCGGCGCAATGTACAACTCATCTGCCTCTGCCACCTCAAGCATCCTTCCACTATTCATGACACCAATACGATCGCTGATATATTTGACCATAGATAAGTCATGCGCAATAAACAGATACGTCAAATTGTTTTCTTTTTTCAACTCTTTCAATAAGTTGATTACCTGAGCTTGAATCGATACATCTAGTGCTGAAATGGCCTCATCTGCAATAATAAAATCCGGTTCTACAGCTAGTGCACGCGCAATCCCAACACGTTGACACTGCCCACCAGAAAATTCCTTAGGGTAACGGTTTGCAAATTCCTTGCTTAACCCCACTGCTTCTAGCAGCTCGTAAACCCGTTCAGTCCGCTCTTTACTGTTTTTGTAAATCCCGTGAACTTTTAAGGCACCACCAATAATATCTTTCACTGTGATTCTTGGATTCAATGAAGCGTACGGATCTTGAAAAATCATTTGCATCGATTTTCTAAAATCAAGTAGCTTTTTACGTCCACGAATTTTAGAAATATCTTGACCTTTATATAGAATCTGTCCACCCGTAATATCTCCTAATTTGATAAGCGCTCTACCAGTCGTAGACTTTCCACTACCCGATTCTCCAACTAGGCCAAATGTTTCACCTTCGTAGATATTGAAGCTGACATCGTTGACTGCTCTGACTTCACTTTTCTTTCCCGCATTGAAATACTGTTTGAAACCTGTAATTTCAACGATCGGTTTCTTTTGTTCAACCTCTGCTACCAACGACCTCACCTCCTGTCTGAATCCTTAACTTCTTTTCACCAAATAATTGTTCATATTTCTGCTTACGCCTAACCACTTCTGCTGGCGGCGTCACACTCGGTGCTTTTGGATGCAGTAGCCATGTTTTTGCAAAATGAGTATCTGTGACTTTAAACATCTCAGGCTCTTGCTCAAAATCGACCGCTAATGCGAATTCATTTCTCGAAGCAAAAGCATCGCCTTTAGGCGGATGGAGCAAATTGGGTGGTGATCCCGGGATATTGTAAAGATCTGTTTGATGGATATCTAACGTCGGCATAGATGCCAACAATCCCCAAGTATACGGATGCATAGGATTATAAAAAATCTCGTCCGCTGTCCCGATTTCAACGATTTGACCTGCATACATAACCGCTACACGGTCTGCCATCTGCGCAACCACACCTAAATCATGTGTGATAAAAATTATGGAAGTTTCTAAATCTTTTTTCAAATTGTTCATTAAATTCAATATCTGAGCTTGAATGGTTACATCCAAAGCTGTCGTTGGTTCATCCGCAATCAGGATCTTTGGTTCACATGCCAAGGAAATGGCAATCATAACCCGTTGTCTCATTCCTCCTGAGAATTGGTGAGGATAATGTTTATGCGTTTGTTTAGGATTTTTGATACCGACCATCTGCATTAATTCAATTGCTTTTTCAGTAGCTTGTTCTTTCGTTAACCCTTGATGCTTAACCATCGGCTCAGCAATTTGTCTACCAACTTGCATTGTCGGATTCAAAGAGGTCATTGGATCTTGGAAGATCATGGCGATATCATTTCCACGAATCTTCTGCATTTCTTTATCTGAAATCGTCAGTAGATCCTTGTCTTCGAATAAGATCTGGCCGCTCTCGATAATGGAATTCTTTTTAGGAAGCAAGCGATTGATTGCTTTTGTTGATACCGATTTTCCGGAACCTGATTCGCCAACGATTGCTAGCGTTTCTCCTTTTTTTAGTTCAAAATCCACCCCTCGAACTGCTTGGACTTTACCTTCAAACGTTTTAAAAGAAATGGCCAAATTCTTTACTTCCAGCACATTCGTGTTATCCATATGTTCACACCTCTATCTTCCTTTTAAACTATCAACGAAGAGCCTATACCTACTCTAGACTCTTCGTCGACTCCTACTTTTGAGTAACCTTTACTGAGGATCAAGCGACCATTCATGGACATCATGAAGCGATCCTGCCCAGTATTCATTAATTCCACCATTCAAGTAATCCACTTGAACCGAGAATTGAGAATCAGAATACAATGGAATGATTACAGCTTGATCTTGCATATACTCTTGTAATTCTTCATAGATTGGGAATCTTTCTTCAAAACTTGTACCTTCGTTTCCTCTTTCAAGTAACTCATCAACCTTAGGATCAGCAAGGGCAGAATTATTTGACGAAGCACCTGATTGGACATACGTCGCAACGTTTGGATCCACTGTGTGGCCGTATCCCATCATCCCAATGTCATAATCAAGGTCTTGCGCTACTTGTAACCAAGTTGGGAAGTCATATTGTGAGATTTCAACCTGCACATCGATTTCACCTAACCATTGTTGGATCAAGTTAGCATTTTGTTCTCTGACCGCGTTTCCTGTTGGAACACCTAATCTCAACGTTTGTCCAAAGTCAAAGCCTGCATCTTCTAGCATTTCTTTTGCTAATTCTGGGTTATACTCTAGTGGTTGGATCTCGTCAGAATTGTACGGACTTGCTGATGTGTACATACTAGACAAGACTTCCCCGCGACCTTCAAGCAGATTATCGACTGTCAGTTGACGATCAAGCGCATGGATGAAAGCTTTACGTACTTCTGGATCCGGGAATACTTCGTTATTGATGATCATATACTGACCATTAAAACTCGGATTTTCAATAACTTCTAAACCATCGATATCTTCTAATAACGAAATATCTTGAATCGGCACCATACCGATACCACCGCCTGCAGCCATATGAAGGTTTCCAGCTTGGAATTCTGTTACAAGTGCTGTTCCGTTCATGATACGCCCATAAATTGTTTCAATTTCTGGAGCGCCTCTGTAGTAGTCAGGATTTGCTTCTAATTGAATATAATTATCATTGTCATATTCTACGAATTTATACGGTCCACTGAATACAGATGGTTGAGTTGCTGCTTCAGAGTTCGAGATATCAGCCGGCTCCAGTTCGCCAAAGATATGTTCAGGCGCAATCAATACATCGAATCCAACAAATTCTTGAATCAGCGCCAAATCGACAGGTGTCTTAGTTGTAATGGTTAAGGATTTATCTCCCGTTACTTCTACACCAGATAGCGATTCTGCTCCCTCTTCTAAAATACCTGAATCATCTGTTCCTTCAATCATTGCGATTCTTGTCCCTAGTGATGTTTCAATTTCTGGATTCGCAATGGCGTTAAGTGTGAACGCTACATCATTTGCAGAAACCGGTTCGCCATCTGTCCAGTTCGCTTCTTCATTGATTTCAATTTCAAACGTTTGATTATCTGTTGTGTCAAATTTAGAAGCTAGTGCATTTTCCCATGAATCTGCTTCTGGCATCACAAGTAAACTGTCATACATGAATCGTTGAATCCATTTACCACTAACACCTGGCGCGTAAAAAGGATTGAAACTATCTGGTGCATTTGTTAACCCAACCATCAAGGTACTTGTGTCGCCTTCTTCGGCTTGTGGTACTGCGCCTTCTCCTTCAGTTTCACCTTGCGCTACATCATCTGGTCCCGGTACAGCTGAATCTCCACATGCTGCTAGTACCAATGTTGAAGCAAAAATCGTTGTCCCATACTTTAATCTTGTTTTCCAACTTGACATGAAAATCTCCCCTTATGATTGAATTCTTTTGTAGAAACGCTCTTTTAGTCCCCCTAAATTTGAAGCAGACCTTCTACTTGAATCATTTTTCATGAAATCTTTTAAAGCCTTTATTGATAACGCACTTACCCTTTATTTTCCCCTTCAATCGCTTCTCTCAACCCTTCTCCGATAAAGTTGATTGATAATACTGCGATAAAAATCAGGATACCAGCTGGAACCCATCTCCATGGTTCAGCGGTCAACACTCTAATCGATTGAGCCTGAGAAAGAATATTCCCCCAGCTTGGTTGCGGTGGTCTAACACCAACCCCCAAGAAACTCAGTGAAGCTTCTGTCAGGATTGCTGTCGCAATCCCAAACGTTGCATTAACTAGAATCGGTGAAAGTACATTGGGTAAGATATGAACAAATAAAATGCCAAAAGTCGAATACCCTGTTGCTTCAGCCGCTAATATAAAATCTTGCCCTTTAAGCTTCAATACCTGACCTCTGACCAATCTACATAACGGAGGCCAGCTGAGTGCTCCAAGCACAATCGTTACGACCCAAATACCTGATCCTAAAAGTGAAACGAGTGTTAAAATAACGAGAAAAAATGGGAAAGACATAAAGGCTTCTGTAATCCTCATGATCACAGCATCAATAAATCCACCGAAATAGCCTGAAACTAAACCGAGCGTTGTTCCAATCACTACATAAATGGCAACCGAGCAAAGTCCAACGATCATAGAGACTTGCGTTCCGTGAATCAATCTTGATAGTACGTCTCTTCCTGTATCATCTGTTCCTAAAAAGAAATTCTCATAAGGTGCCGCTCGAAATAGGCCTACAGAGGCATCTCTTGGGTGCGGTGCAATCTGATTTGCAAATACAGCGACCAGAATCATGATAATGAAGACACCTAAGCTTACGACGGCTACTTTATTTTTGAAAAACCGTTTGGCAATCGTCTTAACATAACTATCTCCATCTGAAACTACTTGTTCCGCTGCAACTCCAGGGAAGTGAGCACGTTCACTATCCTCCACTAAATGAAACAGTGAGTCTGCTGGTGTATTTCTACCTACATTTTGAGCCATTTTTCTTCCCCCTTTAGTTGTATTTGATCCGTGGATCAACCACAGCGTACAAGACATCAACGAGAAGGTTGGCAACAAGTACGACGATTGCAGATAACATCGTGACCGCCATCAGAATGGGATAATCTCTTTGCTGAATCGCCGTGATCGTTAAACGACCAATCCCTGGCCACTGAAAAATCTGCTCTGTGACAATTGCGCCTCCAACCAATCTTGGTAAATCTGTTCCAATGATGGTGACAACTGGGATCAATGCATTTCTAAGTCCATGCTTTGTTAAAATCGTTTTGGATGCTAACCCTTTAGCTGTTGCAGTTCTCATGTAATTTTCCCCATAAACTTCAATCATAGTTGACCTCATATAACGCGCCATATTCGCGATATAAAACGCAGACAGAACGATAACTGGCAGTACAAGGTGACGTAAGACTTCAAAGAATCCACCGTCTCCACCTAATTCAGACATACCACCAGTCGGTAACCAACCTAATCGAACAGAAAAGATATAAATCAATCCTAAACCTAAGAAAAAGTTTGGAATCGATACGCCTATAAAAGAACTACTAGTCAATAAATTGTCTATCCATGTGCCTTGTTTTCTCGCACCTAAAATTCCAAGCGGGATCGCTACGATGTATGAAAATAGTAGCGTCGATCCCATAAGCACAATTGTTGGAAATAGCCTTGATACAATAATGGGTAGCACTGGATAACGTGTTGAAAATGAATTGCCGAGATCTAGTCTCAAAGCTCTTCCTAACCAACGAACATACTGGACAGGTACTGATTGATCTAGTCCAAGTGCTCGTTCAGTCGCTGCGATTTGCTCAGCTGTGGCATCTGGTGAAACAAATAATTCTGCCGGATTTCCTGGTGTTAAATTAACCATCATATATGCTGCAATGGAAATCATCAGCAATACTGGAATAGCTGTCAGCAGTCGCTTCAAGATAAATTTTTGCATCGTTTTTTCCCCCTTTTAGTTCAATAAATCCTTTTTCTGCTGTGTCTATCCTAAGTATTCATCAATAATGGATAGGAACACTTCCCCCGAACGCAGTAAGGACTCTTCATGTATAACGAATTTTGGATGATGATGCGGATAAGGTGACGCGTCATTTGGATGTTTCGCACCTACTCTTAAAAAGGCCCCTGGTTTTTCTTTCAAGAAATAAGCGAAATCTTCTCCACCCATTGCTCCTTCGACTTCTTCCACCTCAGAATCATTGAACACGGTCAAAAAACGATTTTTCAATTTCTCAACTTCTACCGCGTCGTTTTGAATAGATGGATAACCTCGTACATAATCGATATCTAAGGTAGCATCGAATGCCTCCGCAATATGCGTGCTGATTGATTTCAATTTACTTTCCATCAGATCTTGAATGTCACCGTGCATTGTTCGAACGGTACCGTTGATTTCAGCAGAGTCAGCTATAATATTGTATGCTTCTCCTCCTGCTTCGAATCCTGCAAAGGTTAGCACAGCTGGTTTGACCGGATCTGTTAATCGACTGACGACTTGCTGTAGACCTGTGACGATTTGTGTCCCGATCGTCAAGGCATCATGCGTATCGTGTGGCGCAGCACCGTGACCACCTTTCCCCTGAACCTTCATCTTAAACGTATCCGAGTTCGCTGATCCAAAACTATAATTGTAGAAAACTTTTCCAAGTTCTTCCATTGAATCTAAGTGAATACCAAATACGTAATCAACTTCTTTTAGCGCCCCCGCTTCAACCATCGATTTAGCCCCACCTGGTAACACTTCTTCAGCGTGTTGATGCAGTAACACAACATTCCCATGTAATTCATCAGCGTGAGTTGAAATGACCTTTGCTACACTGAGTAAGGAAGCCGTATGCCCATCATGTCCACAAGCATGCATGATGCCTTCATTTTTCGATTTAAATGTTACATCGGCTTCTTCATGAATTCTTAATGCATCAAAGTCTGCTCTTAATGCGATTGTTGGCCCTGGATGACCGCCTTGAATCTTCGCTACGATCCCATATCCATTCCCTACATTTGTTTGGATGTCTTTTATCCCAAATGATTTTAGTCGCTCTAGAATATACTGAGCTGTTTCTTTCTCTTCAAAAGAAGGTTCCGGATGCTCATGTAAGTGTCTTCTCCAGCTGACTGTTTCATCAAAATTCTGTTTTAATTCTTCTGTCCATGTCTCGTAGGCCATGATCCATCTCCTTCTCGTTTACTACTGATGTTTAATGACTTTCCACTGTAACAGACTCTTTAGCGCTACTGGTTTCTTTTTTGGATAGATAATGCTCTACAATAGACAGGAAACATTTTCCACCAAGTAATAATGCACGTTCGTCAAAATCAAATTTCGGATGATGATGTGGGTAGGAAATGCCTTTTTCCTCATTTCCTGAATTCACAAAGAAGAATGAACCTGGTTTTTCTTGAAGGAAGTAAGCAAAGTCTTCTCCACCCATTCTAAGCGGGGTTGATTCAACCGTCTCTTCGCCAAATTGATTTTTGAATAACTCTGCGACCAATTCTGTTTCTTTTTCATGATTGTAAAGCGCCGGATAGCCTCTAGTATAGGTGACCTCACAAGTTGCGTCATGTGCTTCACAGATGTGCTGTGTCATCGTACTGATTTTTTCTTCTATCATATCTCTGACTTCTGGTGCAAAGGTTCGAACGGTTCCTTTGATGAGTGCTTTGTCTGAGATCACGTTATGTGCGCCATCTCCCGCTTTTAAAGTAGAAACCGTCAAGACTCCTGATTTAGTCGGATCTTTTTTACGACTGATAATCGTTTGTAGTTGATTGACTACATGAGAAGCGACAACAACAGAGTCTACTGTGGAATCTGGATGCGCTGCATGTCCCCCTTTTCCTTGGATGTTGATTTCAAAGAAATCTGGAGCCGCCATGGCATAACCTGAACAATAAGTGACCTTACCATATTCAAGTGGTGATCTTAAATGAAGTCCATAGACATAATCCACATCTTCCAATACGCCGGCATCTATCATCGCTTTCCCGCCACCTGGTAATACTTCTTCAGCATGCTGGAAAATGAATTTAACCGTTCCAGAAAGTTCTGCTTGTTTTTCTTTCAATACCTTTGCCACACTTAGTAACGTTGCTGTATGTCCATCGTGTCCGCAAGCATGCATGACACCTGGGGTTTTTGAAGAGAATTCTAGGTTAGTTGCTTCTTGAATTCTCAATGCATCGAAGTCTGCACGAAACCCAATCGTCGGGCCATCTTCAGTCCCTCGAAGATAAGCAGCAATTCCTCCACCACCGATATTTTCTTCAATTTCTTCATATCCAAAAGATTCTAATTTTTCTACAATATATTTTCTTGTTTCATATTCTTCGAAAGAAGGTTCAGGATGTTCATGTAAATAACGTCGCCATGAAACAGTCGTTTCGTAATTAGCAGTCAAAGCTTCTTCCCATTTACTATAACTCATGCACAATTCTCTCCTTCATCTCTGCAATACTTTAAATTAGTAATTACACATTTTTATAATGTTTTTCAAATCTTATCTTTTAAACATTAGATTGTCAACATGAATTATCAGTAAATAAAGTCCAATCTTCTAATGTAATACAATTCATAATATTCATCTTTGTTATTAAAGGTTTTGCAATCGATTACAAATGATTGTGTCTAAAATGTGTCTTATTTACGCCAGTAATACCATATATCACCTACGTTTTCACACTATCAAATTTCACTAGAATATCCATTTTGATTAAATGTCTTATAATATTATTGATAAATATACATATTAGCGGATATTTAATCACTAAATGAACCTCATTCAATATTAATTTAGTTTAAATAGTGCTCATAACACTTACCTTGCTTTACAGATTCATGACTTATGTAATGAATCTGTTTACATAAGCTCTCTCATAGATTATTATTGTAAAGTGATTATTTATTTATATTTATAAGAATCATATTTTTGTGTTAGCACATACTTAATCGGTAGAGGATGAATTGAATGAGAAACGATAAGGAATTTCAAGAAATAATTGCTTATGCAAGTACTTTAGGTATGTCGACAGATGATTATCTCGTTTATCTTCATCACAAAAATCAGGCTGTTAAATCAATTTTGCTAGATGACAGCTTAGGATTCAAACAATTTTTACAAGAATTTCATGATGTATTGGATGGTCTGACCGTACCAGGTGAGAACGACGATACAGCTGTTTCTAAAAGAAAAGAACAATCAGTGCAAGCGTCCGCTGACTTGTTAGCTAAGATCAGTTCTGATCCTATGCTGCTGGCTCAAATGTATGAGCACTATCAATATGATTCCGATGAGGACTCCAAGACGATTATGAATAAAAAATAAAAAGACGTTCCACTTTGTTAGAATATCGATTCTATACTAAGTGGAACGTATTTTTTTAACTTTCTTTTACCGCAGCGAGTGTTTCGCCAACTTTACCTTCTATGAATAGATCAATCTCCAGATTTCCAGTATCGATTTTTTCATTATTAATGACGACAACGTGCTTTCCTTTGAATTGATGAATATAGTTGCGCGCTGGATTCACACTCAAAGATGTTCCCGCTATAATCAGTAAGTCTGCCGTTTTTATTGTAGCTTTACTTTTTTCGACGATCTCCTTATTAGGATTTTCACCAAATAAGACAACAGATGGTCTGACAATCCCGTTCTCTATTGGACATCTTGGAATATTTCTTTCATCTTTTTGTATTTCTCGAGGCGAATAAACTCTCGTGCACTCCATACAATACCAAGTACGATTGTGTCCGTGAAGTTCTAATACAAAACGATGTCCAGCCTGTTGATGAAGCCCATCCACGTTTTGAGTGATCACGCGAATATCTTTTCCAGCTTTTTCCATTTCAGCCAACACAATGTGTGCCTCATTTGGAGCAGGTTCGGTCCTTTTATTATGAGATCGATTGAAAAAAGCTTCTGGTTGTTCGGTCAGAAATTTTCGACTCATGATTTTTTTAGGATCAAGTGCCTTCTTTTCAAGCTCGGTGTATGTTCCATCTTTTGAACGATAGTCTGGTAGACCACTTTCTGTAGAAACTCCAGCACCTCCAAAAAAGGCGATAATCTGAGCTTCTTCTATATAAGCTTTTAACTGTGCGATTTCTGTTCTTTCCATATAAAACACCTCTCTAAATCTCGTCTACTCATTATATCAACTAAATTTATGAAAGACACTTGTAGTGGATTATAAGCGAACAGACTTTCATTTTCATTGGTTATATGCTATAATATGTATAGAAATGGTAGCGATTCGTTATCATTTGGTTCTATTTTCTATATTGGGGTTGTTACGGATTCGACAGGCATAGATTGAGCTCGAGTTGCGTTCTGCAGGTGACGAGACTGCATACCAACGTCACAGTTAAATATAACTGCAAACAATAATAATAACACATACGCTTTAGCTGCGTAAAAGTAGCTAGCGTGATCCGAACTGGTATCACCCACGTGTCACGTTTGGGTCCTATAATTAAGTGGGATACGCTAATTCTTTCCGTCTGGAAGGATTAGAAGAGATTATCAGACTAGCGACACATGATGCCTGTTAGGCGGCTAATGTAGAGCGAAATCTTAATAGCGTAACTATGATCGTAGATGCTTGAGTGCCAATGTGTCTGGACAGGGGTTCGACTCCCCTCAGCTCCATCAAAAACATCCGTATAGGAAGAATCAAGAAGAGTAATGCCGATAAAACGGTATTTCTCTTCTTTTGTTTATGCTATGAGAATGTAGAAAATATATCCAAAAAAAAGACCCCCACCGAAGTGAAGGTCAAATCTATACGAGGTATAAACCTCACATCATAGGACTATGACTAGATAGTGTGCTATGTTTCTTAAATTATACCCTTTAGTAACTCTACTTTCAACAATACAAAAAAATGGAGTTTTCTAACCTTTAAGGTTAGAAAACTCCGTAACAGCTTCCCGCCGTTATTTCAGTTGAAACGATTGTAGCACATACATTAAATAATTCAACTTTTGAATTGGTCAATTCCAAATAGTTTAGAATCACATTTTAGGACTCTTCTTCGAATTTAGTTTCAGCATAATCAACTTGAATTTCAAGGACACGTCTATTTTTGACTTCAATAACCATAATATCCATATTTTTATAAGTAAATTTTTCATTCTCATCAGGTACTCTATTCAAATTTTCAATAATAAAGCCACTTACTGTATTAGAAATGAACTCAACTGTATTTTCCAAGTGAAATAAGTCAAATAATTTTTCCAATTTAGTATTCCCATTTACAATGTAACTCGCTCCATTATCCAACTTAATGATTTCTTCTTCAATGGTATCAGATTCATCCCATATCTCACCTACTAGTTCTTCTAAAACGTCTTCCATAGTGGCAATTCCTTTCGTACCACCGTGCTCATCTGTTACGATCGCCATATGTGTTTTTTTCAGCTGCATCATTCTAAGGAGTTTAGATAGATTCATGACGGGAGGGACGAAAATCACCTCTTTGACGATTGTCATTATAGAAGCCTCTCTTCCCGTCCGCACTTTCACTTTCAGATAACGATTGAATTCTTTTTCGTGTAATACACCAACCACATGATCAATCGTATCATCATAAACAATTAGACGAGAGAAATTATGACGACTAAATAACTCTTCGATTTTAGAATCTTTTTCGTTCATATCACAACCTACGACATCTACGCGAGGCTTGAGAATCTTAGAAACTTCAAAATCATCAAAATTTAAAGCTGACCTCACTAGCTTATGTTCATGATCTTCAATACTTCCACCTAACTCAGCCTGATCAATCATTGATAATAATTCTTCTTCACTGATTGTTTCCTGACTTTCAAAATTGAAAATTTTATCTAGTAGAAGTCGCCATTTTTCAAAGAACCAGATTGCTGGTCTGAAAATTTTGATTAATACTATGATGATTGGTGCAGAAAATTTTGCGATTGTTTCAGATTTTTCTTTGGCAATTGTTTTAGGAGTGATTTCCCCAAATATTAAAACTACGATAGTTGTCACTACTGTCGCAATCGTTGCTCCATAAGTTGGGAACCATCCTATAAAAAGTAAAGTTGCAATGGCTGACGTAGCAATATTGACAATATTATTCCCAATTAAAAGCGTAGATAATACGGCATCAAAATTCTTGGCTAAATCTAGTGTCCTTTTTGCCTGTTTACTTCCATTTTCCGCTTCGTTTTTTAGTCGAATTTGGTTTGCAGAAGTGAAAGCAGTTTCTGAAGAAGAAAAGAAAGCAGATAAAGCAATCAATACGATTAAAAGCATAATACTTGGTAAATCTCCACTGTCCATTAAGGTGGGCTTCCTCCTTTATAGTTCCATTTTTTATATCTTATCATAACGCTAATAAAAATGTACGGAACATTGTGAACCTTATGAAATTTCTAAATATATATATATACTAGATCCTTTTCTTATATTTTTAGTCATTTAATCCATAAAAAAAGACCCCACCGAAGTGAGAGCCTTCTCCCATACGAGGCGTAAACCTCACATCATAGGACTATGACTAGATAGTAAGCTATGTAGTTAAAATTATACCGTTTAATGATTATACTTTCAATAACTTATAAACTACGTGATATACTGCTATTTATTGCTCTTTTTTTGTTCAATCTCTAGTATGTAATCAACAATATATTCTTTTATGTACGTATTCATTATTTTACTAGGACTAGTTCTTTTTAATTCTCTGTATTTTCTGAGGTACGGATATAACTCGTCATCAATTTCAATTTGAATTTTCACTAACCTATCCCCTTTTAATAATGTATGTTATTTACTACGATCATATCTATTTTATTCTTTTTATCAAACAAAAAAGATAACCCCTCATCCAATGAAGGTAGAGGGTCATAATACAAAGCTTTTCAAAATATTGTCTTACTGTGTTAGAACATACAAGTAGAACCCTATACCATCTACTAGCAAATGTATCGTCCAAGACCCTATTATACTTCTACCTGTTTTTAAGTAAATAAAATTAAATATCAGCCTAGCTACTGCTTGTAATAGCAAGACATGTAATACTGTAGAAATTATATCTCCATTCCAATAGGCGATTACATGTAGTAATCCAAAAATGAGTGCACTGAGTAAGGAAGCATTAACAAATGACCACCCCTTACTTCTAGCTACTTCAAGTACTCCAATACCTAATAATTCTTCGCCCATTAATGCAAAGGGCAATGTTTAAATGATATCACTCAAATTTTCCACAGCTGAATTCGCTACCCATTCAAACCCTATTCTTTCAGCAATATTACTTACTAGAAGACCGTATACAAAATAGCCAATTACACCTAAAAGAATAATCCATAAACGATGAGGTAATATAAAAAGGTGATAAGAATCTCCTTCGAATACAACAATCCATGCTATCACGCCACCAACAAATAGCCCCCACCATCCCCATGATGTAGCTAAGAGAACTACCAACCCTAAAATAAGTGCTAAGGCCCCAATCAGTATACGACTATTCGTTGTGGTAAAGGCTGAATCATTTCTCATGTTTGCATCCCCTTTTTATTCTATTTTATATTACGCGTTCTTTATACCACACATTTCTAATTAATCCATTATATGCACTTAGTAAAACCTTCACATAATTTATAGTAATTAAACGTGTGATTCCTACAAAAAAGGCTTCATCCAATTAATAACGATAAGGGGGGATCATTATAAATTTTTACTTTTTATTTTTCGATTTACTCCAACTAAAATATAAAATCATCGCTATCGGGATTAACCCTATAAAGTCCATTTATATCCTCCTTCTCTTTTTTATAGTCATAGTATATATCACTTATGAAACGTAGACATATCATTCACTTTATTCATAGGTAGAAAAAAAGACTACCCCACGGAGTTACCTTTTATCGTTCCATTCATGAGGTAATCTTTTTTAATCTAAACGTTTGTGAAAATAGAATTTCGTTACACCTTTGATCGGCATATCTTCAAGTGTCCCGAATACTTCATAACCGTATTTTTTATAGAATCCTTCAGCCTGGTAACTTTTTGTAGAGAGTGTGATGTGAATGATATCCATTTCTCTTGCTCTTTTTTCGATTTCTTTTAGAAGTTTGCTCCCGACTGCTTGGCCTCTGTAGCCACCTTTGACCGCTAACATTGCGATATGAACGTTCTCGTATTGTTTGTTTCCAATGATACCTCCGACTAGTTCTTCTCCGTCGTAAGCGCCTATTACAATTTTCTCGGCATTCCGTTCCGGAACTTGATCGAATGTATCTTCATTCTGTTGATCAAAGATCTTTTCGATTTCTGGTTCTAACTTTTCAAAGGTCATTTCTTTTAGGTTGATCATTTAATATCCTCCGTTTTCAATACTTTTTTATGCTCAAACTTTCTATTGACTCGTTTTTTCTATATAAGTATTTTTTTAAATCTCAAATGTTTTCTTAGGCTTTATAGATCAATTCGGTTTTTTCAGCGATTTCTTTATCATAAGCATTGGATATAATACTAACTTCGTTTATTTCAAAAGATTTAACTGTTGAATTAATATGAAATTTCGAGCTATCACAAAGCAAAAAAGCTTTTTTAGAATTTTTGATTACATTTTTCTTCTTATTAGCTTCAACGAGATTAGGTGTACTCACACCTTTTTTGACATCCACACCGTTTGCACCTAAAAAAGCCTTGTCAAAGTTGAAGTTCTGCAAGTTACTATCAGTTAAAGGACCATTGAGGGAAGAAATATTTGGATTAAAATTACCGCCAAGTATAATCACTTCCGCTACAATATCTTCAGCTATGCCTAATACACTCGCATTCGTTGTAATAATCATAATTTTTCTATTGATGATTTTGTTCAAAAGTGCCGTACAAGTCGTTCCAGAATCTAAATAAATCACTTCTCCATCATTGATTTGATCTAATGCTAAATTAGCTATCACATCTTTTTCTTTAGAGTATAAAGATTGTTTAGTCGTAATCGATAACTCTACAGCTGATGAAGTTGCTTTAACAGCGCCTCCAGTCAGCATAATGATTTTACCGTTCTTTTCTAGCTCCTTTAAATCTCTTCTAAGCGTAGAAATAGATACTTCTGGGATGAGCATATGTAAACTTTCAATTTTTAAGATACCTTCTCTATTTAAATTTTCTAATATCTTTTCTTGTCTTTCATAAGGGATCACTATTTTTCCTCCTTTTATTTAATTGTCTATTTCTATTTTAACACCTTTTCGCTTTACTTGAAAAAAAATAAGATCAATAGATGCAAAGCACCATTGATCTTACTTATTGCTAGACCGAATCAGTTTTCAAAATCTCTGATTTTCTCTACTCTTTTCGAATGACGCCCGCCTTCATATTTGGAATCCAGCCATTCTTTGACAATCATTTTAGCGAGTTCTGGGCCAACTACTCTTGACCCAAAAGCGAGAATATTTGTATTATTGTGTTCTTTAGACAGTTTTGCACTATATGGTTCGCTACAAACAACTGCACGAATCCCTTTGAATTTGTTAGCTGCAATAGAAATCCCAACACCTGTGCCACAAATCAAAATACCTCTATCAAATTCCTCAGAAAGAACCGCTTCAGCGACTTTTTTGCTGTAATCAGGATAATCTACACGATCTCCCGAATATGCCCCAAAGTCTTCTATTGTGTATCCTAGTTCAGTTAAATATTCCAGGATAGCAGGTTTCAATTCAAATCCTACATGATCTGATCCTATAGCAATTTTCATTATACACTTACCTCTCTCTCTTTTTTAAACGGTCCAATATTTCTTTGTAAGACTGTTCTTTACCAAATAAGGTAGATGTTCCTAAAACGAATCCATCTACGCCTATCTTTGATAATCTCTGGATAACGGGTTCCGAAATAGCCCCATCAACCATCAACTCGAAGTTAAACACCTCTTTGAGTTCAACTAACTTCTTAATTTTTTCATCTACATACGGAAGATATTTCTGACCAGCGAATCCAGGATTCACGGTCATAACCATTAGATAGTCAACTAGTGGCAATAATTCTTCAATCTGGTGAATAGATGTTCCAGGATTGATTGCAATTCCAGCTTTCTTTCCGTTTTCCGCTATTTTTGCGAGCGTTCTTGCTGATTGGATATCTGTTTCAGGATGGATATAGATAATATCGGCTCCTAAATCTGCAAACATTTCTACATACTCATCTGGATTAGCGATCATCAAATGTACATCTACTAATTTATCTGTGCTTTTTCTTATAGCTGTTACGTCCTGTGTGCCCATACCAAAATTGGGTACAAAATTTCCATCCATGATATCAATATGGAAAATATCCGTTCCAGCAGCATCCAATACTTTGACTTCTTGTTCAAGATGATTGAAAGAAGCACACATCATCGAAGGGCAAAATAACATTCATCTTCCTCCTGTCTTGACTGTTTGAAGCGATTATTTTAACAGTCCAATTTCTTCGTTTTGGTTCGTTGTACCGTATTCAATTGACAATTCTTTGTCTTTTGCTTCCGGGAATACAACAATCACATCTGTTTCTTTACCACTGCTTTTTATATAATCAAAATCTACTGAAACGAGCTTTGTATTAAAGTCCACTGTGTCGCCTTCAGCCGCAATCATTTCAAATCCATCACCGTTTAATTCTACTGTATCAATACCGATGTGGATCAAAACATCCTGATTTCCTTTTGCTTTGATAGAAATTGCATGTTTAGTCGGAAAGACAGAAGTGACTTTTCCTTTAACTGGTGAGTAGAGATTATTGCTATTTGGTTCGACAGCGAATCCATTACCCATCAATTTTTTAGAAAACATTTCGTCATTTACTTCGGATAAATTTTTCACAGTTCCTTTTACAGGATTATAAATTATAATTTTTTTCTCGAAAATCTTCATATTAATTCCTTTCAAATTCATTATTTACTCTGCTAGTTTTTCATCTTGTCTAGTGAAGAAGAAGGCTAGAATACCTGATACAACCAGTGATATTGCTAAACCGATCATCGCGTTGATAAAGTTAGAGTTGTTTTCAGTCACGAATGCTGGGAAGGTTGTCACACTACCGAATACGAATGCATTTGTAACAACTTTTGTCAGACCCAGATACGCTCCACCGACTGCACCACCAATGATTTGTGCCAAGAATAGTTTTTTGTTTTTCACTAATAGTCCGAACAATGTTGCTTCGATAATCGCAGATAATACGATTGTAATTAATCCTGTTAATGCAAAACTTTTTAATCTTTTATCTCTTGCTTTGAAATATATTCCAATAGTTGTTCCAATAACGGCAAAGTTACATGCGAATGTAAATGGAACGATATAGTCAAATCCGTAAGTTGAAACGTTATTGATCATAATCGGGTTAACAGCCCAGTGAATTCCTAGACTTACAAGAACACTCCAACCACCACCGATAACAATACCTGTGAGAATACTACTTCTTTCAATCAACCAATTGACTATTCCGGCAACGGCTTCTCCGCTATAAACCCCGATTGGTCCGATGACGATAACGGTCAAAGGAATCATGACCCCCAATGAAATCAATGGAATAACAACTAGTTTCAACGTATCCGGAATATGTTTATCTAAGAATTTGTATAGATATGAAAAGGCCCAGATAGATAAAATGATAGGTACCACTGTAGAGTTATAATTCATTAAGACCACGGGTACTCCGAAAAAGTCTGTAACTACACCATTACCAGCGTCCCCCATCAAACCAATAAAGTCTGGATGGATTAGAGCCGCTCCGATAAGAGCTGATAGATACGGACTGGCTCCAAATCTTCGAGCAGAGGTAAACGCTAACAATACTGGTAAAAAGTAAAAGACACTCATTGAAGCAACAAACATAATCGAGTACGTCCCACTATTTTCACTGATTAGTCCCAGTTGAACACCTAAAATCAAAAGGCCACGTAGAATACCTGAACCTGCTAGTGCTGGTAATAAAGGTGCAAAAATTGCTGAAATTGCTGAAAATATATTACTGATGATACCTCCAGATTCTGCATTAGAGGCATCTGTTGAAATGTTTCCATTTCCTTTGACCAAGTTTTCGAATTCATCATACAATTTTGGAACTTCGGTACCAATCAAAAGTTGGTATTGCCCTGCTTTATTGACAACATCGACTACCCCTTCAATACTTTTAACGGATTTGTCATCAACAATCGATGTGTCTCTTAGATTGAGCCTTAATCTGGTTGCGCAGTGAGTCATATTCGAAACGTTTTCCGGGCCACCGATTTCGTCTAATACTTCCCGTGCCATTTTCTTATAATCCATTGTTTATACCTCCTGATTTGTTAGGACTAGAAATCTTATTTTAAGATAAGATTTCTAATACTAGTTCGCTAACTTTAACACCGCTGTTTTGATCGATAATATCTTGAATTTTATCCATACCGATACGATTAATTTTTTCATCTATCAATTGGATCATTTTCAAGTTACTTTCGCATTCAGCAACTGGATCTTCTATGATTGGGAATGTATCGAAGTAAATCGCATAATCATAATTGTGTAACTTAGCGTAATATAAGAATTCAAAGGTTTTCACTGGACTACTTGTACCAATCATTAAACCATCATCGTTTAATCCGTATCCGTCATTTAAGTGAACCCCGAATAATTTTTTTCTGCTTCCTAATATACTAGCTCCATAGGCTGGGTTTTCGTGTTTCATCAACATGTGACAGTAGTCTAATGTGATTCCAACGTTTTCGCGGTCGATTTCACTCATCATCGTCATTGCAATACCTAAGCTATCTATGAATGCATAGGCTCTTGGCTGGAATGGTTTGTATTCAATACTCAGTTTCAAGTCAGGTGCATAATCTGCAACTTCGATAAAGCAGTTTTTGATTTGTTCCCAGACTTTTTCGTAATTGATTTGAAATGAATAGTCAAATCCATCAAACCCTAACCACACTGTAACAACTTCGCCTTTGATAGCACGGCAATAGTCAGCAGCTTCTTTACATAATTCAACAGCTTGCTTAGAAATTTTCTGATCTGAATTTCCAAGTTCTCCATTTACAAAGTCTTTTCTAAATCTTAAAGCAACACCATTGGCTTTTAAGTTATTTTTTTCCAGTAACGCTTTCATCTCTTCTGGAGAAAAATCATTTGTATGTTCTGGATAGTTTAAATCTACATGTGTTAATCCAATGCGACTAAACTCTTCAAATACTTTTTCTAAATCATTATCAAACTTTGGTAAAAATGAATTAATTCTAGTTGCAGTCTTCATTTTATGACCTCCAATATTTTTGTTAAACACATAGTAGCATTTCCAAAATTCAAACACAACCATTAAATTCCATTTATTTTCATTTAATTTCATTAAATTTCACAAAAACTCAGCGAATAAAGGAAATTAGATAAAAAAGAAGCAATCAGTCTCCTGATTACTTCTTTTTTATTCATGGAATTTAGTTACTCTTATATTCAATATTAGTCTAGGTAAACATGATCTCCTCTATTCAACCATGAATAAACTAGACCAATCACTAAACCGCCACCTACATAATTACCTAACGCTGCAAAAAACAAGTTCGTTAAAACAGCAGTATTCGTCATTCCAGCTATTGCTCCACCTGAAGCAAAATAAGCCAGTGGGAAAGATGAAAAGTTGGCAATAACGTGCTCGAATCCTAAAAACGCAAAGATAAAGATAATAAAGATCATAGCCATAACTTTTCCGGCATCATCCTTCATACGAATCGTACAGTACACTGCCGTATTTACAATGACATTAGCAAAAATGCCTTCTGTGAATACTTGAAGCGGTGTTTTTTCTAATTTATGTTCTATCGCCGTAAACAAGAAATGATCCGCTGGAAGATCTTGAAAAGTTGAAGTCAAAGAAACGAGATAACTTGATAAAATCCCTCCTATTAAATTAAAGAGTAAACAAGCGAATAATATCGTGACTGCTTTTTTGACTGTAAGTAACTCGCGGTGAACACCAATCGTTGTATACATCATGTTTGACGTTCCTAACTCGGCATTCATATAAATGATCATAACAAGTGACCAACTGAACATGAAAGAATATAAAAATTTGCCAGAACCTTGTGCTACATTTTCTGCCGACTGGGCGGTGATCACAGCGATGGCCGTTCCGAGTGTTAGAAAAAGTGTGGCTAGCATGGCTCTTACAATATAACGAGAAGGACTTTTCTCAAATAATTGCTTTTTCTTTTCGATACTTGTTTCTATTGAATAAAATAACCCTTGATAATTGGCATCCATTACAACCCATCCCTTTTGTTCAATATTTCACTATGTGGGTATTTTACCACCAATAGAACAGTTTGAAAATAGTATTTTCAAAATACTTTCAGAGAATTCGTTTTCATTTTTACTATATAGTTCAACCGTAGAGTCCCTTCTACAAATAAGTGCAAACATCTTGCTATCACTGGCATAACCGATCCCTTTAAAAAATAAAAGTATCTACTATTCTCTAATTGAATGATAGTAGATACTTTATGTAAATTTTTGATTGCTCTTTTTTATGTTTCATCTGGAATAAGAGATTTTTGTGAGGTCAAATCAATGTTGTTCACCTCATCACGAAACACTTTTGGACTATGGACTTTCAATTCGTATTTCCCTTCAGGAACTTCAATCGTTAAGAGGTTTTCATCATCATTATACTCGAGCTCATAATCTGCGTAATTTTCTAAATATTCAAAGGGCGTATCGTATAGATCTTCATGTGCACTAACTCCATAATAGGTCAGGCCTCTTTCATCAAAAGTCAAAAAGACTCCACTATTAGCGAGTGAAATAGTATACATCTCTCCTTCTTCAATCGATTCTTTTATGTATTGGTCTACTTCTGATGAAGATTCCATGCTACATGCAGACAAGAGCGCTACCGTTGCCATACCTACACTCAGTAATACTTTTTTCAGTTGCATTTACTTCCACCTTTCTTTTTTTATTTACTTGTATTTCAAACTTGTATGCACTGCTTTTTTAGGATTACCTCACCTTACAACATTATTAACATAACCTCCTTTTATTCTAATTAAATTACCATACAAAGAAATCCTAGTCAAATGACTTTGTTCTTAAAAAAGTGCAAAAAAAAGAGACTTATAGAAGCCTCTTTTAAAGAGTTATTTTGCTGGTCTATAACCGGCTTTGATTGCTTGAACTTCTGTAGCAAACATTGCTTTCGGTTTTGTCGTTGACTTGTAATACTGAGAGTTAGGTAGATGATAGATTTTACTGCTAGATCCTTTTATTAATCCTTTACCTTTAGCATCGACATATTTTTTATTACCATCTCTGAATGTATTGTTGATTGTCCCTGGAGCTTTGTTTCCTTTTTTGACTAGCTTGATTTCCATGCCCTCAAGCCTGAACCCAAATCCTAATGTTCCAGCAGATTCTCCATTTTTTGCCCAACCTTGCCAGCCGAATGTTTCAGAGTGAACGCGGTAGTACACATCGTATTTTTTCTCCATTTCCCCTGTTAACTTGATTTTGATGGCTTCTAATCTCTTAGACTCTCCCTGTGTACCGCTAACCTGTCCATTAGATTTCCAGCCTAACCAACCTTTTGACTGTACATTGGTTTGATAAGTAATACCGCCCTTGAATTCAGGGTTGGAGAGTTCAATTTTAATGGCTTCTAATCTTTTACCTTTTCCAACCGTTCCTGAGGTTTTACCATTGTTTACTTTCGGTTGCCACCCAGAAGATTGTATAAGCGTTGAATAGTTCACTTTCATTGCTTCTTTGGTTTTGGAACTTGTAGTTGCCTTAGTGCTACTTGCAACGGTTTTAGGTTTCACGACTTTAGCTACCGCTGACTGACTTGTATAAACCAATGAACCTGCTTGAGCTTCAACTGCAGTATTTGTATTCCAATTAATCCCAACCAATAGTAATAACGATGTCATCATACTGACCACTAGCTTTTTCATCTTTTAACCTCTTTTCTTATTTAAGAAGAGCATAGCATAAGGAATCGTCTTTTTACCCTGTAGTTGTGAACGAAATAGTTACTTTTATTTCACTATAGACCCTTTTGGTTATTCATCTTTTTTAAACTAAAAAATCGTTAAATTGATTAAAATAATTACAAAATAAAATTGAATAATCCATAAAACCCACTATGCCTCTTTAATTAAACCGTTTTATCATTCTATTTATTTAGTGAGTTTCTCAGTTTTTAGTAAGTTATACTATGTTTGCGTTAACAACTATAGTACTCTTACTATTAGGACAGTCTTTCACTGTGTCTATTGCCCTTTTTTTATAAGGTCTACTCTAAACTTATATTGAACTGTCGATGAATGAGAATTTACTGTTACTATCATTTTAAGGAGTTTATCTCAATGCAAAATATGAAAGTCATATTCTGGCTTATCTGCTTTTTCCCTATTGGTTTGTACTTTATGTTTAAAGAAACAGACTGGTCACAGATCAAGAAAATAGTTATTGCTATTGTTGGTATATTTGTTGTAGGTTTTATTGTTTCTATCGGGAATGTATTTGATGTTTTATTGCTATCTGGTTTTATGCTATCGATATCTTCTGTAGTTTATTTTATTTATGCCCTTATAAGAAGAAAACAGAAACGATCGTCTTTATTAATTTTATTGTTTGGTATTCTTCTTTTAGGTGTTTCGATCAATAACGTCTCCATAGATACCGCTGAAGCGGAACGCATCGCTGAAGAACAGAGAATTGAAGAAGAGCGCATTGTCGAAGAAGAAAAAGTTGAAGAACAACGAATTGAAGAAGAACGTGTTGCTGAAGAGCAACGATTAGAACAAGATCGTCTTGAAAAAGAGAAACAAGAGGATATTGATGAAAAAACAAGATTAGCTGAGATCGCTATCAAGAGAGTAGAACAATCCCCTACTCGCAAGAATGCTGAGTTAGCTGATAAAGCTATTGCAGCCATACCTGAAGATAATCAAACTTTAGTAGATCAGCTATTGGCATTAGAACCAGAAATTGAAACATATGAATTAGCACTTGAGGACGCTACTAGTAAACTAGAAGTCGCTGAAGAATCGAATTCTAGAGAAGACTATGAAGCCGCGGTATCTATTTCTTCTACTTTATCTCCAAGTGATTCAGGGTTAACTGCTCGATTATCAAAATTAGATACTTCCATTGCTGAAGGTGAAGCGCAACAAGCAGAGGAAGAGCGCCTAGCTCAAGAAGCCGAAGAAGAACGTGTCGCACAAGAAAAAGCGGACCAAGAAGCTGCACAGAAAAAAGTAGATGAAGAAAAAGCGGCAGCTGCTACAAGTAGCGAAAATGCTAGCGCTTCTGAAAGTAACGGTAGTTCCAGTAATGATAGTCCTCAAAGTACAGCTCCAAACGTTGGCGGACAGACTTACGTTCAACAAAACGGTGAAGGTGCGATAAAAGGATCTGTGAATGGTATTTACCATATTCCTGGAAGCACTTATTACGGTAGAACTAAAAATGTAGTACAGTGGTTCAAAACAGCTGCGGAAGCAGAAGCAGCCGGCTACAGAGCACCTGAAAATTAATATGCTATCAATAAAAAAGAAGGAACCATCGAAGTTAAGAATAACTTTAATGGTTCCTTCTTTTTTTGACTTTTTTATACTTCCTAACGCTACTTCTCTTCGTTTTTTCTGCGGTTAATATGATTTTACAAAAAAAGAGAGCGCTCGGCGCTCTCTTTCCTATTTATATTGGTTATACTCTACTTTCGGATTTAGACGTTTTCACTGTGTTAGATCCTAACAAACCAGCTACTGAAGTTAAAATCATGCTTAGTAGTAGTGCTACAAATGCCCAGATTGAATATTTAGATCCAGCATCTGTTGCTTCTTCTGCTTGAACACGTGCATCTTGAATCGTTTGATCTACTTGAGTTTGTAGGTTTTCTACTTCACCACGTAGATTTTCGATTGTTGTTTGTGCTTGTGTAGTAGTGTTCTCGTAAGCTTCAACAATGTTTTGAGTTGCTTCATCTGCTTCTTCTTGTGACAAATCAGTATTTGATTCAACCGCGTTTGAGATCGCCTCTTCGTCAGCTGCATCTCCAATTGTAGTTGCTCTTTCTTCTAAACTATCTAGTAAATCAGAAATAATAGAATCAGCGTTGTCTGGATTAGTAACAATTTCTTGTCCAGCCGCCGCAACTTCATCTGTTGCTTCAGAAACTTGGCCTTGTAGATAGTCAGGTTGTAATTCAGGAATGTCTGTATCTTGCAATACAGAATCTACTTGTGTTTGCAATTCATCCGAATCTACATTTTCAGCACCTTGTGCTGCACTTTCGAACCCTGTACTTACTGCGCTACCTGTTAAATCGATTGTTGTTTGAGCAGCTGATCCTACTGCATTTGTTACAGTTCCTAAAACTGATCCTGCTAGTGAAAATACACCTGAAGCAAGATATGAAAGCATAATAACTAAAACAATTAAACTTGATGCCCAAGTTAAGAATCCGTGAACTAATCCAACACGTCGCGATGTAGCTCCAGCGATAAATCCTCCACCAAAGAAAGCTAATACGAAAGCGATGACTGTCCAAATCGCCACACCCGTACCGACACCGTCAAGCGGGTTGCTTGAAGTAGGTTCAGCGACGCCAAGACCAATTGCAGAAGTAATAAAACTAAACATAAGCATTAATGCTAGTATAGTAACTACCCCAGCAATAACCGCGCCCCAAGATAAATTAAATCCTGCTTCTGTTTCTCCTGCTCCCAGGTAATGTCTTACTCTTTTTTTCATAATGATTTCTCCTTTACAAAATGTAATAATATCGTGTTTGTAATATAACACCATGTATGTTACATATTCAATTTATATGACTTGGAAATCATTCTTTTTTTGAATAAAAAAAATTGGTATAACAAGTTTTCTTTGGAAACGATATCTTTATTTCAAAATATTCTAATGTTACGAATCAATTACGAGCATATTCTGCTCATCAAAAGCCCATGTATCTGCATAAGCTACTTCCCAGTAATAACCGTCTAAATCTCTAAAATAACCGCTATATCCTCCCCAAGAAACAATTACTGGTTCTTTAACAATCTCAGCACCCAAAGAGCGTGCACGTTCCATGACTTCGTCAACTTCTCCTTTTTTCTTTGCATTCATTGCCAATGTTATACCATTAAACCCCTCCCTATTAATCTTCATAGGTTCATCTCCAGCTATATCTGTAGCCAATTGTTCCAATGGAAATAATTCCAACTTTGTACCTTGATTATTGAAAAAGATAATCGGTGCATCTGGCGAGTCGTCATAACACTGAAACCCTAACCCTTTATAAAAGGTTCTTGCTTTTTCTATGTTCAAAACACCTAAGGCAATAAGATTGATTCGATTCATTGTATGATCTCCTTAGCGCTACTCGTCAGTAGCCATTGTTTATTTAGATTGTTTGAAATGCGTTTTCAAATAAGTTAATAAAGCAGACTGTTCCTTACTGATTCCCATAATTGTTGGTTTAATAACAAATTTAATTTTTCTATCCGTCGTTTTAACTGTAACAGATTTGACAACTGGTCCTATCATTTTGACTGTCTGTATAGTAGAAACCGGTATACTTCCAACTGATTTTTCATTGAATTTTCTATCTAATTCAACAATCGTCAGCGCTTCTTTATCTATTAGGACAATAAAATGTCTCGGTAACGGAAAAGGAAGAGCCTTCACTTCTTCTCCATATCCAACGATCGCTTGATTATTTCCGTATTTATTCTTGAACGTATTTAAAATATCTTTATTGATTTTAAGTCGGATCATGAACACATCCTTTCTCTATAGTTAAAGTATATAAAACAACCTTAAAATAGCCACAATAAGCACTTATACTCTATACTTAATTTTAAGTAGCTTTTATTGAAATTAAAAGAGTGGAAACAGATTATTCTGCTCCCACTCTTTTGGCAAAGGTAACTAGTTTGTAAAGAATCTCTTTATCTAATTCTGACATATTTGATGGTGTCTGTTTTAATTCTATTAAGGTATTCTGATCTATTTCCGTCTTTGAAGCAATTTCTTTTATTGATCTATCACTATGTTCCAATAACCATCTGATTAAAATTTCATCCGATTTCTTCACATCCATAAACCCCTTCAAAAGTTTCTACCGAGAACTATATCTCATTTTACAATCAAACACAATACTTCTAGATGTCTCAGTAAAATTTATTTCAAATTCGTATCTTCAAAGTATTGCTTTTCATAGTATGCAGTGAGTATAATATCAATGAAAAAAAATTTAAGTACGGTCGATATATTGCCGATATTACTTATATGTAGTACAAGCGCGTACTTTATACATAAGTACAATACTGTATTTTTAATGTTTATACGAGTTATCACTAATTTCGAAGAGGTGTATGTGCTATGGCGATGGTGTTGTTTATTCTTTTTGCTAGTGGAGTTAGCTATTACCTTGTAGACAGATATAAAAAATCTTGATTAAAGCTAGAGAAAATTTTTTTCTCTAGCTTTTTCTGATGATCTTTCACACTTGACTTATCGAACTAATGTTCTTATTATTGAATAAAGGAACGTACTTTCGCATGAAGGAGTGATGGACATGACTGAAGAAGTTGTATTATTAGATCCAGACAAGTTAGGTTACGTGGATCGTGGGAAAATGAAGTGGTTAGGTATGATGTTATCAGACCATACAGAAGCATTGAAAAAGATGAAGGCAGAAGATCAGCAAGTGGATATTCTCCCTAAAGAAGAGATGACAACAGAAGATATTTCCACTATTCTTTACGAGGCTTACGTTACGAAATCTCCTGTTTCCATTCAAGCAAATGTACTCAAAGACGGGCAATATTATCCAGATGTTGAATGTCTGGTAATGGGATATTTAGGAGAAAAAATCATTTTGCAATTAAAAGATGGCAGGATTAAACGAGTTAATATAGAATTGATTCGACATATTGACCTCTATAATGTTCTTAAATGGCATAATAAGCGAACACCATCCGACTGATAGTCTTCGCTTATTACTTTAATAGAAGCCATTTTACGTAATAGATACTTGCAGGTTTTGATGTGCGTTGTGAATTTGTTAGTGCTATAATAAAAACGAAAAGGAGGTAAGTTAAATGAACTTTGATCAAATGAGAATCTTAGATAGTTTGTTAAAGGAATTCAACACCATGATTGATGAAGATCCTGAATTAAAAGATAGCGATGTTAAAAAGTATAAACTGCTTTTTGAAATGGACCACGAGCTTTATTCAGCTGATTTTATCATTTATGATCGAGAAAGTGATTCATTTAAGTTGAGATATATGACACCAACTAGTCTTCGTTTTGTCTCTGCATTGAGACCGGACAATGACTTTACCGAAGAATTTTTCAAAAGTTACCGACTCAGTAAAGAAGATTTTAGAAATTTACTTAAAACACCTGACATGCTCTTGTTGGCTTTAATTGATGTCGTCAAGAAGCTACACCCTTCTCTATTCCGAAAAGATAGACTACAAAACGGTGAGAACATCGTGTATAACTTGCAAGGCTTCCATAATGATTTTGCACTAGATTTCTTGTTATGTACGAGCAAAGAGTTCTTCCCTGTCTCTCTTGTAGAAGAAGACGAAGAACCAACAATGCCTAAAAATGATTAAAAAATAGGCACCGTCCACTTTTCCTGATTGCATTCAATCAGTGAAGTAGACGGTGCCTATTTTGTTTAGATTAAATTAAAATACTTAAGACCGTCAACGATACCACCATCTGTGTTCTTTTTAGCAACATAGTCAGCCAAAGCTTTTACTTCTTCTGTTCCATTCCCCATAGCTACACTATGGTCAGCTACTTCAAGCATTTCGATATCGTTGGGACCATCTCCAAAGGCATACGTCGGTACACCTTCAAGACCTAATTTTTCAACTAATTTCTGTATACCAATTGCTTTTGAGTTCTCTTTGAGAATCGTATCGATCGAATAAGGCGAATTACGATAAAATGAAAGTTCTGGAAAATTCTTATGAAAAATATCATCCACTGCTAAATCTTGTGTGAACAATAGAACCATCAATATATCTTTTTCTTCGTAATAAGATTCATCAATTTCTGGCGCATCTGCATGAATAAACTGATAAGCTGCAACGGCATTTTCGTCTCTTCTAGTCAGTCTAAATCCTTCTTTACTATAGTAAGCAACCGTAATGTCCTGATCCTCGACTTCTGTTTGAACACGGTCCAATAGATCTTGATCAAATATACCTTCGTAAATATCTTGTCCTTCATACTGAATATAGTGACCATTAAGAGAAATAAATGAATCGATCACTGTTTCTTTCAGTACGTGTTCGACCTGAAGATGGCTACGCCCTGTAGCGATAAAGGGTACACCACCGTTTCTCTTCAGTTCAGACAAAGCTTCAATCACATCTGTATCCAGTTGTGACTGTTCATTCAATAACGTTCCATCTAAATCAAAAAACACTAGTGATGTTGGTTTCAATCCTTACGCCTCAATTCCTTCAATTTAGGTTATGCTTCGTCTTTGAAATGGGATACGTCGTTGTAACGATCTAAATGGTACTTGCCACCATGGTAGCTCGCTACAGAAACACTTGCATTTAAAAGAGCCGTCGTGTCATCCAGATCAGGAATTAAGTTTTGTAAAATATAACGAATCGTTCCACCGTGAGCGACAAGTAAAATTCTCTCGCCCGTATCGCGATGCTTATCAATTAGTTTAAGTAATCCTTTTTCAACTCGGCTCCAGAACATCATAAAGTTTTCCGCGTCATGATAAGGATCCGCTTCTCTGAATGCATTCATACGATCAGGAATATCTGTGTTCAAGAACATATCACGCGAAGTCTCGTAACCCATATGCTTAGCAACATTTCCCCATGCTTCCGATCCATACATACCTTCATAAGAACCAAAGAATACTTCTCTGAACTCTGGCATCTGAACCATATCCATGTTCTCAGCTTGCCCATTTTCTTCAAGGATAATTCCAGCAGTATCTTGCGTACGTGTTAAATCACTTGTGTAGACTGCATCAAACTTGACATCTTTCAGCCCACGCCCACAACGATGTACATCAACAATGCCATCATCAGTTAGTGGCGCATTGCTCCATCCTTGCATACGTCCATAATGATTCAAATACGTTTCTCCGTGACGAACAAAATAAATTTCAACACCCTTAGTAGTCATCTTTATTGTTGCTCCTTCCAAAATGATATCTTCTACTTTATTGTAACAGACTTACTTTGCTGATGCGAAGAGAATGAAAGTAAACTTATCCCGAGATGAACTTTACAAAAATCATTCATAGGTTAAATAGGTGTTGTCTCCCACTTTAAAGTAAGGTATATTTCAATTAAATAAATGGGACTTAAGATAAACTGACCTACTAGGCTTGTATAAACATAAAGAGGTGTTCTCTATGGTCAAAACAGAAGATTATGCAATCGAAGTGAATGGCTTGGTCAAGAGATTTGGAGACTTCACAGCCGTTGATGCAATCGATCTTAAAATCACTAAAGGATCTGTCTACGGATTTCTCGGTCCAAACGGTGCAGGAAAAACGACAACTTTAAGAATGCTTGCTACTTTATTAACCATTGACGGTGGATCAGCTAGCGTTTTTGGCTACGATGTTGCTTCACAACCAAAAAAAATCCGTCCAAGAATCGCCTTAACTGGTCAGTATGCTTCTGTTGATGAAGATTTGACCGGAACCGAAAACCTCACGATGATTTCAAGGTTAATGGGCTATTCAAAAAAAGAAGCCAAAATACGCGCTGCTGAACTATTAGATGCTTTTGGACTTTTTGAAGCTGCTAATAAGCAAGTGAAAGAGTATTCGGGTGGTATGCGTAGGCGTCTAGATATTGCAGCAAGTATTGTTGTTACTCCAGACCTCTTGTTTCTAGATGAACCGACAACGGGTTTGGATCCAAGAAGCCGAAACCAGGTTTGGGCTGTGATTCGTGCATTGACGAGCGCAGGTACAACTGTACTTTTAACGACTCAATATCTGGAAGAAGCTGATCAATTAGCTGACCGAATAGCTGTCATCAATAAAGGTAAAATCATTGCTGAAGGAACGGCCCACGATTTGAAGGCCTCTTTGGGGAATAATATACTTCATGTGACCTTGAAGTCCCAAAAAGATAGATCCAAAGCTGAGAAAATCTTGGAAGCCAGCGCAGGAGAAATTTTGCATGAGTCCTCTAAGATTGATCAGCTGCATATCAAAGTTTCAACCCCCTCTGATGCTACAAAAGCGCTAACTACACTCGCTGAGCAACGAATTCATGTGCTTACCTTCTCTTTAGGTCAACCTAGCTTAGACGAGGTGTTTTTAGCTTTAACAGAAGATTCGGAAACAGTGTCTACTACAGAGCAATCATCTATCGTTAAATAATAGGAGGGATTCAAATGGTCCAGAACCAGACAATCAATCAAGAAAAGCTGCAACAAGCGATTTTGTCAAAACAACGTCCAACACCCCCTAGTCCAATTGTGTCTGTACAAATATTTGCCATGCGCGCATTACTCAGAACTAAACATGCTCCAATGGCACTAATGGATATTACAGCTATGCCGATCTTATTTTTACTGATGTTTACTTTCTTATTTGGTGGTGCTATTGCTGGTTCGGTTCAGGAGTATCTTCAATTTATACTACCCGGTATTTTAGTACAGACTGTGACCCAGATCACGATGTACACTGGACTTGATTTGAATAAAGATATTCAAAAAGGCTTTTTCGATCGTCAAAGAACCCTACCTATTTGGGGGCCTTCTTCTCTAGTAGGTGCAATGACTTTTGACGCCCTTAGATACACCATTGCTTCAATGATTATGATTTTGTTTGCTATGATCTTAGGCTTCAGGCCCGAAGGTGGCCTAATCGGTATTATTCTAGCAGTGGCCCTTTTGCTTGTGTTTTCGTTCTGTCTTTCATGGATCTGGAATGTATTAGCACTTGTTTTGAAGTCTGAAAATGCTTTAATGGCTAGTGCAATGATGGTCATTTTTCCTTTGACCTTCTTGAGTAGTGCGTTTGTCGATCCGAGTACAATGCCTCATATCTTGGAAACCTTTGTCAAAATCAATCCAATCTCGATGCTTGTGGACGCTGTCAGAGGATTGATGCATGGTTATAACGTCTCCGGTGAAGTCTTATGGACACTCATTGCTTCCGGAATCATACTTGTCATCTTTGCCCCACTGACTATGAAGCTCTATAACAACAAAAATTGATTATTGTACAAACGACTAAAAACCACCAGCGCAATGATTGCGCTGGTGGTTTTTGTTTGTTAACGATAATCTTTCATTGCACGATCCACTTGACGCTTTTGATCTTTGCGTTTAATGGATTCGCGTTTATCGTATTGTTTTTTACCTTTTGCTAGACCGATTAAAACTTTAGCATACCCGTTACGGATATACACTTTCAGCGGTACAATCGTTATCCCGCCTTGTTTGGTTTCCCCAATAAATTTATCGATCTGCTTTTTCTTCATTAATAATTTTCTAGTTCTTACAGGATCATGATTAAACTGGTTTCCTTTATCGAATGGAGCAATATGCACATTATATAACCACATTTCTCCATTACGAATTCCAGCATAACCATCCTTAAGATTGATTCTGCCGGCACGAATCGACTTAATTTCCGTTCCGTTTAAGACGATCCCTGCTTCCACAGTATCTAAAATACTATATTCATATCTTGCTTTCTTATTCTGAGCAATCAGCTTGCCTTCACCTTTAGGCACCTGTATCACCCTCCTTTTGTCTACGACTACTACTTACGTTTTCCTGATCGTTTTTTCTTGGTCGTTCTTCCTTCAGAAGACGGCTTGTTTCGATCAGATTTTTGATTTCCTTTTGAGTTTTTGCTACGTCTTTGGTTCTTATTTCGGCCTGATTGATTTTTTGGTTTGGATTGTTTTCGTTTTTCATCTTCAGGGATATCTGCTAACTCAAAGTCAATCTGGTAGCCTTCAATATTCGCTGCAGTCAATTTAACTTTAACTGGTTCTCCAATTTTAAAGGTTCTACCTGTTCGACGACCCATCAGAATCAATCCACGTTCGTTGAATTCATAGTAATCATCATCCATTTTAGAGATGTGTACGAGTCCTTCAACTGTATTCGGTAACTGAACAAACATTCCGAAGTTCGTAACAGATGTAACGAGTCCTTCGAATTCTTCCCCAATTTTCCCAGCCATATATTCTGTTTTCTTCAGTTCATCTGTTTCGCGTTCAGCATCTACTGCACGACGTTCGGTTTTAGAACTGTGTTCTGCTATTTCTGGTAATTTCTTCTCCCAACGTTGACGAGCTTTCTGATCTTTTCCGACTTCATCATAGTAATGAATCAATCGATGAAGAATCAAATCAGGGTAACGTCTGATTGGAGAAGTAAAGTGAGAATAATAATCAGCTGCTAGTCCGTAGTGTCCGATAGGATCCACGTCATATTTTGCTTGCTGCATCGATCTCAGCATCAGCATACTGACAACTGTTTCTTCTGGTTTCCCTTTAACTTCATTCATTACAGCTTGTAAGTCTAAAGGAGAGACACTATCTTTTGTCCCTTTTACATTGATTCCAAAACTTGAAACAAATTCTAAGAATCTCTGCATTTTTGCTTCGTCTGGACGCGCATGAATTCTATATAGAATAGGCAATTGCTGTGTTGCGTAATATTCAGATACTGTTTCGTTCGCTGCTAGCATGAATGACTCTATCAAACGTTCACCGATACCGCGCTCGCGCACAAGAATATCCACAGGCATTCCTTCAGGGTCGACTTCAATTTTTGCTTCTCTTGTATCAAAGTCGATAGATCCACGACTGACTCTTTTCTTCTCAAGGATGTGATGTAGTTCTCCCATTGTTTCGAAAAGACCTACTAAGTCAGCATGTTCCTTCAATGTTTCCGGGTCTTTTTCCGTTAAAATCTCATTGACTGCTGTATACGTCATTCGACGGAATGAACGGATCACACTCGGAAAGATTTCATAACTTACGATATCACCAGACTGATCGATTTCCATTTCACAACTCAATGTCAAACGATCAACATTCGGATGCAGTGAACAGATTCCGTTAGAAAGACGTTGCGGCAACATTGGTACTACTCGGTCAGTTAAGTACACACTGGTACCACGTTCGAATGCTTCCTGATCCATCGGGCTGTCTTCTTTTACATAGTGAGAAACATCTGCAATATGAACTCCTAAATGATAATGACCGTTGTCTAACTTTTTAACAACAACCGCATCATCCAAATCTTTTGCATCTGCTCCATCAATTGTAACAATGACTTCTTCTCGTAAATCTCTACGACCTTTTAAGTCTGCTTCAGCAATTTGATCCGGTACAGATTCTGCTTCTTCAATCACTTCATCAGGAAATTCTGAAGGGATGTTATATTTATTGACGATTGTAAGGATTTCAATTCCTGGTTCGTCTTTATGTCCAATCGTGCGAACAACAAAACCAAACATATCCTCATCATTGCTTCTTGGATATTTAGATATTTCAACTTGAACGATGCTACCTTCTACAGGACGAATCCCTTTGTCTGTGATTTGCATCTTCATGCTCGGAATTTTTTTACTTTGAGTTTTGACGTATCCAAATAATCCATTATCTGAAACATCATCGTCTGAATAAGCATGAAATTCGCCGATCAGCGTTGTTGTTGCACGTTCAACGACTTCAAGAACTCTTCCGACAGGTCCTTTACCCTTCCAAGGAACAGCTTCTTTTGTTACTTCAATTGTTACTAAGTCGCCATTCAATGCTGAGTTTGTTTCATGTGGTGGAATAAAAATATCTTCATCAAATTCTTCTATCGGAACAAAACCAAACCCTTTGTCCGTACCGCTAAATACACCTTGCATAACCGGTTCTGCATCTTTTAACTTAAATCGACCTTCTTGAGTCAGTACGATTCTTCCTTCGCGTTCTAGTTCAGCAATCGCATTAATCATTTTCTTGAACGCTTTTGAACCTGTACTATCCACGCCTTCGCTAATGGCTTTCACTTCTACGCTATTTTCTTTATGATTCTCTATAAAATTCAGAATCTTTTCTTTTAATTGTTCCATATCTTCGTTTAATTCTTTACTCATGTATTCCCTCCATCCCATTCTAATGTGGATAAGAATGTTAATAAATCAATTTGTAGCTGTTTTCCAAACTGCCCAGTCGTAATCACATGTGGTGCATCTTCATACCAGTGGAAATCAACAGTTGCATTCGTTAGTGCATCTCTATAGTCTCCAGATTGATGTGGATTGATCATCTCATCATCGCCACCTTGGGCAATAAAGACAACTCCTGTTTGATTTGGGTACTGCGGCACCATGGTTTTAACAAAAGTATTCAATCCATTTAAAATCATTTCCAGTTTTGGTTCTGCAGCTGTTTTTAACCCAGCAATTTGTTCTCTAGAAAAACCATCATTCATTTTCATTTGTTCATACCAGATCATAAAGTTCTCCGGCACTCTATTCTTTCCGTTATCCATTACTGGTGAAGAAAAGGTTCCAGCGGCTTTAACATCTTGTGTCAACATTAAATGCGTGGCCACAATCCCGCCAAGAGACAAGCCAAAAGTCGCAATTTCATTATAGCCTTTTTCTTTTAAAAACGTATAGGCTTTTTCACCGTCCCGCTTCCAGTCTTCGATCCCATAGTTAAAGATATCGTCTGGATCTTCTGTTCCGTGACCAGACAGTGTTGGTGCATAAACTGTATAATCTGCACGCTCCAGCGCTCTGGCTAAACTTCTCACGTCATTTGGGGTACTCGTAAAAGCGTGGAATAGAATCACTGCTCTCGGTCCCTTTTCAAAAAATATAGTTCTATCTCTCACTTCGTTCACTCCTTAACTCTATACCTATATTTTACCTTACTTTATGAAATATTAATACTGAAATACGCCTACCCTATAGAAGTAGCTTACTGCACTAAAAGACAATAAAAAGGAGCGGCCCATTTGTACACTCTGCAAGCTGAGATATTCAGCTCACGTACTTTTGGATCTGCTCCTTAATCAGTATCATATTATATTAATTAGAAAAATCGAGTCAATACTAATGCAAAAACGAAGAAAAGTACGATACAAACGATGGTTGTCTTAATCAGAACCGCTTCGAATCCTCTTGCTTTTTGTTTCCCAAATAATTGGCTTGCTCCACCTAAGAAAGCGTTGGATGCACTTTGAGTTTTAGTTGGCTGCATAGCCACAACGATTATAATAAATATTGATAACACGAGCATAAATCCTAATAAAAAATCATACATCTCGGAATTGACCTCCCATTTATAAGTCTCTCATTCATTAATATAGCACAAATTGATCTGCATTGCCAGTCCGGATTCAAGCTGATTTTTTAATAGAATAGCCTACAAGACGATGATTTCTAGTACTTTTAACTTAAATTATCCAAGCGCTACATCCAAGATCATCATAATCGTAAATCCAACCATTAAGGCCAGTGTTGCACTATCTTTGTTTCCATTTGTTTGAGATTCAGGAATCAGTTCTTCTACAACAACGAAAATCATTGCACCCGCTGCAAAAGCCAAAGCATAAGGCAATATAGCTGAAATTGAAATAACGGCTACTGCTCCAATAACTGCCGCAATCGGTTCGACGATCGCTGACAACTGTCCAATATTGAATGCACGCCATCGACTACTCCCTGCTGCTCGAATCGGCATAGACAAAGCAGATCCTTCTGGAATATTCTGAATTCCGATACCTAAAGCTAACCCTACCGCACTTAGAAAAGTATCCCCATTGGCCACACCGATTGCTGTAGCACCGAATGCTACTCCAACTGATAATCCTTCTGGAATATTGTGAATCGTAATCGCTAAAAAAAGTAGCAAGTTTTTAGACGCTTTCGTTTTAGGTCCTTCTTTATTTTCTTCAGGCTCATTCAAATGTAAATGTGGAATGACCACGTCGATCAATCTTAAGAAAAATCCCCCTACCAAGAATCCTACAGCTGCTGGAAAGAAAGACCAGATTCCATATCCACTGTTTTCTGCGTTGGTAATGGCTGGTGCTAATAGCGACCAGAAAGATGCCGCAATCATGACACCTGCAGCAAAACCATTCATAATATCTAAAAACTTTTGATTAATTTCTTTAAACAAAAATACAAATGATGAACCGACTATTGTACAACTCCAAGTAAACAGACCGGCAATTAATGCTTGTAAAACAGGATGAAAGGTACTGAACGTCTCTAAAATGATACTATCTCCTTTATTTCAAATTTATGTATAAAGCAACTAAAGAAAAGTATATCTTTTCAGACAGATATGTCAAAGAAAATCGATTAAAATAAATCAAAAACCTCTTACCCAGTTCATGAGCAAGAGGTTTCGATTCGGTTTTCCATCAATCAGCAAATGAGGTTACTGGTTGATAAAAAAGACCATTAAATGATTATTATTTGTTTTTTAGGTTGTAGAAAGCAGAAAGACCTTCGTATACTGCTTGAGAACCTAATTGATCTTCGATTCTTAATAGTTGGTTGTATTTAGCAATACGGTCAGTACGGCTTAATGAACCAGTTTTGATTTGTCCAGCATTTGTTGCAACAGCGATATCAGAAATTGTAGAATCTTCTGTTTCACCAGAACGGTGAGATACTACTGCAGTATAACCAGCTTTTTTAGCCATTTCGATTGCATTGAAAGTTTCAGTCAATGTACCGATTTGGTTAACTTTGATTAAGATAGAGTTTGCAACTCCCATATCAATTGCTTTAGCTAATTTATCCGTGTTTGTTACGAATAAGTCATCTCCAACAAGTTGTACTTTATCTCCTAATGCTTCAGTTAATTTTTTAGTACCTTCCCAGTCGTTTTCATCCAATCCATCTTCGATAGAAATTAATGGATATTTTTCAACTAGGTTTTTGTAGATTTCGATCATTTCATCAGCAGTTTTTTCGCCTTCACCTGAATCTACTAAGTTGTAAACGCCTTTTTCAGCATCGTAGAATTCAGCAGAAGCAGCATCCATTGCTAACATTACGTCTGTACCTGGTTTGTATCCAGCTTTTTCGATAGCTTCGATAATAACTTCGAATCCTTCTTCGTTAGAGCTCAAGTTAGGTGCAAAACCACCCTCGTCACCAACTGAAGTAGCTAATCCTCTAGATTTCAAGATAGCAGCTAATGCGTGGAATACTTCCGCACCCATACGAATAGCTTCTTTGAATGTAGGCGCTCCTACAGGCATGATCATGAATTCTTGGAAATCGATACTGTTGTCAGCATGAGAACCACCATTAATGATGTTCATCATTGGTGTAGGCAATACTTTAGTGTTTGTTCCACCAAGATATCTATATAATGGTAAGTCAAGGTAATCTGCAGCAGCGCGCGCAACAGCAATAGACACACCTAAAATAGCGTTAGCGCCCAATTTGCTTTTGTTTGGAGTTCCGTCTAATTCGATCAACGCATTGTCGATACCCATTTGATCGCGAATATCCATACCAATAACCGCTTCAGCGATTGTGTCGTTTACGTTATCAACAGCTTTAGTAACACCTTTTCCAAGGTAACGGTCTTTGTCTCCATCACGTAATTCAACAGCTTCGTGTTCACCAGTTGAAGCACCTGAAGGTACCATTCCGCGTCCGAAAGCTCCTGATTCTGTAAATACGTCTACTTCGATTGTTGGGTTACCACGAGAATCTAAAACTTCGCGTGCAATAACATCTGTAATATATGGCATGTGTATTGATCTCCTTTAAATTTGATTTTTTTTATTTATACTCACTTTTTAAGTGGTTAAATACAGCTTTAGTGTTACGTTGGTGCTTATTTATCTTGAATGATTAGACTTTCTCCAGTCATCTCTTCAGGTTTTTCTATCCCCAATAGTTCTAGCATAGTAGGCGATACATCGGCTAACTTACCATCTTCACGTAGGTGAATATGTTTTTTCGTTACGATGACCGGTACAGGAACTGTCGTGTGGGCAGTATGCGGCTTGCCTTCTGGTGTTAACTCAGTATCGGCATTACCGTGATCCGCAAAGATAATTGCGTATCCACCTTTTTCAAGAATCAAATCAACGACTTTACCTAAGTTCTCATCAACTGCTTCAATCGCTTTAATGGTTGGTTCTAGCATACCAGAGTGTCCAACCATATCAGGATTTGCATAGTTCAAGATGATCGCATCGTGCTTATCGTCTTCAATATCTTTTACTAATGCGTCTGTTACTTCGTACGCACTCATTTCAGGTTTCAGGTCATAGGTTTCAACCTGTGGAGAAGGAATCAAGATACGGTTCTCTCCAGGAAACTCATCATTTGTCCCACCATTCATAAAGAATGTAACGTGAGGATATTTTTCAGTTTCGGCGATACGCAATTGAGACAGGCCGTTATTAGACAATACTTCCCCAATAACGTTTTTCAAATGAACTGGCGGGAACATCACTTCTGCATCCATCTCAGCAGAGTATTGTGTCATTGTCACAAACTTGATGTTCTTCGGTGTATTTTTACGGTCGAATTCATTGAAATCCGGTTCAGTGATCGCGCGAGACAATTGGCTAGCACGGTCAGGACGGAAGTTAAAGAACACAATCGCATCGTTATCTTGAACAGTCGCTACAGGCTGACCATCTTTTTCGATGACTGTTGGTACAATAAATTCATCCATTTCATCTTTTGCGTAGCTTGCTTTTACAGCTTCTACTGGATCAGTAGCTTTTATACCTTCACCATTAAAGATTGCATCATATGCTTTTTCTACACGTGGCCAACGAGTGTCGCGGTCCATTGCGTAGAAACGACCAGATACAGATGCAATTGCGCCTATACCTAATTCTGCAATAACGTTTTGTAAATCTTCAATAAATCCAGCTCCAGAATCCGGTGCAACGTCGCGTCCATCCGTAAATGCATGAACAAACACTTTGCTGATACCTTGTGCTTTTGCTGTTTCAAGTAATGCAGTTAAATGGCGAGAGTGACTATGCACACCACCATCTGAAATTAATCCAAAGAAGTGTAATGCTGAATCATTTTCTTTAACGTGGTTAAATGCTCCAGTCAATACTTCATTTGTTTGAAATTCTCCATCTGAAATGGCTTTGTCGATACGAGTGATGCTTTGGTAAACAATACGTCCAGCACCAATGTTCGTATGACCTACCTCAGAGTTCCCCATTTGACCTTCAGGAAGGCCGACTGGTAAACCAGAAGCTTGAAGGGTTGCATGTGGATAAGTTTTCCAGAAACGATCAAAATTTGGCTTATCAGCTTGTTCTACTGCGTTACCGTATTGGTCAGGTCTCCATCCAAATCCATCTAAGATGATAATCGCTACAGGTGCTTTACTCATATTACTTAGCCGCCTCCAATAATTGTAGGAATGACTCCGCTTCTAGACTTGCTCCACCAACTAATGCACCATCAATATCTGATTGTGCCATTAATTCAGCAATGTTTCCAGGTTTCACAGAACCACCATATTGAATACGAACAGCTTCTGATACAGCGTCACTGTAAAGTTTTTTAACTGTTTGACGCACTACAGAGATTGTTTCATTCGCTTCTTCAGAAGTCGCAGTTTTACCAGTTCCGATTGCCCAGATTGGCTCATAAGCGATAACAGAGTTTTTAACTTGCTCTTCAGATAATCCTTCTAACGCTTTAGTTACTTGGCCAGAAACAAGTTCATTTGTTTCGCCAGCTTCTTTCTGCTCTAGAGTTTCTCCAACACAGATGATTGGAATCATTCCGTGGTTAAAGATTGCGTGTGCTTTTTTGTTTACATCTTGGTCTGTTTCGCCAAAGTACTCACGACGTTCAGAGTGTCCGATGATTACATATTGAGTTCCTAAATCTGCAAGTGCTGCAGGAGAAGTTTCCCCAGTGAATGCACCTTCGTCTTCGAAGTAGCAGTTTTGAGCAGCAATTTTAAGTTCAGTTCCAGCAGTCATGTCAAGCAATGCTTGAGTATAAAGGTTAGGTGCTCCGATAACAGCATCTACTTTATCAGAAGAAGGGATATTATTTTTAACCTCTTCAATGAATGACGCAGCTTCAGCTGCCGTTTTGTTCATCTTCCAGTTACCAGCAATAATTGGTTTACGCATAATTCTATTCCTTCTTTCGATTATATTATTTGTTTTCTACAGAGATCAAAGCGGCACTTCAGTACCGCCTGACTACACTCTATAGTTTACAGGTTTTTAACGTATTTTTAAATAGATTTATTTATCTGAGATTGCAGCGATTCCTGGCAATTCTTTACCTTCAAGATATTCTAGACTTGCTCCACCACCAGTAGAGATGTGGCTGAAGTCGTCTTCGAATCCAAGTTGTTGTGCAGCAGTTGCAGAATCTCCACCACCAATAATGGTCGTAGCATCTTCTAATTTAGCTAACACTTCACAGATATCGCTTGTTCCTTTTGCAAAGTTAGACATTTCGAAAACGCCCATTGGTCCGTTCCATACAACTGTTTTAGCGCCTTCTAATTCTTTAGCGAATAATTCAACAGTCTTAGGTCCAACATCAAGCCCCATTTTACCTTCAGGAACGTCTCCTTCAACTATTTCAGTAGGTACATCATTTGAAAATTCAGAAGCAACTACAGAATCCACTGGAAGAACTAATTTGTCGCCAGCTTTTTCAATCAATTCTTTAGCAAGTGATACTTTGTCTGCTTCAAGAAGTGAGCTTCCGATACCTTTTCCTAATGCTTCGTAGAAAGTGTAAGTCATTCCGCCACCGATTAATACTTTATCTGCTTTAGACAGTAAGTTTTCGATTACGCCGATTTTATCTGAAACTTTTGCTCCACCTAAAATCGCTACGAAAGGACGTTTCGGTTCATCAACAGCTCCACCAATAAAGTTGATTTCTTTTTCTACTAAGAAACCAGCTGCCGATTCAACGTTAGAAGCGATTCCTACGTTAGATGCGTGTGCACGGTGAGCTGTACCGAATGCATCGTTTACGAATACATCGCCAAGACTTGCCCAGTATTTACCTAATTCAGGATCATTTTTACTTTCTTTTTTGCCGTCAACGTCTTCAAAACGAGTGTTTTCAAACATCAAAACGTCGCCGTCAGATAAATTGTTTACAGCAGTTTCTAGTTCTTCTCCACGAGTTTGAGCTACGAATGTTACATCTTTTTTCAACAATTCGCCTAAACGCTCAGCAACAGGTGCTAAAGATAAACCAGCTTTGTCTTCTTCCGTTTTAACACGTCCAAGGTGAGAAAATACAATTGCTTTTCCGCCTTGTTCAAGTACGTATTGAATCGTTGGAAGTGCTGCTTGGATACGGTTATCGTTAGAGATTTTACCGTCTTTCATTGGTACGTTAAAGTCAGCACGAACCAATACTTTTTTTCCTTTAAGATCTAAATCTTTTACAGTTTTCTTAGGCATCGTTACTCTACCTTCCTTTAATACAAGATTTTGTCGTTCATTAATATTTAAAATAAGAGTTAAAAGTTTCGTAATTACGTCAATAAAAGAAATATGAACCAATCTTTTTACAAAATAAAAAACGGGGAAGCGCGATACTCTAGCTGATAGAGATCTGAAAAGAATCCGTGCTAAAACGATTGTAATCGTTAACCCGTTTCTTACATAGTCTACCGCATAGAGTGAGAGCTCCCCCGCTTATTCATTCTTGTTCTGTTTGATTAAAAATCAGTTTACTATTTGAATTTTAACTTCTTATTATAGAGAAGCGAAGTATTCAAGAGTACGAACTAATTGTGCAGTGTATGACATTTCGTTATCATACCAAGCAACAGTTTTAACCATTTGTTTTCCGTTTGCAGAAATTACTTTGGTTTGAGTTGCATCGAATAATGAACCAAAAGTCATTCCTAAGATATCAGAAGAAACGATTGGGTCTTCAGTGTAACCGTAAGACTCGTTAGCTGCTTCTGCCATTGCTGCGTTAACTTCTTCAGCAGTAACTTCTTTAGAAAGAAGAACTTGTAATTCAGTTAATGATCCAGCTGCTACAGGTACACGTTGAGCTGATCCATCTAATACACCTTTAAGTTCAGGTAATACTTCACCGATTGCTTTAGCAGCACCAGTAGAGTTTGGTACGATGTTTGCTGCAGCTGCACGAGCACGACGGAAGTCACCTTTAGGGTGTGGTCCATCAAGAGTCATTTGATCTCCAGTGTAAGCGTGGATAGTAGTCATTAAACCAGTTTCGATTCCAAACTTGTCGTTTAATACTTTAGCCATCGGAGCCAAGCAGTTAGTCGTACATGAAGCACCAGAAATTACAGTTTCAGAACCATCTAAAACTTCGTGGTTAGTGTTGAAAACAACAGTTTTGATGTCACCAGTTGCAGGTGCAGAAACAACAACACGTTTCGCTCCAGCTTTAAGGTGTAATTCTGCTTTTTCTTGAGTAGTGAAGAATCCAGTACATTCAAGAACGATATCTACTCCAAGGTCTCCCCATGGAAGATCTTCTGGATTACGTTCGCTTAATACTTTAACTTCACGACCATTTGCAGTGAAGCTGTTGTCTCCAACAGTTACTTCTCCGTTGAAACGTCCTTGAGTTGTATCATATTTAAGCAAGTGAACCAACATGTTAGGATCTGTTAAGTCGTTTACTGCAACAACTTCCAAACCTTCTACTTCGTTAATACGACGGAATGCTAAACGTCCAATACGTCCAAATCCGTTAATAGCTACTTTTACTGACATAATACGATTTCCTCCTGTGAAAATCAAAATTTTTTATTTTAAATCTTAATCGAAACCAATCAATTAAGTCTTAAACACGTTATGATAGACCGACTTATTATAAGTTAGCCATGTAATCTAATGTTCTCACCATGTTACCAGTGAAACCATATTCATTGTCGTACCAAGCGACAGTTTTAACCAGTTGTCCTGAATTACCTTCGATGATTTTAGTTTGAGTAGCATCGAATACAGAACCAGCAGGGATACCAATAATGTCAGAGGAAACAATCTCGTCTTCATTATATAGATAAGCATCTGAAGCATAATCTTTCATTGCTGCATTAACCTGTTCAACTGATACTTCTTTATCCAAAACAGAGTATAACTCAACCATAGATCCCGTTACAACTGGAATTCTTACAGCAGTTCCGTCTACTTTCCCATCAACTTCAGGTATAACTTTACCTACTGCTTTAGCAGCACCTGTTGAAGCAGGAATGGCATTTTGAGCTCCAGCACGACTTTTACGTCCGCCTGGTGAATCTTGCAGTGTTTGCGTTGAAGTATATGCATGTACTGTACTCATTAATCCGTGGTCAAGTCCAAATTCTTTATTCAATACATTAACCATCGGTGCCAAGCAGTTAGTCGTACATGAAGCTGCTGAGACGATTTTATCATCTGATTCTATTGATTCGTGATTAACACCGAATACGATTGTCTTAAGATCACCTTTAGCTGGTGCTGAAATCAACACGCGCTTAGCTCCAGCATCAATATGTGCTTGAGATTTTTCTGGTGAAGTGTAAAATCCTGTACATTCCAAGACGATATCAATACCGAGGTCACCCCATGGCAATTGGCTAGCATCTTTTTCAGCGTAAGCTTTAATCTCTTTTCCTGCGACAGTTATTGCATCTTCCTTCGCTTCTACTTCATGCGGGAATCTGCCTTGTGCAGTGTCATACTTCAATAAATAAGCTAGATCATTATTATCCGTTAAGTCGTTAATTGCCACAACTTCTAGTCCTGTATCTGCCTCTAAAATACGACGAAGTGCTAAGCGTCCAATACGTCCGAATCCGTTAATTGCTACTTTCTTTGCCATTAATGATTTCCTCCTTGGAATTTTTATTTCTAATTTTTTAAAGGGTTGCCCCCATTTAAAATCTCGTTTGCGGCTGCCTCATCCGTCACTAACCATGTGTGAGGAGGGACAGTTTTTACGTAAGACTCAATTGCCTTGGCTTTATTTCTGCCACCAGCTACTGCGACCACATGTGGAATACGTCCCATTTGACTTGATTGCAAGCCAATACGAGAGAGTTTGTAAACAATCTCTCCTTCAGGGTTAACGAATTCTCCAAATGCTTCTGCTACAGCGTTCTGATTTTTCAGTAATTGAAGCGTCTCTCTATTCATGCCTCGTCTTTCTGCCATTTCGAAAGCACTACCTATACTGTACAAGACTAAGGAAGCATTTTCAACTAATTGAAGTGTTTCTTTAATTTCTGGCTCCTCTGATAGTAATGAATACGTATCAGAACGGACATGTTCAGGAGCATATAACGCTCTACTTTTTCCACCGGATTTTCGAGCCATTGTTTCTGCGATCACGTTAGCTTGGATATCAACTGATTCTCCGAGCCCACCGCGTGCAGGTACAAACAGCAACTGCCTTTTCTCACCAAACTTTTCGTCCATTGCGTGGGCAACTTCGACCATTGTCGTTCCACCCATTACTGCAACAACGTTTTTTCCTTCTGGAAGAAGAAAGTCCAGTGCTTTAACCGCAGCTAAACCAATATCTTCTAATATCGCGGGGTCTTCGTCTGAGTTTCCAGGTACAATCACACAATGGCTGATTCTCAATCTGTTCGCCAATATTGTTTCCTGGTCTTTTGATCTGACATGATGCCCCATCATACGTTCAAGCTGACGAAAAACTTCTAATCCTGTAGACGTACATTCCATTCCCGCAGAAGATATGTCTATCAATCCTTGGTTCCGTAATATATCAACTTCGCTTCTCAAAACACGTTCAGTAAATCCTAGTCTTCCTGCAAGAGATCTTCTTCCGATTGGACTGGATTTTTGGATTTGCTTTAAGATATGATATCTTCTCTTCAGCGTTTGAAACATATCGGGTGCAACTTTTTCAATAACTGACAGCATCCTAGACCCTCTCTCTCGACTACTTTTACGCGTATTCAACTGAGAATATCATCTCGACCGAAAGCGCAAAGGTTCGCAGCGAAAAAGTGCCAGCGTTTAAACTGCATAATATCGAAATCTTTTTTCATAGTTGACAAAAGATTTCAACTGCTCGCGATCTTGTGAACACTTCTTATCTGATTGCATATTTAGTTTAACAAGATGCGGGGCAATTTTCAACCCATAATATCAAATTAGAGGGACGTTTTTTGTCCACTATTTACGAAAACTTACTGGTCAATGTTTCCACGATTTAATTTTGTTTCAATGATTTCTATTAGCTCTTCATTTGTAATATGCTCATCGAAAATGTAGTCTTCAATAAAGACAGAAGGAACTAGTGTTACATTAGCTCTTTTAGCTTCAGCAATCACCTGCTCAGCTTCTTTTTCACTTGTCTGCTTGTTTAAACCTCTTCTGAGGTTAGCATAGTCCACGATATCATTCTCTTCAAGATTACCCCATTCGTCTTGGCGTGATAGGAAGTAGGAAATATCTTCTTTTACTTTTTCCCCAGCTGTATAATCTAAGTGATGATGAATAACATTTCCTCTTTTCAAGCTTGGTTTTTCCTTGTCAAAGAGTTTAACAATTCGTTCTACTTTTCCTTCTGATACATATTTATCGAGTACAGGAGCAGACTCTTCCCACCATTGCTTACAAAACGGACATCTTAAATTCATAAATTCTACGATTTTGATTGGAGCATTCTTATCCCCAATGTGTATACCGCCTTCAGTCGTCACTTCTGATGCCTTGATCGTTGAAGTATCCAATAACATCTCTCCTTTTCTTCATTCTTACCCGTACAGTATAACGCTAGATGTCTTAGATAACCAGCCAAACGGTTGTATTATACCAGTTTATTGAATCTTACTTTGTATATCAGAAGTAAGACCAGAATAACTAGATTTCCTTTTTTTAGTTTCCTATGTACAAAAAAGGACATCCTGTTTTGGATGTCCTCGTTTCTATTAAAATTTTAAAATTATTTGTTTAAGTCAGCAGCGCTATCCATGATTTGGTCAACCAAACCATAATTTTTAGCATCTTCAGCCATCATGAAGTTATCGCGATCTGTGTCTCGCTCAATCACTTCTAGAGGTTGTCCAGTACGTTCAACTAAAATATCATTTAATCTTGAACGTGTTCTTAAGATGTGTTTAGCAGCAATTTCAATTTCAGTTGCTTGTCCTTGAGCGCCACCTAGTGGTTGGTGAATCATAATTTCTGCATTTGGAAGTGCAAAACGTTTCCCTTTTTGACCTGCTGCAAGTAAGAAGCTCCCCATTGAAGCAGCTAATCCGATTGCGATAGTCTGAACGTCAGATTTGATGAAGTTCATTGTATCGTAAATTGCTAGTCCTGCTGTAACACTACCACCTGGAGAGTTGATATATAGATAGATATCTTTCTCAGGGTCTTGTGCGTCCAAGAATAATAATTGGGCAATGACTGAGTTGGCAACTTGATCATCAATTGGTCCGCCAAGCATAATAATACGGTCTTTCAATAAACGAGAGTAAATATCATAAGCACGTTCACCACGTGGTGATTGCTCAATAACTGTTGGTACTAAATTCATTTTTATTGTCCTCCTCTAATTCTGTCAAACTTATTTTATCATGTTTACTTAATTTCGTGAAACTATTGATATTGTACTCCAAAGGTCAAGAAAGGTCAAATAGTAAGTTTGATCTTTTAACTTATTTTAAGAAGTCACTATTTCCCAAAACCCTATGAGTAAAATAACAGCCATTACGAGCGCAACGATACCTTGAAAAACAACTGAGATCGCATGAATCGATACTTGAAATACTAAAGTGAAAATCAAAATATAGAGAATCAATTTCTTAAACATCTGATCATTGACCACTTTTTTGATATTAAATAACGCATAAACAAACAGGACTATCGCAATGATTACTATGCTTATATTAAGAAAATGGTCATTTGTATCTACTACATATATCCAGATAGAACCAATCAATGCAGCAAATAGCGGAAAAAGACATTTTTTGTAGATGAAATCATTTGATTTATTGAACATATCTTCCTTTCTAAGCATCTAACTCGTTTAAATTTATTTTTAAAACGTCTAATAGATCTTTTTTCGACTGTACGATTTTACCACGTTTCTTGATGAGTCCAACGATATACAGATTTACATAAGAAAATTGAGACTCTGCAACTTCGTCGACTGCATCTAGTTTTTGTTGATTACCGAAACTTCCTTGTCTAGAGTCCGTGTACAATCCAATAATCGGTTTGTTCATTGAATAGAAGTAGCCAATTTCTGCTGCGAGGCCTGGATCAATGACCGGGCCATCTAGTAAAGCTACTAAGATGTCTGAAGCCTCAAGATGTGCATTATCACCTTCTGCGATCATGATGCTATCTGCGTAACCTGACTTATCATTAATGGCTTCATTTTCAACAGGATTATATACCTCGATATTAAATGCCTTTCTCATTTCAGTTGCTAATTGTTTGTTGTATTTAGCTTCCATTTCACTAAAAAGGGGGCCGCCTAAGTAGATTTTCTTCATATGTATTCTCCTTCGGTATATGCAATACTTTTATTTATCTTAACACGCATACTTGTATTTCAATAGATACAATCGCTATAATTTTATACGAAAAAGTCTAACTACCCTAAAGTTTGGATAGTTAGACTCTTTCCTAAATGATTTAGCTTAAACTAGTGACCAATCGTTCTAAGCCTTTTTCCAACTTTGAACTTGGGCAACCTATATTTAATCTTAAAAAATGTTTCCCGTTCCCTCCATATATTCCACCGTCCATAATCGCTACTTTACCAATACTCCTTAATCTGTTTTGTATCTCGTTCATCTGTTCGGGATAAGCTGTCATATCTAACCACATCAGATAAGTAGACTCTGATTCAATAATTTTTATCGCAGGAAAAGCTAATTCTAGTCTTCTTTTAACGTAATAACTATTTTGATCAATATAATTATTTAATTCTTCCACCCAACTTCCACACTCATTGTATGCTGTTATTGTAGCTTCCAAACCTAGTATACTCGCCGAAGATAAACCATCTTGATCTTTTAGTTGGTCTAAAAACATTTCGCGATCATACTCGTTCGGAATGAGTGTATAAGAAAAAATGAGCCCTGGAAAATTAAAGGTTTTAGAACCTGATGTAACTATAGCCACTTGATCTTCACCAAATTTCAAAAGTGGATTGTGCTTTAATCCCTTTCTAACGACATCCATGTGAATCTCATCAGATATAATAAAAACATCATTCTTTCTACAAAGATGAATTAAAGTTGTTAGCTCCTTTTCACTCCAGACACGTCCCGTAGGATTATGTGGTGAACAAAAAAGTAAAATCTTATTGCTTTTATTCGATAGTTTTTCCTCAAGATCATCAAAATCAATTTGATATTCTCCTTCTTTATACAGTAATTGATTTTCAACAAGCTTCCGCTCATTTCCTTTTATTGTTTTAAAAAATGCATCATAAGCAGGTGTTTGGACAATTACACCTTCTCCTTTTTTTGAATGCATTTTGATTAAAGCTGAAACACTATATATGACAGACGGACTATATTGTATCCATTCTTTATTTATCTTGAATCCAAATCGATTTATATACCAATTTTCTACAGCTTCTTTGAAATCGTCATGATTCCAGCGTGTGTAACCAAAAACACCATGATTCAGCCTTTCAGAAAGTGCATGAATAACTTGGTGTGGCAAAGCGAAATCTGTATCTGAAATCGTAAATGGTAATAAATCTTTCTCTCCGAATCGATCTTCGACATAGTCCCATTGAGTACAATGTGTTCCTCTGCGATCAATAACTTGGTTGAAATCCATTTCTTCTCACAACCTATCCATACAGTAATGTATCCAATTCATTTCTAACACTGGTTACTTTAGTTCCTATAATGACCTGTACATTATTTTCTCCTAAGTGAATGACCCCTAATGCACCTAACTCCTTCAGTCTATCGTCATTAACGATTTTTCCATTTTTTAAAACTAATCTTAATCGAGTGATACAATTGTCAACCACTTCAATATTTTCAGAACCCCCGAGCGCATTAATCATACCGTTTATATCGTAATGCCCTTTTTTTGAATAACTGACTTCTTCCTCAGTGTAGTCAGTATCTGTTGTTAACTTTTCTCTTCCTGGTGTTTTCAAGTTAAATTTTAGAATAACTGTTTTAAATACAAAGTAATAAATTGTAAACCACATAGCTCCAATAACAATGACCATCCACCATCTTGTGTAGCTACCTTGCATAATTCCAAAAATCAAGAAATCTAACAATCCACCATCTGTATTCCCGATAACAACTCCAACTAATGGCATTACCATAAACCCTAAACCTGTCATAATCACGTGAAAGATCCATAGGAGCGGACTGACAAATAGAAAAAGAAATTCAACAGGCTCCGTAATTCCTGTAACAGCTGTTGCAACTACTCCTGATATTAATAAGCCTTTTATTTTATGCCTATTTTCAGGAGTCGCTACATGATACATAGCTAGTGCTGCTGCAGGTAAACCAAAAATGAAAGTAGGCATTTTACCTTGAGATAAGAAAGCTGTAGCATCCCCAGATATTGGTAGTCCTTGTTGCAATTCAGCATAAAAAATATTTAAAGCACCAAATACTTGATTCCCATCAATGATCGCTGATCCTCCTGCTTCTGTGAATCTAACCATCGCTACAAGAATATGATGCAGTCCAAAAGGAAGTAAAAGTCGCTCTCCTGCTCCAAATAAAAAAGGTCCAAAAATCCCGGCACTCTGTATCAACGTACCTATACCTGTTATAACCACTGCAAAGATTGGCCAAATAATTGGTATAATCAATCCCACAATGGCTAGGACTAGAGACGTAACGATTGGAACAAATCTTACCCCTGAGAAGAAAGAGAAGCTATCTGGCAATTGCACTTTATAGAACCGCTTGTGGAGTTGATAAACGATTAATCCCGCAATAATGCCTCCTAAGACGCCCATTTCAATCGTTTGAATACCAAATACCATTCCCTGACCGGCTTCTCTAAGCGCTTCTGGATCAGCTAAGGCATTATTCTCTGTTAAATAGAAATTAATTGCTAAATTCATAATTGTATAGCCGACAAAGCCAGAAAAAGCAGCAATTCCTTTTTCTTTTCTAACTAAGCCTAACGGAATGGCCATAGCAAACATAACTGGTAAATAACTAAAAGCAAACGAACCAATAGTCGACATAAATCTGAATAATATCTGTAAAATAGGATTTCCTAAAAATGGCAAAGCTTCAATAGTCGACTCTGTTGAAAAAGAACTCCCAATCCCTAACAACAATCCCATAAATGCTAGTAGAGCTACCGGCAACATAAAAGTCTTTCCTAATCCTTGAAAAAATTCCCAGAAGCTCACTTTTTTCTTGTTATCCATCATTTATCCCTTCCTTTACTTCTTATTGTGCCTACTCTTGAAGTATAAGGGGATAACACCGTAATTGCTACCGCTTACATTATTCTGTATTTCCTTACAGCTTTTTGTATAGCTTTACAAGTTTCACTTTTTTTCTTCAGCCATTCTAATTAATATGAAATCTAATATACTGTTCAAGGCAGCTCTAGAACTTAGATCTACATCTTGAAAGTACACTGGCTCCACAAAAGCTTTTAAAGTATATGTGGCAATTTTTTCTAGAGTGCTGTCTGAGACACCTACTACAGCAATGATTGGAACACCTCTTTCCATATAGTTTGTTGCGTACTCAATAATGTGAATTGTCTCTCCACTTAAACTAACTAATATTGCTAAATCATTTTTGTTCAAAGATTTGGATATTGCTCTAAGTTCATCCCAGTCTGTTCGAGCTGTCGCTTTTTTACCCAAAGCCATTAATTTTTTTGATACATCTATACAAGCTGGTAAGCTTCCTCCTACGCCAACTACCTCAATCGTATTGGTCTGGAGCAGAATTGAAACAATTTCGTCTACCTGACTTTCGCTTAAAGATTCAAATGACTTTTCAATTTGCTTTGATATATTACCTCCAAATACAGTAGCTTCCTTTGCTAGCTTAGTAGTATTCTGTTCTCCCCGCTCGACATCATAATAATTCAATATAGCGTATTTCAATTCTTGAAACCCTTTAAACCCTAAGTGTTTAGCTGTTCTAGAGATTGTAGCTGTAGAAATGAACAGCGTCTCTGCTAATTGCTCAATAGTACTTTCAGAGACTTCTTTTGGATTTGCAAGAATATATTCAAGTACTTGGTTTTCTAAATTACTCAAAGTTGATTTCCGTTTTTGTAATTTGCTAATCAATGCGTCCATATATGCCTCTCTCTTCTATTTATTATAAAATGAATGATACCATATTTGTCTCAGAAAAATTCTCTTTACTCTTTCAATTTACTTTCATCTATTCTTATTCTATACTTCAATTATTATAATCGTGACTGTTCTTAAAACAAGAGTTGAAGGAGGTTAGATGTAGTGAGCGTTAATGACCAAAAACCAGATAAAGATGAAGATACTAACAAGAAGAACGCTACCGAGGCTGGCTCGTATCTCGGTATTGGTTTAGCAATTGGTACTGCACTTGGTATACTAACGGACAACTTGGCCATTGGAATCGCGCTTGGCATAACGTTTGGTTCAGCCTTTGGCGCATTCAGTTATTCAAAAAAAGAAAAAGAAGATAAGTAAAAAATAAGCCTAATCTACAATTTACGTAGATTAGGCTTATTTTGTGTATCTAGCTATTTTCTCGTTCAGAACTATATTGTAGAAGTTTCTTAGTAACATCCTCAGGATCCATGCCGATCAATTTACGATCGAGGACTTGATTAATTGCTTCGCGGTCTACATTGGGATGTATTTCTTTTAGTAGTTCAAGCGTTTTTCTTGCGCCTTGATCCATTGAATGTGCCCCAGAAATTAATAAAATGTCATCTGGTTTCACTTGTTCAACACCGAAGCGTAACGTTTCGTCCAATTCTTCATAAAATGTAATATCAATGTTATTTTGTTTCATTACTTTTAAGAAGGCATCCAATTCCTCTTCTGATACTTTATCTTTTTTTTCTACATGCGAAGGTGCCGTCGTCAGAATGATTTTGCTGACTTTCATTTTATTAAACCATTCTACCAAAGAAGTCGCAATTTCTGTACTATGTTCTGGGCCATTGCTTCCTCGGATTGCATGCACAAGATGCAAGTTGTTGTAGTCTAGATGACTAATGGTTTCCATACATGAATCAATATTATTTTGGTTTAATAACAAATCATCTATGACTTTAAATTCCTCGTCATAAAGCATTTGAAAACGTCTTTCGACGCCCGTGAAATTTTTGATACCTATTTGAATCACATCAACGGGTATATCGTTGACTAGTCCTGTAACGACCGCCGTCAGTGCATTAAAAATAGAATGGTATCCTTGAACCGACATCTCCAAATCGAAACTCATCTTATCAATTTCTTTCCCCGTTAAAGAAGTAAAAGATTTCATAATATTCACTTTGAATTTAGGCTTTCCAGAGACAAAGCTGAGATCTGAAACTGTGATTGTACCCGATTGATTTTCAACTCCAAATGTTACCACTTGTGCTTTCGTTTGTTTTTCTAAAGGGACCAGTAAGGGTTCATCAATATTTAAAATAGCTGTGCTTTGCTCAGAAGCCTCTCTGATTAAGGCAGCTTTCGCATTAAAATACGCATCAAAAGATTCATGCAGTCGAATATGTTCGGGGCTGATGTTCATAAATGCCACTACATCAAACTCAGTATTATAAACTCGCTTCAGTTCAAGCGCTGAAGATGAAACTTCCATAGATACATGGGAAATTTGACGGTCTCTCATCTTTGCAAAATGCTGCTGCAAATCATAGGATTCAGGCGTTGTTAGCCGACTCATTTCAATCTCTTTATCCATTTTCACTAAAATTGTTCCGATCAGACCCGATTTCAGCTGTTGTGCTTTAAAGATTTCTTCTGTCATATAAGTAATCGTTGTTTTACCATTGGTCGCTGTAATCCCAAATATACTTAAAGATTTAGATGGATTCCCAAAAAAATTGCTGGATATAATCGCTAATGCTTCACGGCTATCTTTAACTTTAATCTGTAGTACATCTAAGTCTTCAAGAAACTGTTCGACAATTACGACTTTTGCGCCTTTTTTTACGGCATCTCTTGCATACTGATGACCATCTGCTTGGTGCCCTTTTATACAGACAAATAGTGTCTGTGGCTTTACTTCTTTTGAATGATAAGCTATTTTCTCAATGTGAATATCGTTTTTTTCTGTTTCAAGCTGAGCTGGACGGCTAGAGTCGATCTCTACCGAGGTCAATAGGTCAGTTAGGTTCATGTTCATGTTGATCTTGACTCCTCCAATGAATGCATACAGTGTCTAATAGTAAGGTGTTCGTTCATTTTATGTCTTTACGTAACTTCAAGTTTACTATCTTTTCTATTTTATGTCATATCATTTGCTCACGGATGTCAGAAAATAAACCTTGTTATAATTTTTTATTTAGTCCCTATAATTCAATATGTTACAAAAGTTTTTTAATCTCTTCTTTAGTAGGCATGCCGTTTTGTGCCCCTGGCTTCTGTATTGAAATCGCGGCGGCTTTATTTGCAAATCGTACACACTCTTCTACTGTCCGACCCTCCATATACGCTACTGCAAAGGCTCCATTAAACGTATCTCCGGCTCCAGTAGTATCCACTACATGTTCTATTTCGACCGCAGGCACTGTTATGATTTTATTTCCATCATGAAATTGTGCTCCGTTTTGTCCCAGCGTAACGATCAGCTTATTGGGATATTTCTTAATCATCTCGCTTATTGACTGTCCAGGAAACATTTCTTGAAATTCTGTTTCATTTGGTGTCAGGAAAGTAATGAATTCCATCAAATTCTCTGGTAGCTTTCTAGCCGGAGCTGGGTTGTACAATACAGGGATACGATTTTGATAGCTTTGATTAATCAATTTTTCAATCGTAGCTTGTGGTAATTCATTTTGGACTATGACCATATCCCTTTGTTTCAGCATATCTAGTTGTTGTTGATTTTGAAATAGACATTCAACCGTATAGGCATCATTTGCTCCTGCTACATAAATAATCGTGTTATTTCCATTCATTACGGTTATAACTGCCGACCCTGATGGAGATTCCTTAACGATTTGCACGTGGTCGACTCCGATACCATTACATTTCAGGTTGTTCAAAAGTCTTTTTCCAAACTCATCTGAACCAACAGATCCAAACATTTCTACTTCAGCTCCTAGTTTAGCAGCTGCAACTGCCTGATTAGCGCCTTTACCTCCAAAATTGGTTTGAAAAGTTTCCCCAAAAATCGTTTCACCTACTTTGGGCTCTCTTTTTGTTTCTACGACAAAGTCCGTTGATATACTGCCGACTACTAATAATTTTGACATATCATTTTATTCCTTTCTAGTAAATCATCCACATGGATAAGAGGATAAGGGTAACTTGATGTAATGGGTAATACCAATAGAAAAAATATTTGGGTAATCTAGGCAACTTGATGGCCTTTTCTGATAAAAATAGTGGAATAGACAGTACAGAATAAGCTTGTAAAGAAATCCCTATAATAAACTGGACAATTCCAGCAGCCACTATGCCTTGCACTACATTATGTTCTTTTATCCAGTAAATACTCCAGCCAAACAAAAATCCATACACACTGTACTCAGTTGGTACGCTTAGTAATAAAAACACTAAAAAATACCGTTGATACTTTATGGAAAGTGAGAAGACGGCTAATAAAAATACAACATTAATGGTATTAGGCGTAATCGGCATAGAGATAACCCCTAGCAGTAATAATCTTGTGATGTACTTTTTATAATCTCTGGTTCGCAAGGTTCCTTCTACTGTGCTATATAAAAAACAAGGAAAAGCGATTCGTCCAATTAATCTTAACCATAAATATTGAGGGAAAAGAAAAGCGCCAGCGTGGTCTATTGTCATTGTGATGATCCCAATCCACTTGATCATATTCAGTTTATAATCAAAAGTTTTCTGCATCGTTTAAGTCCCTCCTATGTATATTCTTCTAGTCCACATTATACCAGTTTAATTGTTGAAACGGTTTTTCATCGCGCACAAAAAAGCTTAAAAGGATGATTTGATGCTATCATCCTTTTAAGTATTTGACTCTATTAGAAATCAGTCAGAAGTTACACTTTCTCAGCACTAATAATATAAAGAGAAATAGAGTTTCCTCCGTTTTCGTTAACAGTTTGATAAAAAGTTTCCGTATAAATATTTTTGAACTTGTAATCGGGAAGTTTTTCTACGAGTTCTGTTTGAGAACATGTTTGATGATGGCGACTTGAACCTTCGCTTCTTTCCATCTCAATAATCATCAATTGTCCACCTGAATAAATTGCGTCAGATAGTTTCACTAATAGGCTTTCTCGATCAGCGATATGGTGTAAGACTAAGGACATAAAAATTGTATCTACTTTTTGGGGAAGTACATGGTTTGTTTCGATATTCAAGTATTTTGTAGTTAAATGACTAAATGACGGATCTTTGATCTTCTTTTCTACTACGTTAATCATTTCAGCTGATGAATCAATCATTAATATCGATTCAAAATCTTTTGATAACTCTAGGCTTAGTAATCCTGTTCCGCAGCCAAAATCAATTGCTGTTTTAGATGTTTTTTGATTCAATAGTCGATGAATTGCTTCTGCAGAGTGTTTAGCCACTATTTTTCTATCAGGTGTATCATAAGTGGCTGCCATTTTATCGAATGCTTCAATATGTCCCATTAGGTTCTCCTTTTATTTTGTTTTTTTGTAAGAGGCTGCGCTTGAATCTGCTATGATGCCTATTCCAGCCATGTGCCCTTGACTAGCGGATACAATCAACTGAGAAGGTCCAGTGATTTCTCCTGCGGCATAGACTCCTTTTATATTGGTGTGTCCCATAGTATCTGTTACTACAAATCCTGTCTCGCTGACTTCGATACCTAACTGTTTAATAAAAGGGAAGTTTCTATCCATTGTTGGTGTACAAAATCCGCCCGTTCTATTGATTTCTTCTCCGTCTTCAAAGACAACACTTTGTAATAGACCATTGTCGCCTCTAAGCTCTGCAACTTCTTTTTCAATCAGTAAAATCTGGTTCAATTCTAATGCCTTTTTCTGCTGATGGTCAAAAATGTCTACACCGTTCGTTGCAACGATTAAGTCATCTGTCCAGTTTTTAAGTAATATCGGTAGATGAGCGCCTTCTTTTGAGTCAATAATCAAAATCAGTGATTGGTCTTTCATTTCCCAGCCATCACAAAATGGACAAGAGAAAAGACTTTTCCCATAATAAGCTTCAATATTGTTAACAACTGGTAACGTTTCTTTGAATCCTGTTGCTAATACGATTGATTGCGTCATCACAATTTCACCAGATAATTTTGTAAGTTCAAAGGAATGATCAGGTTTAGGATTAATGGATATAATTTTAGTATTTTCTACTTTGATTGTTGGATATCTCGACAAATCTCTTCTTCCTTTTTCTCTAAACTGTTCAGGTGACACACCGTCTCTTGTCAAAAAAGCATGGGATTCTTGAGTCACTCTATTTCTAGGTTGTTCTTCATCAATTAGTAAAACTTGCTTCCTACCTCTTCCAGCAACTAGTGCTGCACTCATTCCTGCTGGACCTCCACCAATTACTACAACATCTAACATATTAACCTCTCCCTATCAAATCTATTAAAGACCTTTAATATCTATAATTAAAGTAAAAATTAGTGATTTACTAATTTTTTTCAGGCATTTGTGAAAGAATTCCTGCGATTGTTTTGCTCGCTAATTCTTCTTTCATTTTATCTTCTACTTCTGACATTGTACGCTCAATTAAACACGTTTGACTCCATTTTCCGTCATGTGACATTGTGCAATTAAGTAAAGATTCATATCCTTCTGTAGCTTGAATTACGTCCAAAAATGAACAGTTCTCAGGTGACCTTACTAAACGATAACCACCTTTCACTCCAGGAGTCGATTCGATCAAACCGGCTTTAGATAGTTTTGTTAAAATCTTTGATAAATATGTTGGAGATAATTTCTGGCGCTGTGCTAGTGTATCAACCCCCACCGCTTCATTCGTATTATCCATAGCTAAGTGGACCATAGAATGTAGCGCATAGTTCGTCGCTTTAGAGAACTTCATAACCGTCACCCTTTAATTATAGATTCATTTTATCTTTAATTGAATAGTAAAGATATCTCGAAGTAAAGTCAACAAAAATATGAGGATGATCCGAAAGCCCCAGTAAAATAAGAAAAACCCCTAAAAGGATTGTACAAGTACAACTCTTTTAGGGATTCTCTGTAATTTAGGATCTTCAAAAGACTTCTATTTCAGTCTTTTAATATTAAGCGATACGTTATAAGTCAAAAATTACTTAGCTACTTTAGATTCAAGACCTTCAGCTTTTAAGAATTCACTGAATGGTACTAATTCTTCAGCTTCATATTTCGCTTTATAATCGTTAATTACTTCTTCACTATACAATGTTGAGTCTAATTTCAGTGTCTCAACTGGAATTGGACGGTCTTTTGTAATTTTACAATCTACAACGACTGTTTTGCCTTCTTTATAAGCTTTAACAGCATCAGCCATTACTTGGTCCATATCTTCAATACGGCTTACTGTGAAACCAACTGCACCTTGAGCTTCCCCAATTTTCGCGTAGTCTACATCAGTAAAATCAGTACCGAAAGTATTTGTATTTGTATCTTCATATTTGTTCTTGATAAATGCATATTCAGTGTTCGTGAATACGATGTTGATAACAGGCATGTTGTAACGTACGTTAGTGACAATATCTTGATAGTTCATTGAAAACGCACCATCACCCATGATGTTAAAGACTTGACGATCAGGATATACATTCTTAGCACCAATACCACCAGGAAGTCCGATTCCCATAGTCGCAAATAATGGAGAAGTTCTCCACATATTTTTAGGTGTCATGTGTAAGTGACGGATAGATGTTTGAGTAGAGTTCCCAACATCGATTGAATAAATTGCATCTTCATCAGCGTATTTGTTGATTGCATTGTATACTTGATAAAGTTGTAACGCGCCACTTTCTTTTGTTTCCAACTTAGTCATGTAGTCACGCCAGTTTTGAATATTTTTCAAGTTAGCATTCCACCAAGCTGATTCTGGAACAGCTGTTACTTTTTCAAGTAATGAGTGAACTGCTTCGCCTGCATCTCCAAGAATCGCAACATCTGCATTGTGACGTTTACCAAGCATTGTTGGGTTGTTATCAATTTGGATGAAGGTTTCAGTGTTTGAGAACGTACCTTCAATTTCAGCAAACGGGAAGTTTGATCCAACGAATAAAATTGTATCTGCTTCTTTAACTGTTTCGTTAGCTGGTTTCCAACCTACACGGTATGTTGAACCAGTCAACGCTTCAAAATCATACTCAAAAGTTTCAAAGTTTTTACCAGTTGTAATGACTGGCGCTTTAAGTTTACGAGATAATTCTTGAACAGCTGGACCGTGTCCCATCGTTCCAACACCCGCATAAATCGCAGGACGTTTAGCATTGTTTAATAATTCAACTGCAGCGTCAACATCCGCTTCGTTAAGTGCTGGGGATACATAATCACGGTAGCTGTGACCTGAAGAGTAGAATGCATCGTTATCGATTTCGTGGTAACCGAAATCACCAGGTAGTTCGATTACCGATACACCGCGTTTAGAGATAGCAGTACGGATTGCATCGTCAATCATTTTTGGTACTTGTTCAGCATAAGCCGCACGACGGTTGTATACTGCAATACTTGCGAACATTGGATTTTGGTTCAATTCTTGGAACGCATCCATATTCAACTCTTTTTGAGGACGAGAGCCTAAGATAGCTAAAACAGGCGTGTTATCCATTGCTGCATCATAAAGACCATTAATTAAGTGAGAAGCACCAGGACCACCAGATCCAACACATACAGCGATGTTTCCGCCGAATTTGCGTTGCATTACGGCTGCCATTGAGCCAACTTCTTCATGTTTTACTTGAATAAATTTAATATCAGTATCTTTTTGTTCACCTAAAGATTCCATTAAAGGAGCTAGTGTTCCTGAAGGAATTCCATAAATTGTATCAATTCCCCATCCTTCTAAAACTTTTAGTGAAGCTGTACTGACTTTAGTTTTTCCACTTGTCATTTAAAAATCCTCCTAAAATAAATACACAAATAAATCCTTAGACATTTTAGCACGATTATATTAAAAATCAAAGTTCGTATTTTAATGAAAAACATAATTCAGCAATTAATCAAAAAATAACGTCACTTATTGTACATATTTTCTGTTAAAAACGATAACCAATTTAACTTTTACAGATAAACATGAGTTTATTTTTAAAGTGATACGTTGTATACCATTAGGAAATATTGTTGGAGATATGCTTAAAAGAAGGTTGATTTGCTCCAAAAACCAACATTCCCTAGTGGAGCAACACCTTATTTAGTTAAAAAAATCGGTTTTATAATTCATGACGTAAATGTTTTCTCACTAGCGGTATATATTATAAAAACGATTTAAGCTAACCTAAAATATTAACTAGATACTTCTATTAAACAATATTGTTTTTTTGAAAGATTCCTGGTACGTCTACGTTCGGATAAACTAGAAGCTCAAACACTTCATACCCATTTCGTTTTATAAAAATCTTCACCTAGATAATTGAATGTTTCTAGACGAATAATGTTGCATCTAAATTTTTTCAGAAGTGTTCATTGACCCATAATATATTGATATATCCAATTTTATAGTAGGATGGATATCCGAATATTCCGCGCTTTAAATTAAGATTCTGAATTACGCAATATCTTTTCCATCTTCTTACCTTTCGCCAATTCATCTATCAGCTTGTCCATATATCTGATTTCTTGCATCAGCGGTTCTTCGATTTCTTCTACCCTAATACCACAGATGACACCTTTGATGAGTTCTCTATTTGGGTTTAGCTGAGGGGCATCTTTGAAGAATGTTCTAAAGTCTTTTTCTTCATCTATGATCTGTTTTAGTTCCTGATCGTCATATCCCGTTAACCAAAAAATAATCTGATCAACTTCTTCTTTGGTTTTTCCTTTTCGTTCTACTTTTTGTATATACAGTGGATAGACTTTCCCAAAACTCATCGAATAAATTTTATGTTCAGTCATGATGATTCCCCACTTCAGATTTAGATTTTTGGTACCTTTCTGTTATTCGTTGCTTGTTCATAAGCATAGGCACATTCAAACAGTGTAGGTTCAGAAAAAGCATTTGCTGTAAAGGTCAAACCAACTGGTTCTCCTTCTGCAGTATATCCAGCTGGAACTGTAATGGACGGATACCCAGCCTTAGCAGGGATCATCGCACCTGAGTTATTAGGTGTAATGATTGCATCCAAGTTGTTCTTTGAAAGCACTGCATCGATTCCTTTTTCTCTGGAGTGCTCCTGATCAAAAATCAGACTATCCAAATACGCCGTTTCTGTTAATCGTCCACTTGTTGCAGCAGATTGATGAAATAAAGCTTGTCCATACTTTAGAGCCTTGCTACCTAGATTTCGATTCTCATTAATCAAATCTGCTAATGTTCTCATTCCTAAACTAGAATCCACAGTCTTCAAATATGCTTCAAGTGCTGGTTTAAATTCATATAGCATGACATTGATATTCCAATCTTCTGCTACTGAAGGCATTTCAATATGCTCAATTACTTCTGCACCTTGAGCGGTTAAAATCTCTATTGCTTTATCAATCAGATCTTGCTTCTCTTTTTCTACATAATCAAAATAAGGTTTTCGGGTAACACCGATTCTTTTACCTTTTAGACCGTCTATTTTGAGATAATCTGTATAGTTTATCTCCTTTGAAGAACTCGTGTAGGTCACTGAATCTTTTTCATCTATTCCTTTCATTACTGAAAGTAAGATTGCCGCATCTTCTACTGTTCTTGTCATTGGTCCAGCAGTATCTTGAGTGTGAGAAATCGGAATAATACCGCTACGACTAATCAAACCAACAGTTGGTTTGACACCAACTAGTGAATTCTGACTTGCCGGGCTTAAAATGGACCCTGAAGTTTCTGTCCCAATTCCTACGACTGCCAAGTTGGATGCAATAGCGGCTCCTGTACCTGCACTAGATCCTCCAACCATAAAGTCTTTTCCATAAGGATTCAACGTTTGTCCCCCGCGTGAACTATAGCCCGTTGGCATATCTTCTGCAATAAAATTTGCCCACTCCGTCATATTGGCTTTTCCTATTATGATGGCACCTGCTGCTCGCAATTGCTTGACGATAAACGCATCTTCTTTTGCAATATGATCTTTCAACAGTAAAGAACCTGCTGAGGTATGCATTTTGTCATTTGTATCAACGTTATCCTTTATGACTACTGGTAGCCCGTGTAAAGGTCCTCTGGTTTTACCTTCTCGTCTTTCTACATCCAGTTTATCTGCAAGATACAATGCATCTGGGTTCACTTCCAACATACTATTCAATGTTGGACCTGACGAATCAAGTTTTGAAATACGTTTAAGATAGTTCAGAACAAGTTTTCTAGAAGTAATTTCTCCCGATTCTAATGCTGCCTGTAATTGTTTGATTGTTTTTTCTTCGATCCAGTTCATTAGCTCTGTCATCTAGTATCCTCCATTAAAAATGTTTTTCTGTCGTGTTTGCAAATTCATAATAGTCCGGTTTATTTCCATAAAAGATTTGTTCTCTAAAATGCGCCTCTTTTAACCAGTCATCAAAGAGTTCAACATTCAAATGAGCCTGTTTTTCTTTGCGGTAACGATAGAATAAAAACGTACCGCATCGATTACAGAACCCCCTCTCTGCCCACTCTGAAGAAGGATACACACTGATTGTGTCTTCTTGGTTGAATGTTAGATTTTCTGCTGCTACTTCTTCAGTAAAAAAAGCCGCAGAAGCGTTTTGTTTTCTACACATTTTACAGTGACAGGCGGTTATGTGATTCCCAAGTTCTGTAACAGTCATGATCGTCTCCCCACATAGACAAGTTCCTTTGACCTGTTTCATCTTAATCACTCCTTAGCTATCTCTTTACTGATAGTTTATCTAAAAGCCATTACTGATACAATAAGAAAAAGCCTATCAACTCAAGAATCGTTGATAGGCTCGATCGTTCATTTAATAAAGAATTAACCGTTACTAACGTCTTCACCATTAGAGGCAATGACTTTTTTGTACCAGTCAAATGATTTTTTCTTCGTACGTTTTAAAGTTCCATTACCATCGTTATCACGATCAACGTAGATAAAGCCGTAACGTTTTTTCATTTCACCGGTTCCAGCACTTACAAGGTCAATACAACCCCAAGAAGTGTAACCCATCAAATCAATACCATCTAATTCGACAGCATCTTTCATTGCTTTGATGTGTTCCGCCATGTAAGAGATACGGTAATCATCTTCAACGTATCCATTTTCATCTGGCTCATCCACAGCACCTAATCCATTTTCTACAATGAATAATGGTTTTTGATAACGATCATAAATATCGTTCATTGTAATACGTAGTCCAAGTGGATCGATTTGCCATCCCCATTCACTTGCTTCCAAGTATGGGTTTTTGATTGAAGCAAAAATATTTCCGGCCGTTTTTTCATTTACTTTCGGGTCACCTGAAGCTACACGAGAAGAGTAATATGAGAATGAAATAAAGTCTACTGTGTTTTCCATCAACAGTTCTTTGTCGCCTTCTTCAAATGGAATTTCAATCCCTTCACGTTCAAGTTCTTTGATCGCATACGCAGGATATTGTCCACGAGACTGTACATCAATAAAGAAATAGTTTTCGTGATCTTCTTGCTGCGCCGCAAATACATCTTCTGGGTTCGGTGTATTTGGATAGTATTTACCAGCTGCTAACATACAACCGACTTGGTTATTAGGATCTACTTCGTGCGCAATTTTAGTTGCTAAAGCACTAGCCACTAACTCATGGTGCGCTGCTTGATATTTCACTTGTTTCTGGTTTTCGCCTTCTTCAAACGCTAATCCAGCGCCCATGAATGGTGCGTGTAAGATCATGTTGATTTCATTGAATGTTAACCAGTATTTTACTAGACCTTTATAACGAGAGAAAATGGCACGACAAAGGTTCTCGTAGAAGCCAACCATCTTACGGTTACGCCATCCACCATACTCTTTGATCAAGTGCATTGGACAGTCAAAGTGAGTAATGGTAACTAATGGTTCGATTCCATATTTATGACACTCTTTAAATAAGTCTTCATAGAATTTTAGCCCTGCTTCATTAGGCTCTGTTTCGTCACCGTTCGGGAAAATACGAGTCCATGCGATTGAAAGACGATAAGTTTTGAAGCCCATTTCTCCAAACAATGCGATATCTTCTTTATAACGATTGTAATGATCAATTGCACCTTTTGCTGGATAGAAATGTTCATCATCAAAATCAAAATGCTTTACTTGTCCAGTAATGATCGGTCCACGGTCTTCTCCGACAGGCACAACATCTACGTTTGCTAGTCCACGTCCGTCTTGATCGTATCCACCTTCAAGTTGATTGGCTGCAGTAGCGCCGCCCCATAAAAAGTCTTCTCTAAATCCCATTATTGATTTTCCTCCTTGAGTCTATTGTATTCGGTTTCCTCATGTTCTACTCTTATTGTATAGAGTGTAATCCATTACATACAAGCGCTTTATTGTAAAATTTGTAAAGTATTTTTAAGCTAGCTTTAAAAATGCATTCAGCTTATCATTTTATAAATTCTAGGTATCCGCTAAAAATGATCTAATTATTGACTTTTTGACATATTTTCATTAAATACCTGCTAACAAATCGCTGATTATCTGGTTTAACGCTACTAATTGTGATACAGTTACGGATAGCTTAATGAACAAGTAGGAGGAAATTACATGGCTCACTACGATGTACTCGTCGTTGGAGGCGGAACAAGCGGTATGATGGCTGCCATCTCAGCTGCAGAAGCCGGTGCCAAAGTCGCTGTCGTTGAAAAAAATAAATTACTAGGTAGAAAACTTTTAGTAACGGGAAATGGTCGCTGTAATGTGACGAATAACCGCGATAAAGAGGAAATCATCACCCATATCCCTGGAAACGGACGCTTTTTATACAGCGCGTTCTACCAATATGACAATTATGATATTATGAAATTTTTCCGATCAAATGGTATTGCTTTAAAAGAAGAAGATCATGGAAGAATGTTTCCAACAACTGATAAATCAAGAACGATTGTGGATGCTTTGAAACGAATCATGGATGAACAGGAAATCGAAGTCTTTTTGAATGCTCCTGTAGAAACGGTCTTATATGAAGATGGACAAGCAACTGGTGTGCTATTAAAAGATGGACGGACACTTTTATCAAGAAGCGTCATCTTGTCTACTGGCGGACGTGCCATGCCAAAAACAGGTTCAACTGGAGACGGTTATCAATGGGCTAAAAAAGCTGGACATACATTGAAACCTTTGTATCCAACTGAAGTCCCCATCACATCAGACGAACCATTTATAGAAGAGAGAGTCTTACAAGGGCTTGCTTTAAGAGACGCGGATATGAGTGTCTTGAACAAAAAGGGTAAACCCGCGATTTCACACCGTATGGATATGATTTTTACCCACTTTGGAATATCTGGACCTGCCGTTCTTCGTTGTTCTATGTTCGTTCATCAAGTTATGAAGAGAGACAAAACGGACCATGCCACTATCAAGATCGATGCATTACCGGATCAATCTGTTGGTGAGTTGAAGCAAGATATGGCTAAACTCATCAAAGACGCTGGAGATAGAAGTGTGAAAAACTCACTTAAAGGACTCGTTCCTGAGCGTTATCTCTTGTTTGGATTAGAACGACTTAATATAGAAGACAACATGCCTTTAAAACAATTAACGCCGACTCAAATCGATTCTATTATTACCTTTTTCAAAGACTTCCAGTTCACAGTAAATGGCTCTCTTCCGATAGAGAAAGCCTTTGTTACAGGTGGTGGAGTGGATACGAAAGAAGTGAATCCTAAAACTCTGGAAAGTAAAAAGATGCAGAATCTTTACTTTACTGGAGAGATTCTTGACTATAACGGCTACACTGGTGGCTATAACATCACCGGTGCCTTTATTACTGGACGTGTTGCAGGAATGCATGCGGCTAAAGCCACTATGGCAGTTGCTCAATAATCACAAAAAGACAGTAGAATGATAGAAGTTACCTTCTATCCTCTCTACTGTCTTTTTTACTCACTTTTAATTTTAGCAAGTACAAACTTGATTTCGTCATAAGTGACAGAATCCGCTACAGCTTCTTTGATTGGCTTTAGAAATTCATCACCTACTTGGTCGATGGCTTCTCTGATTTCCTTGTCTGATTGTTTGGAAACAAGTTGATTATAGTCTATCTGTTTGTGTTCTTCAATCGCTTTACACAGATGATTAATAATCGTATTGGTCGACAACCCTCTCATTTCAGAAATCGCCTCAACGTCTTCCCCTTCATTAAACAATCGCAGTGTTTCTTCAACTGTATTCTTGCTCGATGACTTAGTCGGTTTCGTGACTTCCTTGACGGAAATGTTTTGTTCTACTTGTTGTTCTGTATCGATATCCTGTTCTTTTACGTACTCTTTGATCACCGAAAGGAACTGTTCTCCGTATTCAGCCAGCTTCGCTTCCCCAACACCATTCGTTGCCAGAAAAGCTTCATCCGTTTGTGGAAACTTAGCCGACATATCGATCAAACTTCTATCCGTAAAAACGACAAATGGTGGTTTCCCAATTTCTTGAGCAATCCTCGTTCTCAAGCCTCTTAATTTTTCAAACAGTTGTGCATCGTAATTTTCAATATTTTCCATTGCTTTGGTTTTATGCGTGGGCTCTTGCTTTAATTGTTTTCGAATAGCTAGAGTAGTTTGACCTTTGAGTAATTCTGAGGTCTTCCCCGTAAATTCCAGTATAGGATACTGATCCCCACCAACTTTCAAATAATCCTCACTGATCATGATCGAAATCATATCTTTGATATCACTATCCGTATAATCAGACATAATTCCATACGTACTCAACTCATCAAAATTCATCTGCTCAATTCGACTCGTCTTCTTCCCTCTCAAGACATCCGTAATCAAACCTGTTCCATATAGTTGATTCATTCGGTAAATACAAGACAAAATTTTCTGGCATTCAACAGTAATATCTGTTGTAACCGTTTCTTCATCACAGTTAGTACAATAATCGCATGCTTGCCAATCTACTTCTTGATTAAAGTATTTTAAAATGCTTTTACGAAGACAGTTACCGGTTTTACAATACGTAATCATGGAATTCAGATTTTTCTTAGCATGAGGTGAATTCCCTCGTTCAATCAGCATGGTATTCGTGATGATATCTTGCGCTGAATAAAATAGGATCGCTTCTGCAGAAGCACCATCTCTCCCAGCACGCCCAGCTTTTTGATAATAACTTTCCATATCAAGTGGCATATTGTAATGAATCACACGACGAACATTGGATTTATCTATCCCCATACCAAATGCATTTGTAGCTACCATAATCGGTTTTTCATCATATAGAAATTGAACTTGGTTGGCAGCACGCGTTTCTGGTTCAATACCTGCATGGTAATAAGTGACCGGGAAGCCTTTCTTATTCAAGTTTTTATAAACGGTATCGACATTTTTTCTTGTATTACAATAGATGATACTCGACTCTTTTTTATCTAAAATCCGGCTCAGCTCATTCAACTTTTTATCAGGCTTGATCACTGAAAAATAAAGATTCGGACGATCAAAACTCGCGATATGCTGGAAAGGTTGCTCCAGATTCAATTGTTGAATCATATCTTCTTGAACAATATTTGTAGCCGTTGCTGTGAAAGCCGCAAACGGTGGTCTATTGGTCAAAGCATTCATAATTTGTGGAATGGCCTGATAACTTGGTCTAAAATCGTGTCCCCACTGAGACACGCAATGCGCTTCATCTACTGCAACTAAGTTTACATTCATCTGTCTCACAGCATAAAGAAACTGATCATTTCCTAGTCGTTCTGGAGAAACATACAGTAGATCCAAATCTCCTCTGATGGCTTCATCTATAATGGCTTGTTGTTCAAAATAAGACAACTGACTATTAATATAAGCTGCACGCACACCCATTGTTTGTAATGTATCGACTTGATCTTTCATCAACGAAATTAGTGGAGAGATAACTAGCGTCACGCCTTCCATACATATGGCTGGAATCTGGTAACAAAGAGATTTCCCGCCTCCAGTAGGCATAACGCCGAGCACATCTCTTCCTTCCATAATGGCATCAATTAGTTCTTGCTGCCCTGGACGAAAAGCTTCATATCCATAATACTGTTTCAATGTTTTAAAGATGGTTTCCATACTGCCTCCAACACTCTTCTTCCAATTCTATAGTCAAAATTCCTTTGGTTCTTTTTTCTGCTTCATAATTGTAACATAGTTGTTCATTCTTTTTTCAGTCGATTCAAAGGTCAAATATCTCTATATTTATAATCATTCCTTTAAGCGTTCTGCTTTCTTACTTTTAGCCCAAGAGTAGCCTCCATCGAATGCTTCTACCTGATGATTCTCTACCCAATAAATTTTTTTAAAGGTTTTATCCAAAAAATAGCGATCATGAGAAACGGCTATAATCGTCCCCTGAAAACGTTCTAACGTTTCTTCTACTAGTTCTCTGGACTCAATATCCAAATGATTTGTTGGTTCATCCAAGACTAAGAAATTAATATCTTCGAGCATGAGTTGAGCTAGCCTTAACCTCATTTTTTCTCCACCACTTAATCCGGATATACGGTTAAACACTTCATTTCCATAAAACATGAAGTTTGCTAGATGATTTCTAGACTGACCTTCATCAATTTGAAGTGGTTCTCTAAAAACATCGATCAGTCTTTCTTCTCTGTTTTCAGTAAATAAGTGTTGCGAAAGGTAGCCTATCTTTAAATTCTCTCCTCTTTTAATGTAACCAGAGTCCGGTAATTCATCTTCAAGTAACAACTTCAACAAGGTCGATTTCCCTGCTCCATTATTTCCGATTAGTCCAATCTTTTCTCCGAATCGAATGTGTATATCTACTTCTTCTATAATCAAACGACCGTTGTAGTTTTTAGATACTGCCTTAGCCAGCACGACATCTTTACCACTACGTTCTGAAGCTTTGATCTCTAAATTCATTTGTTTATGCTGAATGGGTTTCTTTACTTTTTCCATTCTCTCAATCATTCGTTCCATATGTCGCGCTTTTTTGTGCAATCCTGGATTAGGAGGAACAGCTCGATTAGCCCATTCCCTGAGGGTTTTTGCTCGTTCTTTCATTTTCTTTATTTTCCGCTGCTGTTCTTCGTACTCTTGAAATTCTTTCAGCACTTTTTCTTCTTTTTCTTTTACATATTTAGAAAAGTTTGCGTGATAAACTGTGCACTCACCATCTTCTATGTCTATTACCTTATGAATCGCCTCATCTAGAAAATAGCGATCATGAGAAATGATAACGACCGTCCCTTTATAATTAGAAATAAATTGTTCTAGCCATTCAGTCGCAGCAAAGTCTAAGTGATTTGTTGGTTCATCTAGTAATAACAAATCTGGATTTTTCAAAAGCGTCATGGCTAATCCAACCTTCGTTTGCTCGCCACCACTTAAAAAAGTGAATTTCGAATCCATCAAATGGTCTATATTCAATCCCTGCGATACTTGATGGATACGGGCATCGATTTCATAACCGCCATCTTGAAGATACTGCTCTTGAACTTGTCCGTATTGATCCATCAGTTGCTGGAGGTTATTTTCGTTCTCTTTTTGACTCATCTCTATTTCTAATTGTTTCATCATTGCTTCTTTTTCCATTAATGTTTTGAAAACTGTACGCAAAACATCTTTGACATTCATTTTATCTGAGTAAACTGGAATTTGTTCTAGATATCCGATTGAACAGCCTTTTTTCCAGTAAACACTTCCGCTACTTGGAGATTCAGTTTGTGCGAGTAGTTTCATTAAAGTCGTTTTACCGCTTCCGTTTCTTCCAACAAGTCCGATTTTTTCTCCTTGTTTTATTTCCAATGTGACGTTTTCAAAAATTGTTGTTCCTCCATATTGTTGAGAAACTGTGTTTAAATTACATATAATCATTTTCGAGCTCCTTTTGTCTTACACCCTATTCTTCAGACAAAGTTGAAGCATACAAAAATAGCCATAGAAAAGAGTCTTCTCCTATGACTATTTTTCAACAAATTTGAAGGTAATGGATTACTCTCAAATTTGTTTATAAATGGTAGGGGTAAGATGTTTTTTCTGCGATTCTACTATTCGATTGCTAAAAATGGACAGACTGATCCAATTATGCAATAACAGTAGAAAATTCAGCACGGCATATATATAAATATAATTCTTCTTTTCCGTGCTCTTTCGCAGTTAGAAACATCTAACCTCCACCTCCGTTCGTTTAAGATATTCTTATTTTATATTCTTTTGACATTAAAAACAATACATGATTTTGTTTAGTAATCTAACTATTAAAAAGATCTCCACGCTATGAACGTGGAGACCTTCTTCGAATCATTTAGTTATTTATCTAGTTCACCAGTCAACTCAATAATACGGTCTACGGATTCATCTAGATATTTGATCGTATCCGATAACGGACGATCTGTTGTAATGTCAACACCCGCTACTAGTGTTGCTTCAGCTGGAACTTTCTGTCCACCTAATGCAAGGAACTCTAACCAGCCATCCACTTTTTCTTCTCCACTTTTGATTTTAAGGAATGCTTGTGTCGCAATCGTTAAACCAGCAGAGTAAGTGTATGGATACAATCCCATGTAGTAGTGAATTTGACGCATCCAAGTCAATTCTGCTCCTGCTTCAAGTTCAACAGAATCACCCCAGAATTGTTCTAGTACGCTTAGTTTCAGTTCGCTCAATTTCTTAGCATCGAAACTTTTACCTGCATCGATCAGTTTGTATACTTCACGCTGATATGCTGCTTCAAGTAAATGCGTTACAAAGTTATGGAAGTACGTACGAGAAATCATTTTAGAAAGAATAGAACGCTCCATACGTGGATCGTCCGTTTTATTTTTCAAGTAGTCTGTTAATAATAACTCGTTAAATGTAGAAGGACCTTCAATTAAATAAAGGGATGGACGTGCACTGGTTAATGGATTATTTTCATTTGATAATACACCTTGTCCAGCGTGTCCTAGTTCATGGAATAGTGTGTATGCATCTGTTAATTGCCCTGTCCACGTTACCATAACATAAGGATGTTTTCCGTAAGTCGTTGAGCAGAATGCACCCGAGCGTTTACCAATGTTTTGTGCAAAGTCAGTCCAGCGCTCAGGATAAGAGCGCATAATCATGCTCACATATTCGTCTCCAAGAGGCGCCAAGGCTTCTTGAACAAGATCTTTAGACTCTTCAATGGTAACCGGCATTGTATACTCAGGATCTAAGTCCACTTTCAGATCCGCATAAGTCATTTTTTCTAAGCCATGAACGTCTTTCAAGTGAGTGATGAATTTACGCATAACCGGCGCGAAGTCATTCATGATCATATCAATTTGGCGGTGGTATAGCTCTTGGTCTACTTCTTGACTTTCCAATAAGTAATCAAAGATAGAATCATATCCACGCATGGTCGCTAGCGTTTTTTCGCTTTGTAGGTGTGTATAATAAGCTGTTGCGACAACATTTTGATATTTTGATAGAACTTCATTAAATTTATCGTAGGCTGCACGACGAATTTTTGGATTCTCGTGATACATATAAACTTCTTCATATAGTACGAAGCTTAGTTCATATTCTTCACCATCCACTTCGAACGTTCCATAATCAGCATCGGCAGAACGAGCTTGCTCAAAAATTTCTGACGGGGCTTCAAAGACAGGGTCTAGTTGCGCTAAAGCTTTTTCAACTTCAGGAGCTAGCTTCGCTTTTTTAGCTGCTTTGACTTCTCTAATGAATGGTCCAAATTGCGCTTCTTTTTCAACCACTTCGTTTAGCGTTGATTCGTCTACTTCTTGGATTTGAGAATTAAAGAAACTCATCCCCGCACCAAAACTAGCAAGCACGTTGGATACGTGACGAGCTTGTTGTTGAGCTTCACTATCTGAAATATCTACAGATACGGGTAACATGCCGTATTGTCCTAAATGAGAGCCTTTAGCCATCAAACTTTCGTATTCTTTGATTGCTGCAATCAAAGTATCTACGCTGTCTAACTTTCCATCAAACTGATCTGCGAAAGCTTGAACATCTTTTGGAAGTTGTTCTGCTGCTGCTTCAAAACCTTCCTGCGTTTCAAAGATTGCAGATAAGTCCCATGTTAATTCTTCAGGTATTTCTGTACGTGGTTTCAATTGTTCAGCCATTCTGTTCTCCCCTTTAATTTCATAAGTATATCGTGATTAGGTCTAGTTATAAAAATATAACTATTTAAGATCTATTAAAGACATGATCAAGATAACTTCTACATTTCAATAAGTTATTTATCTATCCTCATTAAACTAATCACTATTTCTGACTATTATAGCATTCTTTTTAATAGTTGTGTGAGAAATTTCGCGATTTTTCAAATTAAATACTTAGAATCAATTTATCATAACAGAGTTAAGTTATTACTTTAAGTTATAATCTTCTCCATAATAAACAAGTATCCGTCACTTCTCCCCATTTGAGAAATAGCGGATACTTGTCTAAAGATCGATTTGATTTTTAAGTCTTGAGATTTGTTTTTTGACCGCTTCTGGCGCAGGCCCACCTTCAATACTTCTTTTAATGACACATTCGTCTAGATCAATCGCTTCGTAAATATCAGCTTCAAATACCGGATGTAACGTTTGATAGATTTCTAAAGAAACGTCTTCTAGCGTTTGATTTTTTTCAATACAGGCTTGTACGAGTGAGCCAATCACCTCATAAGCCTCTCTAAAAGGCACACCTTTTTTAGTTAAATAATCTGCGCAGTCCGTAGCATTGATAAAGCCTTTTGAAGCGGCTGTCCGCATCCGCTCTCTATTCACTTGCATCGTTTTTACCATCGGAATCATAGCCGATAATGCAATATCGACTGTACGGATGCTATCGAATAGGGCTTCTTTATCTTCTTGCATATCTTTATTGTAAGCCAACGGAATACCTTTCATCATGGTAAGTAGCGTCTGAAGATTCCCGTAAGCTCTACCCGTTTTGCCACGAACGAGTTCAGCTACATCAGGATTTTTCTTCTGCGGCATGATCGATGACCCAGTCGCAAAAGCATCATCTAACTCAACAAAGTGAAATTCCTGTGTACACCAAAGAATGATTTCTTCTGATAATCGAGAAAGATGCATCATAACCATACTTAATGCATAGGCTGTATCCAGTACAAAATCACGATCAGAAACCCCGTCCAGACTATTCGCGGTCACTTCCTTAAATCCTAACTGTTCCGCGACAAATTGACGGTCTAATGGATACGTTGTTCCAGCTAATGCACCATTTCCCAGTGGCATCGAATCTGTATGTTCGCTGGCTTCATCTAGTCGCTTTATATCTCTTGCAATCATTTGAGCGTAAGCTAGAATTTGATGTGCAAATGTAATGGGCTGAGCAATTTGAAGATGGGTATAACCTGGCATTACGGTATTGAGGTGCTGTTCAGCTTGTTGGATGATCACTTGTTCAAACTGAATCAATTTTGCTTTAATCTCAGCAATTTGCTTTTTAACGTATAGTCTTAAATCCAAAGCTACTTGGTCATTTCGGCTTCTTCCTGTGTGAAGTCGTTTCCCAGCATCTCCTATCCGATTCGTAAGCTCTGCTTCAATAAACATATGAATATCTTCAGCTTGTTCATCAAATAGGAGTTGCCCACTTTTCAAGTCTTTTAAAATCGTCTCTAAACCCTCAACGATTTTCTGTGTATCTTCACTGGAAATAATTTTTTGCTGTCCAAGCATCTTGGCATGAGCGATACTTCCAGCGATATCCTCTTCAAATAAGACATAATCAAAACTGATCGAAGAATTAAAGACATCAACTTCTTGGGCACTCTCGCCGCTGAAGCGACCTCTCCAAACTTTATTTGTATTAGCTGACATATGCGGGCACTCCCATCAAATGAACGAGGACGGCTTTTTGAACATGGAGACGATTCTCAGCTTCTTCAAAGATATAAGCCGCATGCTGTTCAAAAACTTCTGTCGAGATTTCTTCTTCTTTATGCGCTGGAAGACAATGCTGAACCATCACTTGAGAATCTGCAACAGCTAGAAGATCATGATTAACTTGATAGATATTCTGGAAAACTTTTTTTCTGATCTCAGCTTCTGCTTCATCTCCCATACTCGCCCACACATCGGTAAAAACGACATCCGCATCTTTTACTGCTTCGTAAGGATCTTCCGTCAACAGAAATCCTGGATGATCAATGTAGCGCTCTAAAAGATCGTCATTTGGTCGATAGCCTTTTGGTGATGCAACAGCGATTGAAGCACCTACGAGTAATGAACCAACGATCAATGAGTTCGCCATGTTATTACCATCTCCGACAAAAGCGAATTTTAAGCCTTCAAGCGATCCTTTCACTTCTTGAATGGTCATGAGATCTGCGAGAATTTGGCAGGGATGATAAAGATCCGTCAAACCATTGATGATCGGCACCGTTCCGTACTCCGCAAGCGTTTCAACGTCTGCTTGGTCGAAGGTACGAATCATAATGGCATCTAAGTAGCGTGACAGTACTTGCGCCGTATCTTCAATCGATTCCCCACGGCCCATCTGAAGATCGCTCGCACTTAAGTAAAGAGGATGTCCACCTAACTGATTCATTCCCACTTCAAAAGAGACACGCGTACGTGTAGAAGCTTTCTGGAAGATCATTCCTAAGGTCTTCCCTTTCAAATAAGGGGTTTCAATACCAGATTTGAGTTTCTTTTTCAAATCGTGTCCAGTTTCAAGAATGGAAAGCAGCTCTTCTTTTGTCAAATCTGATAGTTTCAGTAAATGTTCCATTAACTGACCCCCACTTCTACTTTTAATATATTTTTGATACAGTTTACCGCTTCATCAATCGCTTGTTCGTCGATTATAAGGGGTGGCAATAATCTCACTTTTTCTTTAGCCGTTAGAAATAGTACCCCTTCCTCTTTAGCCTTAGCGACTACTTCCTTGGCTGATAATGATTTGAAAGTCACACCAATCATCAACCCTAAACCTGAAACAGACTCAACGCCATCTAGTGCCAGCAGTTTTTCTTTCAGCCAGTCACCGTTCTCTGTAATCTGAGTCAGAAAGTTGTCGGTCATCGTATCTAAAACCACATTAGCTCCTGCTGCTACAACTGGATTCCCTCCAAATGTCGACCCATGATCTCCTGGCTCCAAAACATGTTCTACCTTTTCTCCAAGTAAGGCCGCTCCAATCGGTAGTCCATTCCCTAAACCTTTCGCACTTGTCACCACATCTGGTTTCAGTCCAAAGTGTTCATAGGCAAATAGTTTCCCCGTACGACCAATCCCCGTTTGAACTTCATCGATAATCAATAAACAATCATTCTGTTCGCAGACTTCTACGACTGCCTCCACAAATGTCTGATCTAGGGGTACGACACCGCCTTCTCCCTGAACAAGTTCAATCATGATTGCGCAGACGGATTGGTCGATTTTTGTACGAAGATCTTCTAGATTGTTCGTTTGAACAAACTCGAAACCTTCTGTGAATGGATCAAAATACTGATGAAAAACATCCTGACCAGTTGCCGACAATGTGGTCACGGTACGCCCATGAAAGGAATTGCTCAGTGTAAGAATTTTATGTTTATTGGGATCCTTTTGATGACCATATTTTCTGGCCACCTTGATAGCCACTTCGTTTGACTCTGCTCCAGAGTTGACGAATAAAACATGTTTCATCCCTGTTCTTGTACACAACTTTTGCGCCAGTTGAGCACCTGGATTTGTATAGAAAAGATTTGAGGTATGCTGAAGCAAGTTGAGCTGACTTTGAGTAGCTGATAGCCATTCTTTATGTTGATAGCCTAATGAGTTAACACCAATACCGGCTGTGAAATCTAAATACCGATTTCCTTCTTCATCGAACACATAATATCCGTTTCCTTTTTCGAGTGCGATTTCTATACGCGAATATGTCGGCGTGATGTACTCGTTGGTCCAAGTTATACTGGTCATTTTTTTGCACACTCCCTTTCTTATTTGATCCGTTCAATTTATTTGTAGAATAATGTCCCAATTCCACTATCTGTTAAAAATTCTACGATCAGAGAATGTGGGATACGTCCGTCTAAAATAACCGCTTGTCTAACAGATTCTTTGACCGCATCTACGCAGCATTGAACCTTTGGAATCATGCCACCACTAATGATTTGTTGTTCGTTTAATGACTCGATATTCTCAATATCGATTTGTCTGATTAAGGTACTTGGATCTGTAGAATCTTCCAGTACACCCGCAACATCTGACATCAATACAAAGTTATCTGCCCCTAGTGCCTTGGCAATTCCGCTAGCCATTTCATCTCCATTTATATTACAGCTTTCCCCGTTCTCATCTGTTCCAATACAAGCAATGACAGGTATATAGCCTTTATATACAAGATCTTTGATAACTTGTGTATTGACTCCTTTAATTTCTCCTACTGAACCTAAGTGTTCTGGGTCTTTTAACGTTGCTGAAATCATTCCGCCATCGATTCCGCTGATCCCTATGGCTTTACCTCCCAAACTATGAATCATGCGTGTTAGATCCTTATTGATCTTACCGGCTAGAACCATCTGAGCAATCTCCATCGTATCCGCATCAGTTTTTCTTAATCCATTCACAAAGGTACTCTGAACATTTGCTTTATCTAGCCAATGATTGATATCTGGACCACCACCATGAACAATGACCACATTGATTCCTACTTTTGCTAGCAATAAAATATCTGAAAGTACGGCTTGTTTTAATGTTTCATCTTGCATTGCCGATCCACCATATTTGATGACGACCATTTTCTGATCATAGCGTTGGATATAAGGAAGTGCATTTGTCAGGATCTCTGCTACTTTAAATGAATCTAAATGATCTGACTGTAATTGATCATGTCCTGTAAGCACTGTTGATTTTGACATAGTCATAAGTAAGGTCACACCCCCAAGCCGTCGCTTTTTCCTGCCCTTGGTAAAGATAAATATCGATACTAAGCTGATCTGTGCCTAATATTTCGAAAGCTTTGTCTTCATCAAAGGAAAGAATCGATCCTGCTTCACATACGCAGATACTCTGATAGTTTTGGGCACGCAAGTAGATGTCTATGATCTGCTGATCAAAATCTGCTTCACTATAGCCAATCGCGCACAGCAAACGTCCTACATTAGCATCTCTTCCATGAACAGCGGTTTTGACCAAGCTGCTACTGATGACTTCCTTTGCCATAAATTTTGCATCTTGTTCTGTATTCGCTTCAAATACATTGCAAGTGATCAAGGTGCTTGCCCCTTCCCCATCTTCAGCTATTGCAATCGCAAGTTCTTTGCAAACTTGATGAAGTGCCGCTTTAAACACCGCATAACTAGGATGAAATTCTGAATCGATGATGGCATTACCAGCTTCACCATTTGCCAAAACGCTTACCATATCGTTTGTAGAGGTATCCCCATCTACACTAATCATATTGAAGGTATCTTTAACGACCGATTTCAATGCAATAGATAACATTTCTGGTTCGATAGCCACGTCGGTTGTAACAAAACCGAGCATTGTAGCCATATTCGGATGGATCATGCCACTGCCTTTAGACATTCCGCCGATTGTAACAAGTGTATCTTCTAATTCAAAAGCCACAGCACTCTCTTTAATATCCGTGTCCGTCGTTAATATCGCTTCGGCAGCTGCTTGATCGCCTGCGAAATTTAGTTGATCGACCAACTCCGGTATCCCGTATTTAAATGGTTCTATATCAAGCGGTTGTCCAATCACACCCGTTGAGGCAACGATGATATTTTGGCTTGAAATATCCAGAGACTCTCCTAATAGATCACAGACTTGATTCGCAATCTCAATACCATTCGTATTACACGTGTTCGCATTGCCGCTATTACAGATGATGGCTTGTGCATAACCATTCGCGCTATGTTCTTGCGTTACAATAATTGGTGCGCCCTTGACCTTGTTTTGTGTATAAACACTGGCTGTCGAACAGAGTTGCTTACTGTAAATCAGTGCAAGATCTTTTCGTTTACGCTTGAATCCTGCATGTAACCCTGATGCCATAAATCCTTTAGGTGCACAAACATTCCCTTCGATCCATTTCCATTGCTGTTCAGTCTTCTGTTTCGTACTAATTTGCATCCTATCACCTCTCCTTTCAAAACGATGGTGCAACCATCGCAAGACCTTTCGTTTCATCTAGACCTATCATCAAATTAAAGTTCTGTACAGCTTGTCCAGCTGCACCTTTTTGCATATTGTCGATCACACTAACGATGATTAATCGATTGGTTCTTGTATCTACCGTCAGTCCAATATGACACTGGTTGGAATGACTAACGTGACTGATATCGGGCAGCTTCCCTTTTTCAAGCACCGTAACAAAAGGCTCCTGTTCGTAGAATGTTTCATAGGCGGTATAGATATCTTCTGGGGTTACGTCAGGATTGATATCCGCATACAGTGTGGATAAAATCCCTCGATTGACCGGTAGCAGATGCGGTACAAAAGAACATTGGATCTGTTCTCCACTTATTAACTGAATGATCTCTTCAATTTCTGGGGTATGCCTATGACTAGCTATTTTGTACGCATTAAATCCTTCATTTTTTAAAGCAAAATGTGTTACTTCCGATAAAGTTTTTCCAGCTCCTGTTACGCCCGATTTAGAATCTATAATCAAATTGCTCGGATCAACCAGCTGATTTGCAATTGCTGGATATAGTCCTAGTAAAATACTGGTCGGATAACACCCTGGATTAGCAACAAGTTGGCTTTCTTTGATTTGTTCGCGGTTCAACTCCGGTAAGCCATAGACCGCTTCATTTCGTAACTCTGGATATTCTACGGAAACGTCATACCATTCCTGATAAGCATCTAGATTTTTCAGTCTAAAATCTGCTCCAATATCAATCACTTTTTTACCTTGATCGATACATTGTTTAACCAAAGCTTCACTCTTACCATGTGGTAAACAAAGGAACAGCACATCTGCCTTTTCAATAACCGTTTCATTATTTAAAAAAACTTGATCAAATGACCCTACGAAAGCTGGAAAGACCGTTGAGATTGATTGTCCTATATGATGAAGAGAAGATAAACCAGTCAGCTGAACGTTTGGATGTGTGAGTAATATCCTTGTCAGTTCTGCTCCGACAAATCCACTCGCTCCAATTACGCCTACTTTTACTAGACTCATGCTTTGATCCCTTCTTGCTTAGTATTGAACGGATGCTGGGCTTCTTTAGCGAATTGAGTTTTCTGTTTCATTTCAGCTTGGATGACACTGGATAAACCATAAAGGTTAATGAATCCTGCTGCATCTCCCTGATCATATACCTCATCTTCGTCAAACGTCGCAAAGGCTTCTGAGTAAAGACTGTATGGCGATTCAACGCTTGAGATAACCATGTTTCCTTTATACAATTTCAACTCCACCGTTCCTGTAACAGTCTGTTGTGTTTCATCAACAAAAGCGTCCATTGCTTGTTTTAATGGTGTGAAAAATTGACCATTATAAATGAGGTTCGCATATTTCTGAGCGAGATCTTGCTTGTACTGCAAAGTTTCCTTATCTAACGTGATCATCTCTAGTTGCTCATGTGCAAAGTAAAGAAGTGTCCCGCCTGGTGTTTCATAAACTCCACGACTTTTCATTCCAACTAAACGGTTTTCAATCATATCAAGGATGCCAATAGCATTTGCGCCCCCTACTCTATTCAATTGTTTGATCAGCTGAACACCATCCGTTTCTTTTCCATTGATTGCAACTGGAATCCCTTGTTCAAAGGAAATACTAACATACGTTGGCTGGTTTGGAGCTTGTTCTGGCGTGACGCTCATTTCTAAAATCGAGTCATATTTCGGTTCATTCATTGGGTCTTCAAGGTCCAATCCTTCATGAGATAAGTGCCAAAGATTTTTGTCTTTAGAATAATTGGTTTCACGAGAGATTTTCAGTGGAATTTTATTTTTCTCTGCATAATCGATTGCTTCTTCACGAGACGTAATATCCCATGTTCTCCAGGGAGCAATAATGTCCATTTGCGGCGCAAGTGCTTTGATGCCCATTTCAAAACGGACTTGGTCATTTCCTTTTCCAGTACACCCATGACAGATTGCGTCTGCTCCTTCTTGTTTCGCAATATCAACCAATGCTTTCGCAATGATTGGACGTGCAGTCGCTGTTCCAAGAAGATATTTATTTTCGTAGATTGCTCCAGCTTTTAGAGTTGGGAAAATAGAGTCATACACAAAAGCTTCTTCAATTTCAGCTAGGTGGAATTTTGAAGCACCTGTTTTTAAGGCTTTTTCTTCTAGTCCTTCCAACTCATCTTCCTGTCCTACGTTAGCAGTAACGGCAATGATTTCGCAGTTATAGTGTTCTTTCAACCAGTGAATAATGACCGATGTGTCTAACCCACCTGAATAAGCTAGTACGATTTTGTTGTAGTTTTTTTCTGTCATGTTGTCTGCTCCTCTTCTTGAAATGATATTTTTGGGTATAAAAAAAATCGTCTACTGTTTTTACACAGAGACGATTGTTCATCGCGGTACCACTCTACTTGCAGACGACTATTAATCAAACCATTTTGGGTGTCTGCCACCTCAGTGCATTAACGCTGCATGACGGCTTTTTCTCATAACCATAAATAATTATGGGAAAAAGCATCTTCCAAGTGCGGTTCAGTGAACTCTTTATGCCGACCTTCCACTCTGTGTCGACTCGCTGACTGCCTTAAGCATTTATAAAGTGATTCACTTACTCTCTTGTTCATTGATGTTATGATGTAGTCTACAATAGCTCAAAATAGAAGTCAACACTTTTTATACTAATTTTTGAATAAATATATAATAAATATGAGTTATAACGGTTATTTTTAAATTTTTATACACAATATTTATTGATATACAATTCTCCTAATCGATTTTATTCTAAAAAAAGACAAGAAAAAGCTTTTAAATAGCTTTTTCTCGTCTTTCAGTATACTCGATTCTAATTACGTGATTAATATCCTTTTGAATAATCAACCACGTTCACTGGCAAAGATTCATTTTCTACAAATGCTTTAAGATTTTTTTCGAAAATAGGGAAAAGATGACGGTCATAGTTTTCTAAATGACCTGAAATATGTGGCGTAATCAATACGTCGTCTCTTTTCCATAAAGGATGATCTTCTGGAAGTGGCTCTTCGTGCAATACATCTAACCCCGCATAAGCAAGATTTCCATTTTCTAGTGCATCGATCAGATCATCCGTAACAACTGATCCACCTCTACCCACATTGATGAAGATTGACTGTTCTTTCATGTTGCTGAACCGTTCTTTGTCGAAGAAGTCTTCCGTCTCATCTGTAAGAGGTAAAATATTCACAACAATATCCGCCTGACCAATGACTTCTGACAAATCGTCTTGAGTATGTTGTTCGTCCATATGATCTGCATGATCGCCACTTCGATTAATTCCGATCGTTTTCATATCAAAAGCTTTCGCTAGTTTCCCGACTTGCTTACCAATTTCTCCTGTTCCAACGATCATAATCGTCTTTTCTTCAAGTTCAATCAAGGTCTCTAGTTCAGACCATTCAGCGTTAAGCTGTGCTTTCAAAGAATGTCCAATTCCTCTAGTATAATTCAAAATCATGGCCATAGTAGATTCTGCAATACCTTTTGCATGAATTCCACTCGAATTGGTTAAAATAATTTCTTGTTTCTCGAGTTCTTCAAGATCTAGATAATCGATTCCTGCGGAGGCTGTTTGAATCCATTTGAGCTGATTTTTATCGTTATTAAGTAGTTCCGTTCCTTGATCTTTTTTCCAACTATAAAGAATTTCAATATCTTCAATGGCATCCGCTTCTTCTATTGAACGAATCACCTTATGATCTGGTGCGATTTCTTCCACACGTTTTTGATGCTCTGGCTGAAGTTCTCTTAATGCTAAAATATATTTTGACATAAGTTCTTCCACTCCCTTTTTTCTATTATGACACAGGGCGCTTCAAATTTCTATTTTCCACTTCCGTAAGTTTAGAACTAAAAAAAGACACTGACGATTGACTCGTCAGTGTCGCTTTCATTTTTCTAAGAATCTAGGCCTCTTACCGTACGCTTTCATATTCCCCTGTTATAGAATCCAATTTTTCAATGGAATCATTTTCAAGGTTATAACGGTACATCCCAATCATGTTCGACCATTCTACGCCGTCTTGTTCCATTGACTCTCTTGCTTCAATTGTTACCCACTGATCATCTGTTTTATTCACAAAATAAGAGTAGTTTTCATTCGACAATCCTAGTCTTCCAATTAGTTGATCGAATGCATAATCTTCCGCTTCTTCGTCAGTAGCAAATTCATTTTCTGGTTCAGCTTCTGTTTCTGTCGTTTCTTCTGCGTCTGTTTCAGAACTCGAACTTGTTTCTTCTGCTTTCTTATCTTGAGCAGATAACCAGCTTCCCAATTCTTCGTCTGTTGCAGCTTCGATAGACTGACCTGTTTCAGCTAAGTATTTTTCTGCAAGCACAGAAGAGCTACGCTCTGTCTGATACTCAGTTTTGTCAGAAGAGGTTCCCGCTACTTGTCTTGCTTGTTCCGCTTGAGCGAGCGTGACTTTTTCTAAAAGTCCTTCAGCTTCAACCTTAATGGCTTGATATTCCGTTAAATCTTCTTTAAGTAAAACAGACAATGTTCCAGCTGATTCATCCAACTGTTCATTATCATATTGCGCTTGTGCTTGATCTAGTTCAGCTTGATACGCTGCTCTTTGATCTTCGGTTTCATCGACTGGTTCAGTTTCTTCAGTCGTTTCAGTAGTTGTTTCCGTAGCTGTCTCAGTAGTCGTTTCTTGTTCTGTTTCAGGTGCCACTACAGCTTCATCATTATCGTTGCTACACGCAGCTAGCGCAGCCCCAACAGTTAAGAGCGTGATTATTTTCGTCCATTTTTTCATAAAGACTACCTCCTTCATTTGATTATAGTATACTGTATCTTTTTTAAGAATACTATAATTGTCTTATATCTCGTGATACTCAGAATAAATGTCTCTTTTAGGTTGTTCTCTTAAAATAGATACTTCTTTTATTGCCTGTTTACTATTTAACCCGTCTGATTCCATTAATTTTTCGACATGTTCTTTTACAGACCAATTTTGCCATTCTGCGATTTCTTGGTCTAAAATCGGATGAGCATTTCCTTCAAGAATCACACAGAATTCTCCTCGAATCTGCTCTGCTTGCGCCCATTCAGACACTTCAGAAACTGTTCCTCTGATAAATTCTTCATATCTTTTCGTTAATTCTCTAGCTAAAACAATCTTTCGATCTGGCCCCATGACTTTTTCAATTTGTTCCAGTAGCGCTTTTAATCGATGTGGCGATTCATAGAAAATGATGGTTTCCTGGCGTTTATTCAGTGTTTCCAGTTCAGTATGCAAATCTTTTTTCTTCCTCGGTAAGAACCCGTGAAAGTAAAACGGTTGGGGTGAGATACCAGAAGCAATGAGTGCTGGCAGTGCAGCATTTGCTCCCGGTAATGGGACAACTGCAATCCCCGCCTCAATAGCTGCTTTAACCAAGTCTACACCCGGATCGCTAATCGAAGGCATACCTGCGTCACTCACCTGAGCAATCGTTTCTCCGGCAATCATTCGTTCAATCAGTTTTGGTGTACGTTCATTTGAGTTATGTTCGTGAAAGCTAATCTGACTTGTCTGAATTTCAAAATGATTCAGTAATTTCTGGGTGTTTCTGGTATCTTCAGCAGCAATTAAATCTGCTTCTTTCAACATTCTGATGGCTCTAAACGTCATATCTTCTAAATTCCCAATCGGTGTCGGTACGAGATATAACATACCTGTTTCTGTTTTCTCATAACTCTTTTGCGTCTGCATCAACTGCATCCTCTCTTCTTACAATCTTGCATCGTTCTTGTTGACTGAATGGTAACCCCACTCCGTTTTGTTTCAAATATCGTTCTTTACTAATTCTTGTTCGTTTTTTAAAGGCTGCTTCGGCTTTCGTCGCTGCACTTCTCGTTGGATGAATTTCAGCATAAATCATTCTAAGGGGGCGTCTATAGGCTGGTTTGGTGTATTTCGCACCTGTACCAGAATTATGTTCATCTAGTCTTCGCTCTAGGTCTGTGGTATATCCACCATAAAACGAACCATCTTTACAATGTAGGACATAGAAATAGCTATTCTTTACTTCGTTCAGTTCCATAAATCATCCTTCTCACTTCTGGTAAATATTGGTCATTTTGATCAAACACAAATAAAGGGGGGAGCACAGAGAATCCTGTTTCTTTTCCATTTTTGATGCCTTCAATCAATATCATGTTTGCTTCTTTATGCTCTTTAGGGTAAACGAATCGGACTCTTTTAGGCGCAAGGTTAACGGCACGCATAGCATCCAAGATTTCTAAAAACCGATCCGGTCTGTGTACAAAATAAGCTTTCCCTTTTGTTTTAAGTAAAAAAGCCGTTGCTTTCATCATTTCCTCCAGAGACAAAAAGATTTCATGTCTGGCAATCGCAAGGTGCGTGTTTGGATTCTGAAGGCTTTCTTCTGTCACTTTGAAATAAGGTGGATTACAAGTTACGACATCCACCGAATCGTGACGAATCATTTCTCTGATTTCTTTAACATCAGCCTTTTTCATTGTTACTTGTTCCTCTAACTGATTCAACTTGATACTTCTATTTGCCATATCTACAAGTCTTTCCTGAATCTCTATCCCCATCACCGGACTAGCCGTCTTTTGACTAAGCATAAGGGCAACCGCACCGTTCCCAGAACAAAGATCGATAATTTTAGCGCGATTATGCTTGGGTACTTGAGCAAACTCTCCTAATAATACGGCATCTAGTGAAAAAGAGAAGACTGAAGGGCTCTGTATAATTTCTATATCGTATTGCATCAACTGATCAATACGTTCGTCATCTTTAAGTAAGTCTTTCAATCGCTTAGCTTCCTTATCTATCAGTTTCTTATAGTATACCAAAATTTTCTAGTGAACATTACCCCGAACAAGTAAAAAGCTACACCCACTAAGGCGTAGCTTTTTGCTTCTAATCAATAAAATGATTAATCACTTTCTACAAAACTATTTATTTCTTAATTCATTGTCAGTCCGCTATCTACAACAATATTCTGCCCCGTGACGCCTCTTGAAGCTTCAGACCCCAAGAAAACAACGACTTCCGCTACATCTGTTGGTTCTGTCACACGATTTAGTGCAGAACTAGCTGCTATCAAATCAAAAACTTCTGGCGTAGTCACTGCACTAGCATCTGTCCGTTCTAATAATCCACCAGACACCATATTGACTGTGATCTGATCTTTCCCGAGCTCTTTTGCCATATTCCTAGTAAAACCAATGAGTGCCGCTTTCGCAGTTGTGTATTGGTGATAAGGTACTACGGGATTTTGAAACAAGTTTGTTCCAATATTGATTATACGACCATATCCTTGTTTTTTCATTCCGGGAAGGACCGCTTGGATTGTATTCAAAGCAGATTGGACCGTTCCTTGAAGCTGTTCATTGTAATTTTCCCAAGTCAATTCTTCCACCGCTCCTTGGGTGACTGGATTAAATTCAAAATTGATTAAAGCATTGTTTACGACGATATCGATAGGTCCAAATTGTTCTGTTGCTTTTTTTACCATGGCTTCTACTTGTTGTTTATTTCTGACATCTGCTTGGATGGCGATTGCGTTTCCTTCCCCTATCTCTTCAACAACCTTAAGCGCCTTTTCCTTACTTTTAAAGTAATTGACTACTACTTTATATCCTTTTTCACCGAACTGTTTCGCAATCACAGCACCTAGTCCTCGACTTGATCCTGTCACTAAAACGGTCTTCTGTTCACTCATTGCTTTTCCTCTTTTCACTTTTTTTGAACAAATAAAAAACACCCCTTCACTATCCTTTGCGGACAGAAAAGTGGTGTCGGCTTATTTGCAATCTCAATAAAGCCTTCTCAAAAGAGAGTGCTAGAGTCAAAATCGTTCATTCCACTTTTCCTACGCTGGCTTTATCCAGATCAGGTCCTAAGGGTCAGGTTTCTACCTATCTCAGCCTCAGCATTTCAGCAATAAGCTCCCCTAGTGGTCTTTTTATGTATTCAATTACATAAATCATATCATAAGCTTTTAAAATAATATACTATATTATTTTAAAAAACATTCACCCAATTTCCCTTTAAGTATTGGATTAAATTGCCTTAAAATTGACAAAAGCCCCTCCCAGTTAAGGGAGCGGCTCTCTGATTAAAAATAAATGACTTATACAGTTAATTCGTGCTAAATTACTATTCAAATTATATGACTGAGTTTCTCATTTAAACAACACAGTCCCTACCTCTACTGTGTCCTTACAACTCTATAGTTGCGCCAGATCGATTAAACTTCGTTAAAACGATTTTATATAATACTTCATATTTATTCTTAATGTAGTAACATTATACCACATATATCAAAAGAAGCAAAATTTAGGCATTTTAGGACTCGACTTTCGTCCTTTAGATTCAACGTTTTTAACCAACCGTATCAACCTTACGTCATTCTTAATTGTTTTGAAAAGAAAAGCTAATCTAGAGTTAAAAATGATTGAGCACATCAAAACAAGCAAGTAAATGATTACTAATTGTCTTTTTCTTTTTAAAATTGAATGTAAGCTTGTTTCGTTCTTTTAAGGTCATCGATAATTTGCTTCCCACTATAATCCCACTGCACCATTCTATAAAAAGCATCATGGTAAAAGATGAATTTTGCATTGAGCTTACGCGCTTCTTCCATCCAGTATAGCTTGGCGTCAATAGAATCCATCGGATAATCATCAAATCCAAGCACCCATAGGGGGTTTTGATGAGCATGCGTAGGCATGATGTCCGCTAGATGTAAAAGCGTTTCTTGGTTCTGTGTCAGTTTTACAATAGCATGTCCCTTGCTGTGTCCGCCGGTATGGATTAGTTCAATACCCGGGACGATTTCAAGACTCTTATTAAATGTTCTGACTTGCTCCTGAACCGCTTCCCAGTTTTCTTTCCAGTACGTACTTTTTGAACGGATATTGGGATGGCGAATTTCTTCCCATTCAATATCATTTACATAGATCACAGCATTTGGAAAGGTCGATACATATTGCCCTTCTTTCAACTGAGTTAAGCCTCCAGCATGATCGAAGTGCATGTGGGTCATGATTAAACCGTCAATATCTTGAACGGCTAATCCAACTTGATTCAGACTTTCTTCGATCTTCGTTTCTTCTCGCACACCATAATTTCGAATTTGCTTATCTGATAGCTTCCCAGTGCCGACTCCTGCATCAATTAAATAATTTTTATTTTTATATTGTATTAAAATCGCATCCGTTGGTAATTCAATCTGGTTCTTTTCATTAGCTGGATATTTCCTTGACCAAAGTGGTTTCGGGACGGGGCCAAACATCGCACCTCCATCCATTGAAGTTATGCCTCCGTCTATCCAAGTTAATGTCATATCATGGAATTTGAATGTGTCTAATTGGTCAGTCATTTTGTTTACCCCTTTTCCTTTTAATTCGACCTATTCCTTAAATCTAGTTCTTTTTTGTTAAAGCAAAAATCAATATGGGAACTGAATAATTTTTTTTAAATACTGCTGATCAAAAGTTTTGATAATTTCTTCTGCATAGTCGATTTTACCTTAACATAGAAGGGCTGAAAAGTTATTAGTCAAAATCAGATGAAAAAGTTACGTTTTTGGAATCGGGCTATCCATTAAACTAACTTCATTATTGGTCATTCAACATAATAATAAACCATCCTCTTCGCTTTCAGCTGAGCTGTAAGATAGAGGATGGTTTATTTTATTATGATGCGATTTGATTTTTCTTTTGATAATAAACGAATCCAGCGATACAGACAAGTAAAGAGAAAATCAGGAAAAAGGGTACAAAAGTCGGATTAGAGAAGATTCCTCCTACTAAAATGACCAGCGAACCAAGTGTTCCAAGTACTGGTGCAACATAGCCTAAGAAGACATTTTTGATGACACCTTCTCGTTTCAATTGGATCACTTTCAAGTAAAGAACAGCGTATGCCAAGTAACTGAATACAATCGCGATTTCACTGATATCTCCGCCTGATAACAAGGACGTTTTTTGTGAGATATAATGTAATCCCATCCATACCAAGCTAACTACAAAAGCAAAAATAGTCGAAGCTGGTGATAATTCTCTTTTTGCATCCATGACTTTGATACTGTCACTCATTGGAATCATGTTTTTTGTCGCAAGTGCTTGAGGCAGACGGATATATCCTAAAGTCAATCCATTGACTACACCTAAAACAGCAATCAAAACAAAAGTAAGCATGATCGATTCACCATTTGCCCCAAGTATAGCTGTACCAATCTGACTGATTGCAGCATCTCCTGTGGACAAGATATACTCTTCTCCAACAATCGATACTGTTCCTAAGAAGTAAGCTAGGTAGACAACGAGTACAATTAAAGGTCCAATGGTTAAAGCAATTGGCATATTGCGTTTAGCATTTTTAACTTCTGGTGTGATGGTTGTCGAGATAACCCATCCTTCAAAAGAGAAAGCCATTGGCGCTAAGGCTGCAAGCCAGCCGAGTCCTACAGAGCTTGTTCCGATTACAGCCACTTCGTTTGGAATTTCAGGATTTGGTGCACTCCAGAACAACCCTACAAGTCCAATCCCAATTAAGGGAATCAATTTAATGAACGTCGTAAGATTTTGGAAACGTCCACCTGCTTTAAGCGAAATATAGTTCATTCCAAATAAGAATGTTAAATAAATAAGTCCTATACCGACTTGTGTTTCAAGTGTTGATGGTAAGTTAAACAGCATTGTGGTGTAAATTCCAGCTACCCATGCAACTACTACTGTGATTGTTGGGAAATAAACCCATACTTGGAACCAGCCAAATGCACTAGCTGCCGCAGGTGAAATGAACTCTTCAAAATACCCCACTACGCCACCAGTTTTTTCTGTTCTACTAGCTAATTCAGTTAAAGTGATACTCCCAAATATCACACATAAAGCCCCAATACAGAATACAAGCACGCCTAGTAAAACATCGCCACCCGTATAAGCTAGGATATCATCTGATTTGAAAAAGATTCCTGAACCTACACAGATACCGACAATCATAGACAATGCTGTCAGTAATCCATAATGCTGTTTTATTTCTATCTTCTTATCTTCCACTGTTTCTCTCCTTTTTACTGTTGAATAGTATTTTTTTATTATACTTTATTCATATTATAAATAATTATACTGAATACAGTATAATAGAGAATATAACAGAAATCACAGTTTAAGAAAAGAATGTTTTGCTTTATTCACTTAAATAGTCTATCCCCTCTGTTTAGCATACCTATTTTAAATCATAAGTAGTGTCCATCTTGCCACAACACACACTCTCCAGTCTTTAATGACTTTTGAACGTCGATGATTTTTTGATTCGAACTCCCTCTAAAGGCCAGACCCAGATCCTTTTTCTCCAACTCAAATCGTCCGTCTACTACTACGTCCAGATAAGACAACAATGTTTGTTTATCTTCTGTTCCGGTCATCAATTCTTCCCAAGTATATCCCGTCCACGACCAGATATCTTTTTTGTTTCCAAACTCTTCTTTAATGCGTTTGCTCAACTGGATTGTAACTCCAGTATTCAAGAATGGTTCTCCTCCTAGCAAGGTCATCCCTTGACAGTACTCAGCGCGTAAATCTTCGATGATTTGATCTTCCAGTTCAATAGAATAAGGCTTCCCATATGCAAAATTTTGCGCGACTTTGTTGTAGCACCCTTTACAAGCAAAGGGACAGCCACTGACATAAATACTGCACCTTACGCCTTCTCCGTCCACAAAGTTATAGGGTTTATAATCTGCGATATAGTGTTTGCTGAATTGTTCAGATGTCCACGCTGTTGGATCAGTTTTCATTGATTTCACAACTTTCCATATGCTTTATTCTAGCAGCAATTTCTTTATGTCTACCCTCTACCATTGGGCGTTTCTGTGGATTACCAAGATAGCCACACGTTCTTTTCACTACATCACACGTCTCTGGATCCGTATTTCCACATTGTGGACATTTGAAACCATATTCTGTGGGTCTAAAGTCTCCCTCAAAGTCGCACTGATAACAGCGATCAATCGGTGTGTTCGTTCCTAAATAACCGACTCTATCATATGCAAAGTCCCAGACAGCTTCCAAAGCTTTAAGATTGGTCTGGAGTTTGGGATATTCACAATAATGGATGAACCCTCCGCTCGTAAAAGGTGCATAGTCTTTTTCAAATTCAATCTTTTCAAACGGTGTCGGATTCTTTCTAACATCATAGTGGAAGCTATTGGTGTAATACCCTTTATCTGTAATCTCTTTTATTACGCCAAACTTCTCTGTATCTAGTCGACAGAATCGGTCCGTCAGACTCTCACTTGGTGTTGCATAGACACTGACATGGAGATCCGTTTCTTCACTCCACTCATCCGCTGCTTGTTTCAGTTCTTTTAGTATGCTTAAAGTGAAGGTTTTTGCCGTTTTGTTATGCTCCCAGTCACTACCAAAGAAAGAAGCAGCGACTTCGTACAAGCCAATATAACCGACCGATGCAGTCGCTCTTCTATTTATAAACAGGCTTTCGACAGCTTCTTCTTTATTTAGCCTCTTGCCAAAGGCACCATGCATATAAAGAATCGGTGCGTTCTCAGGCTTTGCTTCCATGACCCTTCCTGCTTTAAAGACTAGACCGTCATGCAAGACTTCTAGACGTTCTTTCAAGATAGACCAAAATTTATCCTGATCTCCCTCTGCTTCCAAAGCCACTCTAGGAAGATTTAAAGTCACAACTCCTAAATTCATTCTTCCCGCAGTGATTTCTTTGTTTTCTTCGTTTTTCCATCCTTGTAGAAAAGATCTACACCCCATCGGCGCTTTAAAGCTACCTGTCAGCTCTACGATTTTATCGTAAGATAAGATATCTGGATACATCCTTTTAGCAGAGCACGCTAATGCGAGCTCCTTAATTGCATAATTCTGGTCATCCTTCTCTAAATTAATACCTCTTTTCAATGTGAAGATCAATTTGGGAAAAATCGCTGTTCTTTTCTCCTTGCCAAGCCCATTTAATCGTACCGTCAAAATGGCTTTTTGAATCTCTCGCTCAATCCAAGAGGTGCCTAGTCCGAAACCGATGCTCGTAAAAGGTGTCTGTCCTTGGGATGTGTACAAGGTATTGATTTCATATTCCAGACTCTGCATAGCGTCATAGATGTCTTTTTTTGTTTGCTCCTTGGCAAATGCCTGTTGTTCTATAGGAGTTTTCACCCATTTCGCAGCTATTTTCTGATGCTTCTTGTAATTCAATTCTGCGTAAGGTGCCAGCACCTCATCGATTCGGTCAAAACTACATCCCCCATACTGACTGGAAGCTACATTTGCAATGATCTGGGCTGTCTGAGCAGCTGCAGTTTGAATCGATTTAGGAGACTCTACATCTGCGTTTCCGATTTGAAATCCTTCTTCAAACATTTCTTTGAAATCAATCAAGCAACAATTACTCATAGGTGCATAGGGGGTGTAATCTAGATCATGGTAATGGATATCTCCTTTTTCATGAGCATTTGCTACATGTTCTGGAAGCCACTTCAACCCTATCGCTTTTCCAACCACCCCCGCTGTCAGGTCACGTTGTGTATTAAATACTCTACTATCTTTATTCGCATTTTCATTTACAATACTTTTATCCTGATTTAAAAGATTCTGAATCATTTGATTCACATCTCTTCGCTTCTCTTTGTCTCTATTTTTCTGTTCTTTTTGAGCATTTAATTGAAATATCAGCTTTGGTTGACCCAATTCATTTAAAACGCTTTTTAAAATGTGTTCTATTTCACAAGAATGTATAACAGAATGTGCTTTTTTTCCTATTTTTTCTTGGAGTCTATTTTTTAAAAGCATCTGCTGCTCTTTTGTAACTACTATACTACCTTTATTGATATTTATGTATACGTTCAATAGCTTGTCGATTGAAAAATCTTGTATTCTTCCGTCACGCTTTTCTACTTTCAACTCTTTCAGGGTTTTTTTACTCATTGTTCTAGTTTTATCTACTGTTTCCATAGTGATTTCCCCTTTCGACTTTCGTAACTTTGGTTGTTTTTTCACAAGTGACGTTAAAAGCAAATCCCACTTTTCAGCAGGAATGCTTGTTTATGGATTTAAGAATACCATTTTACGTAATCTTCATCTTCCATCGATTCTACCATACCTAATAGATAACCATTTCCAACTTGCGAGAAGAAATCATGGTTACTTGTACCTGTAGAAATTCCGTTCATAATGATTGGATCGACATCGTTTGCCTGATCCGGGAACAACGGATCAAATCCAAGATTCTGTAAAGCTTTATTGGCGTTATAACGTAAGAATACGCCAACTCTATCCGTCCAACCAATTTCTCCATAAAGATACTCTGTGTATTCCATTTCGTTCTCATAAAGTTTGAATAACAAATCATAGGTCCAGTTTTTCAGTTCTTCCTGTTCTGTTTCAGAAAGTTGATTGTATCCAATCTGGAATTTGTATCCGATATATGTGCCGTGAACCGATTCGTCTCTTAGAATGAGCTTAATGATTTCTGCAATATTCGTCATTTTACTATTTCCAAGGTAATGTAGCGGTGCAAAGAACCCTGAATAGAATAAGAAAGACTCAAGAAATACACTTGCTACTTTTTTCTGAAGATCTGTACCTTCTTGATAAATTGCATTAACAATTTGCGCTTTCTTTTGAAGCATTTCGTTTGAGTGTGTCCACTCAAAAATTTGATCGATTTCTGATTTTGTATTCAACGTACTGAAAATCGCGCTATAACTTTTAGCATGCATCGATTCCATGAATTCGATGTTGTTATAAACAGCTTCTTCGTGTTGTGTACGAATATCTTTTTTCAGTGCTTCAATACCATCTTGAGATTGAAGTGTATCTAGTAGTGTCAGTCCACCGAAAACTTTTGCAACCATATCTTTTTCTGCAAGAGGCAATTTTTGCCAATCACTTAAATCATTAGATAGTGGGATTCGTGTATCTGTCCAGAATTGTTCAACCAGTTTTTCCCAAGTCAGTTTATCGACCATATCTTCTATCTGGTTCCAGTTAATTGCTTTATAGGTTTCAACCATTCTTTATTCTCCTTGTCCCATCGTTTAGTCTGCTATTTGGTATCTGTACATCAATCCATAGCTAATGGTGTATAGCTGGATCTTATCTTTACTTTGCTATACACCAATCACCTATTCGATAAATTAAATTGTACAGCTCTCACATGCATTTGATCCGATTTCTTCTGCATCATCTGTAAACGTACGAACATAATAAATAGATTTGATCCCTTTTTTATGTGCATAATGTCTTAAAATATTTAAGTCACGAGTCGTTTGTTTTGTTGTCTTGCCTTCTTTCCATTCGTAGATTCCTTCTGGGATATCTGAACGCATGAAGAGTGTAAGACTCATACCTTGATCGACGTGTTTTTGAGCTGCCGCATAGATATCGATTACTTTACGCATATCCATATCATAAGCACTCTGATAATAAGGCATCGTTTCGTTTGATAAATACGGTGCCGGATAGTAAGTTTTTCCAGTCAGTTTTTCCTGACGTTCTTCTACCAGACGTGTAATCGGGTGAATACTTGCTGATGTTTCATTTACATAGCTGATAGATCCAGTCGGTGCAACAGCCATTCTATACTGGTGATATAGCCCATTTTCTTGAACATCTTTTTTCAAAGCATCCCAGTCTGCTGCTGAAGGAATGTGGATACCATTATCCGCAAAAATTGCTGCAATTTTCTCATATTCAAATACATGATCTGTCGTTGTATATTTGTCAAAATAAGAACCATTTGCATAGTCTGATTTTTCAAAGTTAAAGAATACTTGATTTCTTTCTGTTGCTAACTTGTTACTTGCTTTAAGCGTGTAATAGTTTAAAAGCATAAAGTAAGCATCTGTGAATTCTACTGACTCAGGTGAGCCATAGTGCATTTGATTCAATGCAAAAAACGTGTGTAAGCCCATAGCGCCAAGGCCGATCGTGTGGTATTTGTCGTTACCATTTTTTACAGACGGTACAGCTTCAATATTTGATTGATCCGTAACAAACGTTAATGCTCGAACCATTGCATCTACTGATTTTTCAAAGTCAGGTGTCTTCATTAGGTTCACTACGTTAGTCGAACCTAAGTTACAACTGATGTCCGTACCCAATGTTTCATATTCTTGGTTATCCTTGATGAGTGAAGGCTCTTGTACTTGAAGAACCTCACTACACAAGTTACTCATCGTGATTGTTCCGTAAACAGCGTTTGCTTTGTTTGCAGTATCGATATTAATTACATAAGGATACCCTGATTCTTGTTGAAGCTTAGAAATTTCATTTTCAAGATCACGCGCTTTTACTTTTGTTTTAGTAATTTCTGGATTTGCCACCATATTGTCGTATTCTTTAGTGATATCAATATAAGCAAATGGCTCGCCATAGATGCGTTCAACATCGTACGGGCTAAACAGGTACATATCTTCATTATGTGCTGCTAGTTCGTAAAATTTATCTGGAACAGTAACACCTAAAGAAAGTGTCTTCACACGAACTTTCTCATCCGCATTTTCCTTTTTAGTAGAAAGGAAGCTCATGATGTCTGGGTGGAAAATATTCAAGTAAACCGCACCAGCACCATTTCTCTGTCCTAACTGGTTGGAATAGCTAAAGCTGTCTTCTAATAATTTCATGACAGGTAAAACGCCACTAGAAGCATTTTCGATTTTCTTGATGGGATCTCCAGCTGCTCTAAGGTTTGTCAGGTTTACACCAACGCCCCCGCCAATACGAGACAATTGAAGCGCTGAGTTAATTGCACGTCCAATACTATTCATATCATCTGTTGTTTGAATCAAGAAACAAGAAACGAGTTCTCCACGACGTTTTCTACCCGCATTCAAGAATGTCGGTGTCGCTGGTTGATAACGCTGATTGATGATTTCTTCAGCGATACTCGTTGCCAAAGCTTCATCACCGTGTGCTAAATACAATGCATTAAAAGCGATACGGTCTTCAAATCTTTCCAAGAAACGTTTACCATCATCTGTTTTCAAAGCATATTGAGTATAGAATTTATACGCAGACATAAATGAGCGGAAACGGAATTTCTGGTTATAAAGTCCTTCAATCAATTCTGTAATGAATGTTCTTGAATACTTTCCAATAAAACCTTCTTCAATAAAATCGTGCTCAATCAGATAATCGATTTTTTCGTTAATACTATCAAACGAAACTGTATTAGGATTTACATGCTCGATAAAATAAGCTTTTACAGCTTCGCGATCTTTGTGAAGGGGAATCTGATTATTTACCGGGCGATTGATTTCATTGTTTAGTTGAAAATATGTTACTTCTTTAGGTTGTTCTTTTACTGGACTATTAGTAGCCAAGATCATCCACCACTTTCTTTATTTTTGATACGTCGTCTTCGTTTCCCTGAAATTCAAAACTATGAATGAGCGGAACGTTATACTCTTTTGCCAAATCTTTCGCGGTAAAAACAAATAGCTGTGCAAAATTAAGATTTCCTCCGCCAGCTACTCCTTTTAAAAAAGATTGGTTGTTTTCTGTTTCAATGAAATCATTTAAGATTTCAGTCATTTCTTTATCATACGTTGGTGTTATCACGATGTAGGGTTCGTTTACAGGAATAAATGGATTAGTTGGCGTTAATTCCAACGAATCCATCTCGAGTTTGTTTACGAATTTTCTGGTCTGTCCTGTCAGAGAAAAATACACTACCTTCATAATGATTACGCTAATTGACTAAGCATGTCTGGACGGAAGCCGTTAAACGCTTCTAGACCTTCGGCAAGAACAACGGGTAAAGAGCTGAACCCTAAACTTTTAACTTCTTCAATTGCTGCTTCGTTTTCAGCGATATCTTTAATTTCAAATGGGATACCTTTATCTTCTAAAAATTTCTTTGTAAAGTTACATTGCATACAATTCGGTTTTGAATATACGATGACTGCTTTGTTTGACATGGTGTTTTCCTCCTATTAAGTAACCTGCTGATTGTTAAGCTCAATGTGATAAGCGACAGAATTTCTTGTCTTAAAACACAAATTCTGTTCGCTTCAATGCAGAAGAGCTGAACTATATATAGTATCACTTCGTTATCGAACGTGTGTACTTTTCAGTGCTCATCTCTTCTTGTATCGTATCTATTATTCTACATGACTATAGAAAAAATTCAAGTCTAAAACACTGTATATGGGAAAGATTTTTAAACCGAACACTACATGTTGTGTCAAGGCACAAAAAGACACTCTCGTTATTTTGCTCAACAATACGAGCAGAACGAGAGTGTATAAGGTTTTGCACTTCAAAAATTCTTTTTTGTTTTTTTGCCTCACAACTATATATAGTGGCATTTTTTTTTGAAGCAGATAGACTTTATTTTCGTTCACCATAAATAACTTCCAAACAAAATGCACAAGGCTCATCGCCATCTCTTCTAGAACCATAAAACAGATTACATACATGAAAACCATCTTCATATATTTTCTCAAGATTCATTCGAGATTTTGTCATACCCGTATCACTTAATTGTTTTTCAATCGACTGCTGTTTGATGACTTCAGCTAATCTGTCTCTCAGATGCTGATTTTCCATACTTAATGCATGGTTTTCTTCAGTTAACTGAGACAGCTCTAGTTTCACTTGCTTGAGCGTCTTCAGAGTGGCTTCTGCTTGGGTTTCCAAATCAGAAAATGTGTCATGTAATTCTTTCTTATTCATTGTTCACCACTTTTTCATTCTCTACAGAGTGTTTATCGGTTTCAACTTTAACTTTGATTATCATTAGGCAGTCTATTTATAATCTACTGCCTTGTAATAGCATAACATGATTAGAATTGAAATGGCAAACCCTCAATGCATAAAGTTTGCTGTTTTTTGTAAAGGGACAGTTTTCGTGACAATTCATCGAATAAGTTTACCCAGCTATCATCTGAAGTGAAATATCTTCAAATACACCTTGGGCAGCTACATTGCTATTCAATTTCTTTTTTGCTTCAAGCAATTGTTCCAGGATATGGATGATTTGTCTGCTAGAATACTGTTCCGCTGTTTGTTTAAGTTGTACTTCATAATTTAGAAAGGCTACGATAACCGAATCAGAATAGGTTAAATTCAATAAATCTCGGTATAAAACAATGAGTAGATCGACTACGAGCTGGTTTGATTCTCTGTCATTGACGGTTCCCATTAAATCTGTCTGAACATATACGAAGGCCTGATCATCTTTTTTCGATAAAAACTTAAACCAGTTCCAAGTTGCTTTCACCAAATTCTGAAATGGTTCATCTCCAGCTAATTCAATTGCTTTCTCTGCATCATGAGTCACTCTTGCAGTCAACGCTGCTTGCGAATCCGTCAGTCCACGCTCTTTCAGTTCATCTATTCGATCTCCAAGCGGTTGGACTGGGAAATGAACAATCTGACAGCGTGAAAGGATGGTAGGCAATAATCGCTGCTTTGCTGTCGTGAGCAATAACGCTGTTGTCTCTCCATCTGGTTCTTCCAAAAATTTAAGTAAGCTATTTGCAGCATTCTGCGTCATTTTTTCAATATCTTCTATAATGAATAACTTTCGCTTACTTTCTACCCCACTTTTAGAGAACTCTTCTTTCAGTTCTCTTACTTGAGCAACTTTAATGGATAGTCCATCTGGTTTGATTTCAATAATATCAGGATGCTGATGCGTTTGAATCCTTTGACATTGGCTACATTCTCCACATGGACGCTGCTCTTTTTCAAAATTCTTACAGAAAAGAGCTTGGGCGATCCATAGTGCCATTTCTTTTTTCCCTGTACCTGCAAATCCCTCAAAAACATAGGCATGCTGCATGGTCTGATTGCTGATTAATTTAGAAAACAGCCGACTGATACTCGACTGTTTTTCAACGATGGTCGACATTGAACGTCTCCCTTACCTTTAATATTGTTGGAATTGCTCGATTGGAAGAACAAACAGTGTTGCACCACCAACTTCTACATCTACAGGATACGTTAAGTCTGATTCCAGAGTAAAGTCATAAGAAGGCGGACTCATCATTGTCTGACTTCTTGTAGAACAATTTTCCTTGATCAAGGCTAATACGCTGTCAACTTTTCGGTCTTCAACACCCATTAAGAAAGTCGTATTTCCTGCTCTTAAAAATCCCCCCGTAGAAGATAGTTTTGTTGCTCGTACACCTTTTTCTACGAATTCATCTGCTAACCTCTTACTGTCTTGGTTCTGAACGATCGCTACGATTAATTTCATTTTGATTCATCCTTTCTCATTCGTTTTTTTGAAGTCTTCAATAGCACTCTTCAATGCTTTCTCAGCTGCATCAAAAACACTATCTTGACTCTTAGCGGCATCGATTACAACAAATCGGTCCGGCTCTTTTTCTATCATCATCTGATATGCATTTCGAACTTCTTCATGGAAGGTTATAGCTTCCATCTCCAAGCGGTCTTGCGTTCGATTAGAATTTTTATCTTTGATTCTCTCAAGTCCGACCTCAGCTTCTACATCTAAATAAAGCGTCATATCCGGTGTTAATCCTTCAATTGCAAATTCGTTTATGGAAAGGACTTTTTCCATCCCGATCCCTCTAGCTTGTCCTTGATAGGCCACTGAGCTATCAACGAATCGGTCGCAAAGTACAATTTCACCTCTAGATAAAGCAGGTAAAATCTTTTCAACGACATGCTGTCTACGACTCGCTGCAAGTAGTAGGGCTTCTGTTCTAGGATCCATGGCTGTATGTGCTGGATTTAGTAAGATTTCTCGAATTTCTTCCGCGATCTCACTCCCTCCAGGTTCTCTTGTAACCACTAGTGGACAATCAATCATGGATTCAATTGCTGGAATCAGTTTTTGGACTAGACTTGATTTCCCTGCTCCATCGGGACCTTCTATTGTAATAAACAACCCTGTCACGTTCATTTCCTCAATTCTAATAAGTACTATTTCTTTCATTATACGGTAGAACTTACTGGAATGTCTACGGATTTTGTAAAAGGATTTTTTTTGTTGTGACCTGTCTCTTTTGAAAATAAAAGGTTCTATAATAAATAACGTTGGTGAGAATTCACCAACGTTATTT
>NZ_JAYXKP010000007.1:0-176432 GCF_036039175.1 Marinilactibacillus sp. XAAS-LB27 | reverse complement strand
TCTGCTTGTAAGGCAGATGCTCTCCCAACTGAGCTAAACCTCCAATAATACAATCGAACGATTGCTGCATAACGACGTCCTGCTTTCACAAGGAGAAACCCCTCACTATCCTCGGCGCTGAGAAGCTTAACTTCTGTGTTCGAAATGGAAACAGGTGGATCCTTCTCGCCATAACCGCTATACAGTTTTCGTGTTGGCACTAAAAGAAATAATCAATTAGCAGCAACTCTTATATAATACAATGAGATTATATTTTTGTCAATCATTTTAATAAAAAAAATAAAAGAAAAATGCCGGAACACTATTCCCGACATTCCTCTTTTATTGAACAAATACTTATATAACGCTTATTTATCCCAGTTTTGATCGATAAAATCGACTCTTCCTGATCCTTTACTATATCTCTTATAGTGCGCTGATTCTTTTTTATAGAAATCTTGGTGATAGTCTTCCGCTTCATAAAACGGTTGTGCTGGTTCGATCGTCGTTACGATAGGACGATCAAATCGGCCACTTTCGTTTAATGCTTTTTTTGAAGCTTCTGCGGTTTCTCTTTGTTCATCGTCGTTATAGAATATAACAGGTCTGTAAGAATCTCCACGGTCAGCAAATTGTCCCCCCGCATCTGTAGGGTCGGTTTGCTGCCAGTAAATTTCTACTAACTCTTCATATGAAATCTTTGAAGGATCATACGTGATTTCAACAGCTTCTGTATGACCTGTCGTTCCTGAAGTCACTTGTCTGTAAGTTGGATTTTCTACCGTTCCGCCAGTATAACCTGATGTCACTTTTTCTATCCCTGGCAAACTATCGAATGGTTTCACCATACACCAGAAGCAACCTCCTGCAAATATCGCTGTTTCAAAATTTTTCTCAGACATAATTTCCCTCCTAATCGATTGGGTACAACTTATTATATCATCAATTCAATAGACTCTTTAATCGAAACAACCTATAAACGCTTTTAGCTGATTTCTGTTACGCCACCCATGTAAGGAACAAGGACTTCTGGTACCTTAACTGAACCGTCTTCTTGCTGGTAATTTTCTAGAATAGCTGCAACGGTTCTCCCAATAGCTAGCCCTGAACCATTTAATGTATGAACGAAATCAATTTTGCCGTCTTCTTCTTTTCTATAACGAATTTTAGCTCTTCTGGCCTGGAAAGCTTCCGTGTTTGAACAAGAACTGATTTCTCTGAACGTATCTTGTGCTGGAATCCAGACTTCAAGGTCATATGTTTTAGCTGCAGCAAATCCTGTATCCCCTGTAGATAGCAGTACAACTCTGTATGGAAGATTTAGTTTTTGAAGGATTGCTTCAGCATTCGCCGTCATTTTCTCTAATTCTTCATAAGAATCTTCTGGTTTTGCAAATTTGATCATTTCAACTTTGTTAAATTGGTGTAATCTGATTAGCCCTCTAGTGTCTCTTCCGGCACTCCCTGCTTCAGAACGGAATGATGGAGATAAGGCTGTGAAGTATTTCGGTAAATCTGACTCTTCTAGAATTTCGTCTCTATAGTAATTTGTCAGTGGTACTTCAGCTGTCGGAATTAGAGTTAAAGCTGTATCTTTGATCTGGAAGACATCTTCTTTGAATTTCGGGAACTGACCGGTTCCATATAGAGATTCTTCGTTCACCAAGTATGGTGGAATCATTTCATAGTAGCCATGTTCTTCAGTATGCACATCTAGCATAAAGTTATAAAGTGCTCTTTCTAGTCTTGCTCCTAGGCCTTTGTAATACAAGAAACGACTTTTAGCCACTTTAGCGCCTCTTTCAAAATCTAAGATATCTAGATCTGTTCCAATTTCCCAGTGTGGTTTCATTTCAAATGCAGGTTTTTCATCTATTTCTCCCCAACGACGAATTTCCTGATTCGATTCTTCATCAACACCTACGGGTAAAGACTCATGTGGCAAGTTTGGTAACCCAGCAGCAATTCCGTGGAACTGGACTTCAATTTCTTCTAGATCTTTGTCAATCTGTTTGATCTCAGCGCCTACTTTTTGCATAGAAGCAATGGCGTCGTCTGCATTCTCTTTGTTTCTTTTCTTATTAGCAATTTCGTCAGATACATCGTTTCTAGTTTTCTTCAACTGTTCAGATTTTTGGATATAGTCTCTTCTCTTCTCATCCAACTCTTTAAGTTGCATCAACTCTTGTGGATCTACACCACGCGTTTCTAACTTCTGCTTGATTTCATCAAATTGTGTTCGGATTAATTTCATATCTAACATTTTTATTCCCTCTTTTCTATTTATTGTTGAACAGGTACAAAAAAAGCAGTCTCCACCCCTTCAATTATGAAGGGACGAAAGACTGCTTCTCGCGGTTCCACCCTGATTCAGAAGGAACCCTTCTGCTCTCTAAGAGTTTTAACGGGCTCTACCGAAACGATTTAAGCAAGAAAGACCTTGCGTCACCATTTACTCGTGCAATGGATTCAGATTACGAAGTATCAGTTCACACCACCCACTGACTCTCTTGACCTTCGCTTCACTTACTAGTTCACACTATAACGTTCAATTCTATTATGCATTTATTTTACTTCACTTATCCTATTAAATCAATACGTTTATTTCGCTACTTAAAAGCGATTCATTACGCCACTGAAGAAGTCACCGAACCATGTTCCGAGCACTGAAAAGAATCCTGCACGATCTACTGCTTCTGAAGTAACGACAGAAATAGCCTTATGCTCGCTTCCGTCAAGGTAACCTAAATCGTCTCCTTCAAACGAAAAGGTTAATGTACCTACATTTTGCCCTTTTTCTACAGGAGCTTCTAGCGTGCCGTCTTGACTTAGTGCTTCTTCATCAGGTGTAAATGTCCACTCGACATCTTCTTGCGAAACACCTTCTGGCAATAAATAGTCTACTGACTCTGATGTCATGAGTTCCACTTGGTCTTCTTGACCATTTCGGATCATTAAAGGTTCTACGTCTTCAAGAACAGTATTCTCTTCCATAATCGTTGCAGAATCCCAATCACCAAATCCGTAGTTCATCAGTTTATCTGTCTCATTGAAACGCTGTTCACGATTCGTTACACCATCTCCTGCACCCATAACAACGGTAATAATTCTTCGACCGTCTTCTATAGCAGTACCTGTAAATGTCGCACCTGCAAAAGGTGTTGTACCTGTTTTAAGTCCATCTACATTTGGTCTTTCATGGATTAACCCTTCCAGCATCCAGTTCCAGTTCTTCATCTGGATAGCATCGCTTGTACCTTCTCTGAATACCATACTCGGGATACTAGAGGTTTTCAGTACATCTGGATAATCTTTCAACAGATGAGAGGCAACAGTAGCGATGCCTCTTGCAGACATAATGTTTTCATTTTCCGCTGTGCTTCCTGGATAAATATTGTCACCTAAAGAAGCGTTACTCAGTCCTGTTGTATTATATAGTTCAAACTCGGTTACACCCCAAGATTCAACAAGCTCACGCATACGGTCAACAAGTTCCGGTTCAGATCCTGCAATTTCTTCTGCAATCGCAATCGTCGCACCATTAGCAGAATAGATTGCCAACGCTTGGTACAGCTCTTCAATGGTATACGTTTCACCTTGTCTTAAGGGAACATTAGACAATTCATAATTCTGGCTGACCTGATGAGCATACTCACTGATCGTCGTTTCTGTGCTCCAATCAAGGTTCCCAGCTTCAATCTCTTGGAATAATAAGTACTCTACTAACATTTTAGTCATTGAAGCGATACCTCTTTGACTATCTGCATTCTGATTCAACAAAATTTGATTTGTATCAAAGTCTACTACTAATGCTGCTTCTGCTTCAATTTCCGGTGCTTGAGGCGCTGCTTGAACGACTGACTCTGCATTCAATGCGATGGGCGCGACTATACTAGCGGTGATTCCTGAAATGATCATACTTTTAAAAGTTTTTTTGAATAGTTTCATAAATAAATACGTTCTCCTAAATGATGCGATTTACATCGAGTTTTTTTGGGTTGAATTTTTCTGGTCGGCTTGTTGCTGATTGTTCTTCAATTTCAACCTTCTTCATGGTACTCTCTCGCTTATGAAAAAACAACTACTTTTCCAGTATCTTCATAAAATAGACATGACTATGTACGTCTATTTTCACTTAGCTTCTTTTTTTAGATGATTGTTACAAAAAAAACACCTATCTTGGGAGGATAGATGCTTTTCAAACTAGCTATTCTTCTTGGATCAAGGGTAATTGAATATCAAAGCTTGTCCATTTTTTACTAGACTGTGCGGTGATGGTTCCTCCGTGTAACTCAATAATACTCTGAGCGATTGCGAGACCAAGTCCTGTACCTGCGGTTTCTTGAGATCTGGATGTCTCTGCTCGGTAGAAACGTTCAAATATCTGGTCGACCGCTTCTTTAGGTAAAGGCTCTCCATCGTTTTTAACAGAAATCACAGCTTTTTCACCTACTCTATTGATTTCTATTGCAATCGTGTTGCCACCTTTTCCGTACTTCAATGCATTGGAAATCAGATTATTAAATACTCTGACGAGTTTTTCTGTATCAGCAGTCATCATAATCCGGTCGACATTTGACGAGACAATGATTTCCATTTGATGACTCTGAGCTTCTAATTCAAAATCAATCGACAACTGCTCAATCAATTGAACCATATCAAAAGTGACTAGCTGAAGCGGTGTAGTCGTTTGCCTTACTTTTGTATATTCAAACAAATCATCTACCAGTACTTTCATCTGCTTAGCTTTTTTATAGGCTGTGTGTACATATTTTTGAATATCTTCTGTAGAGTGAAACCGACCTTCCTCTATCAACCCTAAATACCCAATGATTGAGGTCAGTGGTGTTCGGATATCATGACTGACATTTGTAATTAACTCATCTTTGGACTGCTCTATCCTGCGCTCTTCTTCCATCGCTTCTACAGTTGAATCTACTAATACATGAATACTATCGACTACCTTATCGAATCCACCACTGTAATTCCCTCTGATTCTATGTGTATAGTTCCCTTGGGCAATGAAATGCAGTTCATCAATAATGTGTCGCAACTCGTATTGCTTGTATCTTCTTTTAAGTCTCCAGTAGATGGCGCCCATTGCGATGAGAATTAATAAAAAGAAGACGAACGGTGTCAGCCCCCAAAAACCTTGTCGATTATTTTGTCTGTAGACATCTTCTATCAGCCATAGATCATCAAAAACACTTGGAAAAGCTTCTATGAACCAGCCGAGTATTTCATAAGCTGCCAGATAGCAAAGCAGAATAATCCCTGCTGTGATGAACGCTTCGATCAGTAATCGAAATCGTTCTCTCATGGTTAGTTTCATCTATCTACTCCATTCGTTGAATCAGTCGTAAGCTTTATTCAAAACTTTGCTTTTCTTCTATTTTATACCCGACACCCCAGACAGTTTTAACAACATTCTCTCCGCCAGTAGCTTTTTCGATTTTATCTCTTAAATGGCTCACATGGACCATGACTGTCTTAGCTGGTACAAGACTTTCTTGTTTCCAGACCCGTTCGAAAATCTCATCTGCACTGAACACTCGATTTGGATTGCTTGCAAGCAAGAACAAAATACCAAACTCTAGCGCAGTCAATTGAATTAGTGTTCCATCTACTGTTTCTACCTGATGCTGGTCTTTACGAATGATTAAGGGTCCAATCTCTAATTCGCCCGCTTCAGATTCTCTGTTTGTATAAGAGCTTCTTCTCATTAAAGATTTGATTCGCGCAACCACTTCTAAAGGATTAAACGGTTTAACAACATAATCATCTGCCCCGTTGGCTAGTCCTCTAATTTTATCTACATCAGCCGTCTTCGCACTCAACATCAATATCGGCAGTTGAGAGGTTTCTCTGATTTCTTTTACAACTTCAAGACCTGTTTTCTTAGGCATCATAACATCTAGTACAACACAGTCGATTTCTTGATTATATAATTTGTCGAGTGTCTCCTGACCGTCATGTGCTTTCTCTACTTCAAATCCTTCATTTTTCACATAGATTTCTAGTAGGTCACAAATTTCTTTATCGTCATCTGCAATTAACACTTTCATAATTCTGCCCCCTTCAATTTCATTCTAGTTTATTTTATCATGTTCTATTAGGGTAGTTCGTAAACTTTTCCTTAAATCGTTATAGAAATAGAAAAAGCACTCTTCATAATGAAAAGTGCCGATTTTTTTCTATGAATCTAGTAAATTGAAAACTGTTTTCTGTACTAAAATCGGTGCTACATTGAAACTATAAGTTTTTTCTAGTCGCTCCGTAAATTTGTGAGAATCTTTCCCGAACGGCCCAATATCCACAACTGGTAACTGAAGTTGTTGCATCTCTTCTAATGGTAAAGAGTACTTCACTCCAAAACCTGGCATATTCAGCTTCAATGCGTCTACGGCATCGGCCTCTCTTGGGGCAGCCGCATAACTCAAATCTGATATATAAGGAAAGAACTTTTTATAAACAAGCTGATACTCTGTTTCTGTCGTATCAACAGCTTCTTTGACTGCTTCAAGCAAAACTTTTTCTTGATTTGTTTTTCCTTCCACGTAAATATGCGGATAGTAAGGTGGCGTAAAGTAAATTAAAATAACCGGTTCCTGATTCGTCCACATCGTCTGCAACCATTCTACTTCTTTTAGTGCATAGTCTCGGTCATCGATCGAGTCATCAATCAGCCATTTCTGACGAGCAGATTCAAACTGTTCATCCAGTTCAGTGCCTTTTTCTTCTCGGACAGCCGCATATAACTCACTATAGGTCATGACTTTTGTTTTAAAAGGAAGCTGCTCGAATTCACGGTTCGTCATCTGACTGTATTTTTCATACTGAGTATTCACATCTTTTAAAACAGCATCAAAGGCCTCAATCGCTACTCCTCTCATTTTTTCCAGAACCATATCCGGAGTCGAATAATGAGTAGCGAAGTTGTAGAAAGCTTGTGCCGTCTTAGCTGTCTGCACAGAATATTCCGGCTTCAAATCCTGTTGTTTCAGACTCATCGGCGGTAGTGTTACTTCTCCTTCAACGATATCACAAAGATCTGTATTCAAGTTAATTTTTCTCGTTAGCTCTGCCACGATCTGATTAGGGTCGAGTCCTTTAAACGCTTCCCCAACATGAGTTTCTTTACCAACAACATAAAAGGATGGCATCAATTTTCCGACTGTCCCTACGTATACATACTTGTTCTGGTCACCTGGATATTCTGATGTCATATAATCTGTATTAATCAAAGCCGTATAATCAAATCCATTTTCTTCCCGAAGTTTGACGAGCTCTGGAACACACGAACGCATCCCAACAGAGTTTGCTTCCTCATCACAAACTGCACAATAGATGATTGTCCCCGAGAAATTCTCAAGATCTTTTTCAATCTCTTCCATCAAATGCATGATGATAGCATTTCCGGCTTTCATATCGAAAATGCCTCGACCAAATAGGTAGTCTCCTGAATCTAAATCAATTTGTACCTCTTCTGGAAGCTGTTCTTTTCTTTCGCGAAGTTTTTCTGTGATTTCATAAGGAAGATGCGCAAAATCTCTTAAGTCTCCATAATCAGAAATCCCTACAGTATCCGTGTGACCGATCAAAATAACCGTTTTTTTATTCTGCGGATCTTTTTTTCCACGTAATATAGAAATCAAACTTTTTCTACCCCAAGGATCATTTTGCGCTTGGATTGTCATTAAATCCTTTGGGTTCTGTTTGAAGTAATCTAATTCTTTGAAAAAGTGAGTGACTTTCTCTGTTACGAGTTGCTCCTCAATTGTTTCTGTAACACTTCTCTGTCTTGTCAGCATAACTGTGATTTCTTCAATACGTTCAGGACTCATCGTTATATTCATGCTAGTTTCCTCCATATAAACATCCGTAGATATCTGTAACCCTTATTTACTATATCCTCTGATGTTTATGATTTGTATTTGATGGTTTCTAAATCAAAGTGATAGACGTATCCATCTAGTGAAAGCTTCCCCTCATCCGTCACCTTCTGGTAAAACAGTGCTGGTTCTAAATGAAATGAAACAACTTTTTCTTGTTCACCTGCCATCGTCTCAGAAAACCCTGTGATTGTTTGATGATTGGTTTGCACGAATTTGTACAACAGAGCTGCTTCAGACATTTTCTTCGGTTTAGCAAACCCTAATGTCAAGATTGATTTCAACAGTGCTTTCCAATTGAATTCGGGTGTGCGATAAGCCTCAACGGACTTAATTCTCTTATTGAATTCTTTCATTTTATTCACCTCTATTTATTCGAAAAATCGTGTTTCTTCATTATATAGCTAGTTTCCAACCAATAGCGATGTGAATGACTTTCCAGAAAAAGCAAATAGTCAATCAACTTGGCTTTTCTCTCGTTGAAATCCTTTTGAGAAATCCCTCTACTTTTACGCAGTGCCTGTTCAAGAGAAGGACTGTTCGTATCAATATGACCGCTGCTTTCATCTATAAAAAAATAAACTTCCTGTCCACTTTGATAAACTTTTTGAATCGGACTAGAATGTACATGTTCGAAGTACGGTTCACTTTTTTTATTTTTAACAATTTTATAGAAATGATAATCTTTAGATTTCTCCAGCTCTTCTTTTGTATGGTAAAACTGCTTGTTTAGAATCTGACTATCATTCATATTTTTATAACCATTCGGTAGTTCTGCTACTGATTGTTCTTCGACGTCTACTAAATCAGTCAAATAATCAACTGTACGGACTTGCTTATTTTGTACAAGTATTTGATCTTCCAGCTTAGCAATGATTGCCTCTATTTCTTCTTGTTTAACGTCATTTTCATCCGCTGAGATCGTCAATCCATCTCCCAAGTAAATATCATTGATTGTATCCTGGTTTCTATGCAAAGTAAAATGATCAGGTACTTTGTCTACTCCACCTGAAACGAAAGGATTACATCTAATGATTCTAGCAATAGCCATAGTGCTTCCCTTGACTGCTCCATGCATATCGATGGCTTGCACTGCATAATTAGAACAGGTTGGATAGTACCTACAGGTTGCAGGAAATAATGGAGAAATCAGCTTCTGATATCCTTTTACAAATCCTATGGCAACTTTCTTCAACACCCATTCCTCCTTGGCTCTCAATTGTATCTATTATACCAAACCATAAAAAAAAGAGAAGAGCCTCAAGTGGCTCTTCTCTCTTCTATAACCTTATTTTATTTCAAATAAATCGTCTACAGTTCGTGTAACATAACGTGCACCTTTGATTGAACCAAACAGCTTGATACCGTCTTTTTCAAACAACTCTTGAGAAACGATTGTTTCCATAGCCGATTCCACTGTTTCGACGTCCAGATTAAGTGCCGGCTTATTGATTCCAATTGTTTTGTTCTTTCCTTCGCCTGTTTCAAAGCGTAATTCTAGTTTTGTTGCCATAAAGCATTCCTCCTAATGGTTTGTTTTGTATAAGGGATAGATGATTATAAGGTTCTTGTTACTGTTTAAAATGAATAACGATACTGTTCGACGACCATACCATGTGCGGCTGGTAAGTCACTGACCATGTCGATCGCATTAATGAATTCTGTGATTTGCTCATCTGTCGGTGCTTGAACGACCCCATTGAAACTTTGACGAACTAATCGGTCATTTTCCAGATCCTCTAGATAGATATCTACTTTGCTGTCTGCCCATTCCTTTTGCATGAAAATTCCTCCTTGTAATAGTAGTGATTCGTTTCGTATTCGAATCGGTTAAGCGATGTTTGTAAGTTGTGATCACGTCTTACACTCTTAATAACGATATCGCCCTCAAAAGTGTTACCCTGAAATTTAAAAAAGGTATCTGCTCTATTTGAACAGATACCTTACCTAGCCGATAGTCACTTTTGACTGCACGCTTCATAGCAATCACACGTTGTTAAATGATCATTAACCATCCCTACCGCTTGCATGTAGGCATAACAAATCGTTGGACCTACAAATTTGAAACCATCTTTTTTAAGCTGTTTACTCATTCGAACACTTTCTTCAGAAAAGACTGGTACATCTTCTTGATTCACCCAATGATTCTGGATTTGTTTTCCGTCAACAAACTGCCAGATATATTCTGAAAAGGACTGACCATTCTCTTGAATCTTCAAATAGGCTGCAGCATTTGACTGCACACTTCTGATTTTCAACTGATTTCGAATGATCTCTTTATTGAGCATCAATTCTTGAATCATTTCTTCACTGAAGACAACAATTTTTTCAGGATCAAAGCTTTTAAAAGCTTTACGGTATCCTTCCCTTCTTTGGAGAATCGACCACCAACTAAGTCCCGCTTGCGCCCCTTCTAGACAAAGCATCTCAAATAATCTCTGATCATCGCAAAGTGGTCTTCCCCATTCCTCATCGTGGTAGGCAATATAGAGTGATTCACTCGTAACCCATTCACATCTCTGTGTCATCCCTTCTCCTCCTAAATAGATTCCGCGTCTCTTAAGCACAGTTCCCATGTTTCCGAGATAAGATTTTCTCCGAATTCTGTGTTGATCTCTTCTCCAATTATTTTAAAACCGGCTTTTTGGTAAACATGTCTTGCTGAGCCTAGCATCTGCATTGTCCATAATAAAATCGTCTCATAACCAGCTTCTCTTGAAAACTGAACCACTTCATCTACTAGTCTTTTCGCCAAACCCAGTCCCCGGGCTTCTGGTTCAACAAACAATACCCTTAACTTAGCGGTCTGCTGACCCGCATTTACTACAAAGACACATCCGAGCATCTTTCCGTCTCGCTCGGCAATAAAGCAGCGCTCTTTGGCTGGATCGTATGTTTTTAGAAAATTGGCGGTTATCTCTCCAATCATACTTTCAAAAGGTTGGCCCCAACCGTAATCCAGCGCCACAGTCATCGCGTGACGATAAGTGATCCATCCCATATCACCTAATTGATGTGTGCGTATAGTATAAGCCTTAGTTGACATGCTTTCTCCTTCTTTCCTACATTGTGAGTCCTATTTTTCATCACTACCGAGAGATTGTCAACTTTTCTTTCAGATGCTACCTCCACACTAAGATGAGAAACAAACATTGTCTTTAAAATATAACCAATCAGAACCCGATTTCTGAAAACAACTATCAGAACTTCTTTATTTTTTTATCATTTTTTCTGCAATAATTTTAACATTGCGCACAATTCTTTAACCAACTTATAAGGAACTAAAAACACCTGCATACGACTTTATATTTTCAGCAATTTTAATACGAATCGCTTAAGGACGAACCAAAACATTCGTTATTTAAATTGTACAATTTCTCGAATTCGTATTATTTTCGTGATAGTTATCACGTGATTTTGATAAATGCTTACGTTACAATGATATTACATTCGCAATAGAACGCAGCTAATTCTAATCATATTATTAGAAAGTTATCGCATCAGTATAGTGAACCGTTAACATTTGTTAGATACTCTGTGAAACGGTCTAGATTGTTTTACACACTCACTTTCGTTTGTTACGATTATAGAGGTGCGAAAAGAGGCAATGTTCCAACGTTATGTAAACAATGCCTTTATTCCTATTAGAAGCTGCGAGTAATAAGATGACTAAATCAAGAAAGAACCATATCATAAGAGGAGGTACTAATTTCTTGAATACAAAAGTAGAAATCCAAAATCTGATTAAGATTTTTGGTAAAAAAGAACAACAAGCCCTTGAGCTTGTTCATCAAGGAAAAGGTAAAGACGAAATCTTGGAAAAAACTGGAGCAACTGTCGGGGTTAACCAGGCAAGCTTTGAAATTAAAGAAGGCGAGATTTTCGTTATCATGGGACTTTCCGGTAGTGGTAAATCTACTTTAGTCCGTATGTTGAATCGTTTAATCGAACCAACAGCTGGAAATATTCTAATTGATGGTGAATACATTTCTAAAATGGACAAAAAAGAACTACGTGAAGTCAGACGTAAAAAAGTTTCAATGGTCTTCCAAAACTTCGGTCTGTTTCCACACCGTACGATTCTTGAAAACACCGAATACGGCTTAGAAGTACAAGGTGTTGATAAAGAAGAACGCCAAGCTAAAGCTGAAAAAGCTCTAGACAACGCTGGGCTTCTTCCATATAAAGATCAACTACCCAACCAGTTATCTGGTGGTATGCAACAACGTGTCGGTTTAGCTCGTGCACTGGCTAATGATCCTGAAATTCTATTAATGGATGAGGCTTTCTCTGCATTAGACCCACTGATTCGTCGTGATATGCAAGATGAGTTACTTGAGATGCAAGAATCTATGCACAAAACCATCATCTTCATTACCCACGATTTGAATGAATCATTACGTATCGGTGACCGCATCGCTATCATGAAAGATGGAGAAGTTGTACAAGTCGGTACAGGTGAAGAAATATTGACAAATCCTGCGAACGATTATGTTGAACGTTTCGTAGAAGATGTTGACCGTTCTAAAGTCTTGACAGCTGAGAATATCATGGTTCGCCCACAAACCGTTCGTCTAGGACAGAGTGGCCCACGTGTTGCATTAAACCGTATGAAAACAGAAAGTCTATCTAGTTTACTTGTTGTTGGTGAGAATCAAAAATTATTAGGGTACGTTATTGCTGATGACGCTGCTCGATTAGTTAAAGAAAACATCAACTCATTGGAATCGATTATTCGTACAGATATTCCTAAAGTATCCAAAGGCACATTGATTCACGAATTATATGATGTGATTCACGAAGCACACACACCTGTGGCAGTTGTCGATGATAACGACCGTTTATACGGAATCGTTGTTCGCGGACTTGTTATTGGTGCGCTTGCTAAAGAACGCGAGGAGGTAACAATTGATGGAGAATAGTATTTTAGATAACATCCCACGTCTTCCAGTATCAGATTGGATTTCAAGTGTCATTGACTGGTTAACAATCAATCTATCTTGGCTTTTCGGAGCGATTCAAGATGGTGGTTCAGATTCTATGAACTTTGTAACTGATATGTTGCTTTTGATTCCACCAATCGTATTTATTCTAATTATGGTCGCTTTAGCTTACTTGGCTACTAGAAAATTCGGTCTGCCCATCTTTACTCTTATTGGCTTGATGTATATCCAAAACCAAGGACTATGGGAACCGTTGATGTACACATTCACACTAGTGATTGTAGCTAGTTTAGTGTCTATCCTGATTGGTGTTCCAACAGGTATCTTAATGGCTAAAAGTAAAATTGCGAACATCATTTTAAGTCCAGTATTGGACTTCATGCAGACAATGCCAGCCTTCGTTTACTTGATTCCAGCAGTAGCATTTTTCGGAATCGGTATGGTTCCCGGTGTATTCTCGGCTGTAATCTTTGCCTTACCACCAACTGTTCGTTTCACGAACTTAGGTATTCGTCAAGTTTCTGAAGAGATGGTTGAAGCTGCTGAGTCATTTGGTAGTACAGGTTCTCAGCGTTTATTCAAAGTTGAATTGCCTTTAGCGAAAGCAACAATGATGGCAGGTATCAACCAAACGGTCCTTCTAGCTCTATCCATGGTAGTTATTGCTTCTATGATTGGAGCTCCAGGATTAGGTGAGCGTGTTATTAACGCACTACAACGTGCTCAAGTTGGACCAGGGTTTGTTTCTGGACTAGCACTCGTTGTCTTGGCCATCATCTTAGACAGAATCATGCAAGGCTTTAATACGAAGAAATAATTTAAGTACTAGAAATAGAGTAGCTTGATACGATCTACTCTATTTTTTTACAATCGTATCGCTCATACATTTGTTATTCTTCGTCTTGTATATAAACAAGACGACTAAAAAAAGAAGGAGAGATTTATTTTGACATTAACATGGAAAAAACTAGGACTTACCGCAGCTTCTGCCTCAGCACTATTTTTGGCGGCTTGTGGAAATGACGACTCAGCAGACAATGGTTCTGAATCTAAAGAAATTACTTTAGCATATGTTAACTGGGATTCTGAAGTAGCTTCGACTCACGTCGTTGGAGAGGTATTCAAAGATCTTGGTTACTCAACAACTTTAACGCCGCTAGATAATGCGATTATGTGGGAAGCTGTCGCTAATGACGAAGCTGATGCAATGGTAGCAGGTTGGTTACCAAATACTCACGCTTCTCAATTGGAACAATATGGCGAACAATTAGATCACCTAGGAACAAACCTTGAAGGTGCCAAAGTCGGACTTGTAGTTCCTGAATACATGGATGCTACATCAATTGCTGATCTAACAGATCAAGCTGATCAGACAATTACAGGTATTGAAGCAGGAGCAGGTGTCATGACGGCTACTGAAGAAGCTTTAGACACGTACGAAAATCTATCTGACTGGACTCTACAACCTTCTTCTTCTGGTGCAATGGTCACTACATTAGGACAAGCTTACCAAAATGAAGAAGACTTTATTGTAACCGGTTGGTCTCCTCACTGGAAATTCCAGACTTATGATTTGAAATATCTTGATGATCCTGAAGGCGTCTTTGGAGATGCAGAGACAATCGATACTTTCGCCCGTGAAGGATTAGCAGAAGACATGCCTGAAGCACACGAAGTTCTTGAAAACTTTAACTGGACTGTTGAAGACATGGAAGCTGTTATGCTAGAAATTTCTGAAGGTGTAGATCCTGAAGAAGCTGCTCGTAACTGGGTAGATGCAAATGAAGATAAAGTTTCTGAATGGACTGCTGGCGTTTCAGAAGAGTAATCACTCTTTCGTTATTCCGTTGAATCTATTCAAAAGGACAGGAACGCTCTTACGAGCACACCTGTCCTTTTTTGTTTGTCCTCAAAAATCAGCTCTTCTATCAGGATCAATTCTATTCCATATGATATCTGTCTCCATAGTCTCCAAATCTACTATCTGGGTACATTGATACGTTTTGTACCACGCTTTGATGTTGGGCGTCATGCTATTGATGAACTTGTCATAGGTCGCCCCTTTAGGTGTCTGCCACGCTTCTGGAAAAGAAAGGTTGATGACTGCCTTTTCTTGCTGCTTAACCACATTATACTTCCCGCTAAGTGTCCCAGCTTCTCCGGATGGCTGAATTTCAAATGCTCCAAATTGAGGCATAGCTTCTTTGATTTCTACGTGGTTAGGAAACGGTGGGTCAAAAACGACTTGCACAGGTTCAGAATCGTGCTTGATCGTCATTTTTTTTAAATGATATAAGCCATTTACTAAGTGATATTCATAAAGATGCGTCTCATCTTCTGCAATACCCGCTTCATCGATTTCTACTTCTTTCAGTGTGTAACGACCCTTTTGGTTAAAGTTCGTAATCACTGTGTTCAAAGAAAATTCTACATAGTACCTCGTTTGAAAGTCTTTTGGGAAAGCAAAAGTATCTAGCGTTTTTTCAATATTATTGATAGATAAAAAAATCTCTGTATCTTTTTTTCGAGCAAAATCAAAATCATATAAGAAAAATAGTGGCATCGAATGCGGTTTTTCTGTGTGATTCCCAACCGAAGGTAACCAAGTCAATGGTTTCGTGTCTTTCTCAATCTGTTCATTGATATAAAGAACAATTCTCCGGTCAAACTTATCCTGAAACACAAAGCCAACATTTAGTTGTCCTTCATCATAATCAAAATATGCTTCATCGAAAGTCGTTCTTACTCTTTCTTTCAGCCCCTTGCCACCAACCGCTAAGGGTTCTTCTTCTTTTGACATTTGCAGATTTGTATCTAAATAAGAATCTCTGTATCCATCTGCTCTCCAGGCCAACACTCTGAATCCTTCTCCATAACCACTACCTTGTAGGTATTGCAATTCGAATGCAACATACTCTTCATCGGGATCTTTATGGAAATGAAACATGGCCATCTTTTTGATTGGTGAAAGTTTAAATCTGAACGGGACATATGCTCTACCTTTTTCCATAGCACTCACCTTTCATCTACATTTCTATCCAAGAAATGGCTAAGCAATCATCTGCTTGATACAGTTATTATACCCTATTTCATTCTGGACACACGACAGATTCCAACTCATCAACTGATCTTCTTTACTATAAACAAAAAGTCGTACCGGTAAAGTACGACTTTTAAATGATGCACTTATTGAATTTCAGTTACTTGATAAGTTGTAGCTGAAAGAGACTCTTGCGTGCGGTCTTTAGACAAGGCCTCTTGACTTTCAACGTAGGCAACTTGCTTTTCGAGGTCAACAGTAACCGTGTCTACTGTAGCAATTGACTCCAGATTTTTATGAACATTTCTGGCGCATCCTTCACATTTCATACCCGTTATATTAAGTGTTTGTCTCATCTTTTTTCCTCCTAAGATTCAATTGCTTGATGATGCGGTTTAAATCTTTTTAATCTTAAAGCATTGAGTAAGACGGATACAGAACTGAAACTCATGGCTACTGCAGCGAGTGCTGGGTTCAGTAATGGTCCACCAAATACAAACAATAATCCCATCGCAACAGGGATACCCACCAAGTTATAAGCAAATGCCCAGAAGAGATTTTGCTTAATGTTTTTCAGTGTAGCTTGACTTAAATCCAGTGCAGTGACGACTTCATTCATATCGCTTCTCATTAACACGATGTCAGCAGATTCGACTGCAACATCGGTTCCAGATCCAATTGCCATACCGATTGTAGCTTGTACGAGCGCAGGCGCATCATTGATTCCATCTCCTACCATGGCTACTTTTCTACCTTCTTCTTGAAGTTTTTTGACTTCTTTTGCTTTATCTTCCGGCAATACTTCGCTTAATACGTTATCAATCCCCGCTTGCTGAGCAATGGCTTTTGCCGTACGTGTATTATCTCCAGTGATCATCACAACTTGGATACCTTTATCCTGTAAACTTCGAACCGTGTCTTTACTGTTTTCTTTGAGTGTATCGGCTACAGCAATCACACCTTGTAGTTGACCATCCATCGCAAGGAACATCGGCGTTTTACCTTCATCAGCCATTTGATCTGCTTTAGATTCAAGCTGGCTGATCGTGACTCCCTGTTCGTTCATCAGTCTTCGATTGCCGAAATAAATCGTAGAATCTTCTAAACGTCCTGTGATACCGTGACCAGCGATTGCCTCAAATGACTCAATCTCAATTAATTGAACGGTCTTTTGCTGAGCTTCTTTTACAATGGCTTCTCCAAGTGCGTGCTCACTCCCTTGTTCCATTGATGCTGCTAGTTGCAATAAGGTTTCTTCCGTTAACTTGCCTTTTTCTGATACGACAATATCTGTTACAACAGGTTCACCTTGAGTCAATGTGCCTGTTTTATCAAAAACAACGGTATCTATACTATGCATGGTTTCTAGAGCATCTCCACTTTTGATCAATACTCCGTGTTCTGCCCCTTTTCCAGTGCCCACCATAATGGCAGTAGGTGTTGCCAGTCCCAGTGCACATGGACACGCAATGACCAATACTGAAATCAAAATAGTCAGTGAGAATAAAGGGGATTGACCTGCTATCAGCCAGACCAGACCAGACAAGATTGCGAGACCGATGACGATCGGGACAAAATATCCTGTAATAATATCTGCTAGTTTAGCAATTGGTGCTTTAGATCCTTGTGCTTCTTCTACCAATTGAATGATTTGAGCTAATGTAGTGTCTTTTCCGACTTTTGTTGCTCGGTAATCTACACTACCATTTTTATTTAAGCTCGCTCCAATCAGTGTATCTCCTACCTGTTTTTCTACGGGTAAACTTTCTCCTGTTAACATCGATTCATCAACCGTTGTCTGTCCTTTGATCGCTACACCATCTACTGGGAACTTTTCTCCTGGACGAACCCTTACGATATCTCCCGCTGTAACCTCTTCAAGCTTAACTTCTTCTTCTACACCGTTGTGTACGATGCGAGCTGTGTCAGGAGCTAGATCCATCAGTTTTTGAATCGCTTCTGACATTCTCCCTTTAGACCGCTCTTCCAGATATTTACCGAGCGTATGGAAAGCGAGTATCACAGCGGATGTTTCATAGTAAAGCATCATTGCAAGATCCGCTCCTTGAAACACGATTGCCATTGTTGCACCCAAGCTGTAAACAAAAGCTGCTGCAGTTCCTAAAGAAATCAATGAATTCATATTTGGATGACCTTTTCTCAAGGTCTTGAATCCTTGCTTGAAATAAGGAATACCACTCCACATGACCGGTAAGGTGAGCACGAGTTGCGCTAGTGTATAGGTCACGGGATGCATCATAGGATCAAGAAATTCCGGCAACCATAAACCCATCATATGTCCCATAGAAATATAGAGTAACGGAACTGTGAAAATTGCTGATAAGATTGCTCGATTGCGGTAGCGTTGTTCACTAGTCTCTTTTTCCTCTACAGGTTCTGTCAAAACAGAGTCCTTTGTCGGTTCCTGTTCCAATATAGCTTCATAGCCTGCTTGATGAACTGCATCCGTTACCTGACGAGTAGAAATCTCAAGAGGATTATAAGTCACTGTCATTTTTTCAGTCGCTAAATTAACTGACGCTTTTTCAATTCCATTTAAATGCGCCGTCGTTTTTTCTACAGTAGCTGCACAAGATGCGCAAGTCATCCCTTCTATTGAAAACAACGTAGTTTTGAATTCAGGTAACCTGACTGCATATCCGGCTGCATCAATGTCTTTTTGTAATCTTTCTGGTTCAAATGTTTCATCGACTACTTTTACTTGAAGCTTTTCAGTCGCTAGATTAACTGTGGCCTGTTCAACACCTGGTACATTACCAGCTGTTTTTTCTACAGTGGATGCACAAGATGCGCAAGTCATCCCTTCTATTGGATAAGTTCTAGTGTCCACAATGTATCTCTCCTTCCTGTTTGCACTCGCACTGGCCTGCTGTACATTGACAAGAGACCGTTTCTGGAGCAATTCGTTTTTTTTCACTTAATAATTGCTCAAGCTGCTCGATATCTTCTAAACTTAAAGTTGTTTCTTCTATCATTTGATAAAGAACGTTTCCTCTCTTTTTTGTACAGACTTGCTGCAATAATGCCTGACTCGATTCTTGAAGACTCTCCTGTTCCGTGATGAGAGCCGAGTATTTGAATTTCCGTCCTTCTTCTGTCGCTTTCAGGTGATTTTTTTTAACTAAGCGTCCAATGAGCGTTTTTGTCGTTGCTGCTTTCCAGCTCATTTTCTCTTCTAAAATTGTGCTGATATATTTACTGGTCGTACTGTTATTTGCCCAGACAACCTTCATAACTTCTCTTTCAGAAGTGGTCATTTGATTCTCTTTCATCGCTATTCCTCATTTCATTCGATTTTTCGTTTACAGTTGTAATCTATTATTTGATTTTAGTTTACAACTGTAAACTTAATATGTCAAGTCAGTTTACTCTATTCGTAAAAAAAGACTTAAAGCAAATTTCGCTTCAAGTCTTTTGAAATAAATTTATTCTACTTCCTGCCATTTTGGAGGATTGTTTTTGACTTCTGTAATTCGGAACTCACCTGTTCCAGCACTTTCCTTTAAATTATCTAAAGCATCAATATCATTGAAGTGCCACCATTCAGAAGCGAGCGGTGTAAAACCAGCTTCTGTCATATAGTTTTGCATTCTCAGAGCCGGTTCCGTGACCGCATTACTCAACTCCATATTTCTCCAGCCCTGTTGATCTCTTGCCGCGATTGGCTCTGTAAACATAGCAGAAGCCGTGCTTAATTCATGGAATGGTGTCTGCATCTGATATTCTGTGTAATTTAAAATTTCCGGAACGTAATAATCTCCAACAATCTGTTCAGACAGCTCATCGATTTTTACTAAGGTTAAATCAATTGCCAGTCCTCGCTGATGATTAGACACACTTGTGTTAATGAACCAAGTCATACTCCAAGGTTCTGCTGTGATGCCTTTTTTAACCTCAGCGTTCGTATCTGCAAGTCTATTCAATGCATCGTTAACGAGTAACTGTACATCTCTTGGACGAAAAGTTTCATATACCTTCAAAGACTCTCCGTTTTGTAAAGCGATCCGCTGCGCTTCCTGAACCTTTCTTGCCGTTTGATAAAGAATCGGCATAATAAAGGTTTCTTCACTCAAGCGTTCGTTGTACCCCCGCATATCGTAAAGAGACTGACCTGTCAATTCAGGTATCGGTACAAATGAAGATGTAAATTTTGCATCGTAACTGTTCGAGTGATCATAAATGATAGATGGAATGATATCCGGTAAATTGATCATAGCGTATCGATGTTCCAACCATCCCGTTTCTCCAGAGATTGTTCGGATTTGCCACCAATCGTTCAGCTCATTTTCGATTGAAAATGCTGTCCCTGCAGCTAACTCAGTAGTCTTTGGTGCTCCTACCGAAGGCTGTTCATGAAGATTTTGTTTAATAGACGTATACCCGCCGGCTCCAACAATAGGCAACTCAAACGGTCCTACCTCATTCCAGATTGGCAATTCTACTTCAGGTTCTTTAGGTTCTTCCACTGGTTCTGGGTCGGGTTCATTTGTTTCTGCCGGTAGTTCTGTAGAAGGCTGCTGATTCGTGTCTGTGGTCTCTTCACTCGAACGACTTTGATTTGTTCTCACGTCTTGCACTATAAATACTAATAAAAGAACCAGTATAATGCTTAAAACCGCAATAATAGCAGGTTTTTTATCCTTCAAATAATCGACTCCTTCCTTAAATAGCTAACGTTCATTTAGTTTGATTTGTTTTAAGTATACCTTCTTATTCTATCATATAAATAACATGCTTAATAGAATGAACAGCACTAAGTGAACTGGATAAAACCAATAGAATGCCCATTTATAGAAAGGATTTCTCTTTCCCGGTTTTCCATTATATAAATAAAAGAATAGAATAGCCATCAAAAATCCGAAACGGTAGGTTACAAAAGTGCCCATGCTAAACAAACCCGGAACAGCGTAAAACATTAAGCCAATCAACGTATACGCCAGCATTTTTTTATTGAATTGTTCTCTAAATACTCCAAAACTAACAATCCATAGAACTGCTATGTAATGCCAGTTCGCTGGATACGCTGCTAAGCAGCATAGTAGTACAACACCTACTTTAACTAGTACATGCATCTGCTTATGTTTTGCAGCTGTCAAAGCAACCAGTCCTAAGGTGAGTGACCACATGACGCTTGTTGCCATCCACCAGTTAAGGTTAAATAATATTACATAGGGGATGTGAGAAATGAGTGCAAAAAGAAATAACCTTTTAGTATAAGACCGTTTATCAGAAGTATAGTGATAGCCTTCTGCTATGAGATAGCAAATCAACGGGGCAGCCAACCTGCCAAAAAAATGAACGATCCACCTTAGAGGTGTGTCTCCCGGATCAAATACCTGCAGTGAATGATCGAAAAACATCGCTGTTACTGCAACTAGCTTCAATACATTTGCATTGAGACCTATTTTAACTCGATCGAGTTTTTCTAAATTGTGCTCCATAAGTCCTCCATTACAGAATCATCTGTCTCTTATATTGTCTTAATGTTTATAGCATTAAGCGTTTCTTTTAAATAGCTTGCTAGCTCTAGCATCGCAAATTTTTGAGCTTTTCTTTCAGCATCAGGATTGTAATTTGTATTTGTGTTCACGTCATAAGTATACAATTTGCCACTACGGTTTCTAATAAACTCGATTGCAGCAACTTGTATATGACTTTGTAACAGAAACTGCCGATAGGTTTCAATTTCCGTATCAGTCAACAAGGAGTCTTTGATTTCAAATTTTGGAGACGGATCTGTTTGTTTGACTTCGGATTGTTCTGTTCCCGGTATTTGACAGTTATCTGCTGGACAAAGTTCGAACTCACCATTGGAGTCGACTTCAACGGTATAGAAAAAGGTCTCTCCAATAAATTCAGCGCGTACAATACTACCGGTATCTGACTGGATATACTGCTGAATCAGACTGATTCCATCGATAGAGTCTTCAAATTCTGATCCATTGACATAATTTTCTAGTTCATCCATCGTAAAAATAAGTTTAACACCTAATCCTTTGCCGGCACGGTTATGTTTAATAATAAAAGGCCACTCATTCAACTGTTCTGCAGCTTTCAGAATTTGTGTTTTCCCGACTGCTCCAATCGTTTTCGGAGTTTCTATTCCCGCGTTGTTCAAAGCAATATATTGTTTTAGTTTGCTGACTTCCAGTTGTATCGCGTCAGTCCCGTTAATCACTTTCCGCCCGTGTGCTTCTAGCCAGCTCAAGACATGATCGGTTAATTCTGGTGCGAAGCGGTGGTCTCGAGTATGTGAAGAAGCGCTCATCCGATTATAGAAAACGCCTTCTGGTGGTACTTTTGAAAGATTTACTAATCCCTCTGAAAGGTCCCATTCTTCATAAGGAACCGCGAGCTCCTCTAACCGTTCAATCAAATGTTTTGTCCAGTCCATATTCTCGTGTAAAATATATACTTTACTCATCGTTTCTCCCCTTACTACTTTAAAATTTCTCCATTGAATACTTTCCATCATACTATTATTCACATCTCTATTCTATCTTCTGATCCTTTTGTGATATAAATGAAATGTTTGAAGCTTGTCAGCTGGCAGTAGATAAAAAGACAGATTTTTTACTGAACATACAGTAAAAAACCTGTCTTTAATTTGTAGGATTTGTTAGGCTTTGTGCCAAGACTTGCATAGGGTCAACTAACGGAATTTCAATGTCTTCTTGTTTTAAGGCTAGTTCAATTTCTGTACAGCCCGATACAATGACGTCTACTCCGGCATCAATGAGCTCTAAAGCCGCTTCTTGAAGTAAGCGTTTAGGCGCAATACCTGTATTGCCTTGTTTAATACCTTCCGGACCATAAATCGCCTCCATGACTTTGCTTTCTTGTGACTGTTCACTCGGATAGCAAATATCGAAGGGAAGATTTTTTTGAAAAAGTCCCATTTTACGTGTACCGGTCGTACATAGTATGCCCACTTTTCGGACATCGAATCCATCCGTTTTCAAATACTGTTCGAGTGCTTCAAACACATTGGCGATCGGCGTTTTAACTTCTTTTTGAACTTCTGCTAAAAAATAATTGGACGTGATACAAGGTACAGCAATGACGTCTGCGCCAGCTCTTTCAACATTTTTCGCCGTTTCAATCAGTGCCGATAAGGGACTTTCTCCCTCGCCAAGAATCGCTTTCGTCCTGTCTGGAATTTTCGGGTTGTTGTCGATCACGATTCGGTAGTGATCCTGATCTTTTTTTGCCTCAGTAGATCGAATCAGTTTATAGAAAAAACTAGCCGTTGCTTCCGGCCCCATTCCGCCGACAACACCAATTACTTTCTGGTGGTGATTCACTTTACATCATCCTCAGTTAAAAATGATTCATCAATACCCGCTACTCTATCTTCAAGTGGCGCTAAAATCGTTTCAGCATTCAGCGATGGATTCATTTCAACAATTTGATTTAAAATATATTTAGCACCGAAGTCCATTCCTTGAGCTCCACCAATGACGATTAAGTCTCCTGGCTCTACTTGATCCAAACTCGATTGCAGGGCATCCGGCATTTCGTGGTGCAATTCTACTTCTACACCCACATCTTTCATTGTTTTCTCAAAAGCTGCTAGTTCTTCTGGGGTAACGATATCTTTATCTGTAACATGAGATTCACTTAAAGACACAATGACTTTTTTCAGCCCAAGTTCTGGCACCCATTTCGCAAGCGTCTCTGCATTCTCAAGGTTTGTTGTAACGCCTCGACTTCCACGAATAGCATAGACAAGGTGTAAGTTGTTATAATCCATTTTTGTTAATGTTTCCAGCGTTACGTTAATATTCCCTGCATTTGCGAAGTGGTCATCTACGACTTTGAATTCTTCTTCATAAATAAACTGGAATCTTCTTTCAACACCTTTGAAATTCTTAATTCCCGACTGAATGGTTTCGATTGAAATACCGCTAATCAAACCGATTGCGATAGCCGTTAAGGCATTATAAACAGAATGATACCCTGCCACTGATAGACTAATATCAAAACGCGCTTTTTCCACTTGATTTCCATCAACCGTCATAAATGGACGTTTGATTTCGACAGTAAAGTTACCACGACCTGTAGAAAGATCAATATTTGAGCAATGTAAATGACCTTCTTCACTTTCGATACCGTAAGTCACGGTAGACGCTTTAGTTTCATCGACTAAAGAAGCTGAATACTTGTCATCTAGATTTAAAACTGCAAACTCTTTTTCTGTTGCGTCTCGAATCAAGCTGGCTTTTGCATTGTAGTATTCTTCAAAAGATCCATGAAGGTCAATATGCTCTCTGCTGATATTGTTTAAAGCGACAATATTGAAGTCTACACTGCCTACTCGAGCTAAGTCCAAGGCAGAAGAGGATACTTCCATAGTGACATGAGAAATCTCTTCATCTCTCATTCTTGCAAAATATTCATGTAAATCCAATGACTCGGGAGTTGTCAATATACTCGGGATCAACGTATCTCCGAATTTGACCATAACGGTACCCATTAGTCCTGTCTTCCAGTTGTTTTCTTCTAGTATGGCATTTGTCATAAAAGAAGTAGATGTTTTACCATTTGTTGCCGTTATACCGATAAGGTTCAGATCTTTAGAAGGGTGTCCATAGTACTGATCTCCTAAAGCCGCAAGTGCCTGACGTGAATCTTCAACCAAGTACTGTGCTACAGTGAGTCCCGGAATAAACTCTTCGACTACAAGAGCCGTTGCGCCTTGTTCAACTGCCTGCTTGGCATATTGATGTCCATCCGTTTTATATCCTCTTATACAAACAAATAATGTATCCTGTTTGACCTTACCAGAATGGTAAGCCACTTCAGAAATCATTTGTTCTTTGTGATTTTTGGATTCTTTTACTTTTATCGCGTCAAGTAATTCTGCTATTTGAATCATTAGTCGTTTCTCCTTTATCGATTAACCTTTTGATTTAACCGTTTCTTCTGGTCACTTTTCCAGCTACTCGTTTGACAAATTTACCGATGAACTGGATCCCCGGCTGAGGATCATCTTTTGCCCATACTGCACCTGTCTTGCTCGCTTTATAAGACTTAAGGATCTGACTCCAGGTTAAATCTCCGGCTTTGACATAAGCTCTTGAAGCATGTAAGTCTTCATACATGTAATGGAATACTTGTCCTGTATCCTCTTTAATGACTCTGGTACCAATTGGCTGACCAGTTAATTCTTTGTAAGCAATCAAGGGCATGTTTAGTCCAACGTCTGCAATCATTTGGTTGAAGTTTGTTGTCCGAACATTGATCTCGATCAGATAATAGTCACCTGTATTGGCATCTTTTTTAAATTCAATTTCGGCGAAGCCTTTGTAACCAATCGCTTCAAGGAAAGGTGCACCGATATCAAACAGTTCAGGAACATAGCGCTGTTTTGTGTAAACAGAAGCGCCAAAGTGAATTGGATATTGACGGTGTTTCTGTGCTGTCATCCAATGGGTTACTTCAGAATTCTGGTTCAAGTAAGCATCAAATGTATACATGTGGTCATCAAACCCTTGCACCAGTTGTTGCACAACAACTTCAATATCTGCATCCGCTGCTTTTTTCAAAGCCTCTTCTAGTTCTGTACGATTCTGTACTTTAAACAGTTTTCTACGGAATTTCGCTACGAATTTCGTTGAATCTGCCGGTTTAACAAGACAGGGATAACCAAGCTCGCTCTCAACTGTTTCGATCAAATCTGAACGCGATGTCTGAATAGATTTTGGCATTCTGACATTGTGCTGCTCTGCTATTTCGTAGAGATCATCTTTGTCGATCAATTTTGTCCATAAGCCTTTTTCTTTTTGCGTAATCAGGTAATACTCACCTAATTCATCTAGATACGCATCAATAAATTCTACATATGGATCCGCCGTCGGATATAAGACAGGCTTCTTATCCTGTTTTTTAGCATATTCTATTAAAAAATCTTTTAATGCTTCTGGTTCTTCTTTGTAATTTGGTCCAATCAATTCTTCTGATAAATATTTTGAATGAAGTCCATACGCGCCGTCTCTTTTATACTCTACAGCTACGACTGGTATACCTACACGACCAAGGCAACGAATGATACTTAATCCTATATAATAGTTTGCGCCGAGTACGACTGCTTTGTGCTGTTCTGTCATTTTAAATTCCTTCTCTTTCTCTTATGAGCGTTCGTCTTTTATAATTATTGTGCATCGTTCTCCTGTGAACATCTAGAAAACTTTAAGTTTCTATTCACTGATAACTAGGATCGACACATGTCCACTTATTATACATCATATTGTATGTTTTTTGTAGAATTACCAGTTGTTTAACTGAATTGAAATCTTAAAATTAACTTAACCTATTTTCACTCACTGACAGCAAAGTTGATGTATGGCTTCAGCGTAGATTTCCATTGCGAGATAGAACTCTTTTAAGATGATACCTTCATTTTCTTGGTGAGCCAGACTTGGACTTCCAGGGAAGTGTGCACCGAACGCGACCATGTTTGGCATGGATCTGGCGTACGTTGCGCCACCAGAAGTTAATGGTTCTTGCATGTCACCCGTTTTGTCTCTATAAATTGTCATTAATGTTTCTACAAGCGGGCTATCTTTTGGCACATATAGAGACGGTAAAGCATCATACATCTGGTAAGTCAGTCCGTATTCGGTTGTGACTTCTTCTAATGTTTTCACTAAATCTTCTTGGTTGTAAGAAACAGGAATTCTCATGTCGACCATGACTTCTGATCTCTGTTTATTGATTTCAAGTGATGCTACGTTGAATGTCAGCTCTCCTGTCATCTCATCTTCGATTTCTCCAAAAATACGATAGCCATTTGTTTCCTGACCAATTTTTTCAGCAATAAAGGATAGCATCGGATGTGACTGAAGTGTCACCAAGCCTTCTACCAACCTTGTAATTGCATTGGCTCCTTCAAAAGCTGTACTGGCATGAACGGCTTTTCCGTAAGTGACTATCTCTTCTTCAGTCTGCTCATAAGGAAAGTTTTGTTGTTTTAGAATTTCAGCTAGCTCCGCTTGTTGTTCTCCTCTATAAGCCGCTACAGCGGGTACCACATTTAGTGCGCCCGAACAATCTAGCTCGATAGTTTCAGATCCGGGACCTGTTAGTTTGAATTGTAGCAAGCCTTTTTCAGCATAGGTTAGGGGAAAAGCACTGTCTGGGACAAAGCCCATATCCGGCATTTTTTCATGTTGCTTATAAGCTTCCATACAACGCCATAGGTTTTCTTCATCTGTACCAAAGACAAACCTGATCTTACGATTAAAGGGTACGCCTGCATCGACTAATGCTTTGAAAGCGTAAAGTGCAGAGATGGTTGGACCTTTATCATCTTGCGTTCCTCTTCCATAAATTACACCTGCTTTTTCTGTAGCATCAAAAGGATCTGTTTCCCATTTCGAGCGATCACCTTCAGGCACGACATCTAAGTGGCATAATATTCCGACAGTCTCTTCTCCATTACCGTAATCTGCATAGCCATAGTATCCGTTTGGATCACAAAAGGTTTCCATACCAAGTGTTTTGCATAAAGCCAGTGCCTCTTTCAACACCTGATCAATGCCTTCTCCAAAAGGTTTGCTCGGTTTACTTGAATCTGCCGGCTCTAAGTAAGATGGAATATCGACGAGCCTTTTTAACGCAACAAGACTTTCTTTTTTTATCTGTTCTGTAATATATTTTGTCATGTAGGTACTCCCTATTCTTTATTGAATGAAAAAGATGCGATTCATTCAATCTTTTAGTTAAGTTCACGTTACTAGATTATGTAAAAAAGTCAAGCAAACGTATAGAGCTCTTCGTCATCTTTCAAATTAAAATAAAAATCGCCTCTCTGATTAGGAGAGACGATTCATTTTTATTTTAATTTATGCTAATTCTTTTGCTGAAATTTCTTTGTTTGTATCTTCAACTCTTGGCTTCCATAGCCCTAAGATTACTGTAGAAACTACTGTACCAATCAGTAATGCTATGAAGAACATAAACGGATTATCTCCTAGTACTAAAGCAACAACAGCTCCTCCGTGTGGTGCTGGCACAGCTGTATTCCATAACTGGCTCAATCCTCCACCGATAGCCGCTCCTACCACAGACGATCCAATAACACGTAGTGGATCAGATGCTGCGAAGGGGATTGCTCCTTCAGTGATAAATGAAAGACCTAATACAAAGTTAGATAAACCAGAACTTCTTTCAAGCTCAGTAAATTTATTGCTGAAAATGATTGTTGCAAGACCAATTGCTAGTGGTGGAATCATTCCACCAATCATAACTGCAGCCATCAAGCTACCATCACCGGTATCTGTAAAGATTCCGATTGAGAACGCGTAAGCTGCTTTGTTGAAAGGACCACCCATATCAATCGCCATCATACCACCCAATACAGCTCCAAGTAGTACTGCGTTACCAGTTCCTAAGTTGTTTAAGAAACTAATCATTGTTGTGTTAATGGTTGTAAAGATTGGAATGATTAGCACCATGACAATTCCGGCTACCAATAGACCCAATACTGGATATAAAAGAATCGTTTTTAACCCAGCGAATGCTTGCGGTACACCGCGTAACATTTTTTTCACGAGGTTCATGAGATAACCAGCTAAGAAACCACCAATTAGTCCTCCTAAGAATCCCGCTTCACCTTGTACAGCCATATATCCTGCTGCCATACCCGGAAGTAGTCCCGGACGATCCGCAATACTATAAGCAATGTAACCTGCTAGAATCGGGATAAGGAATTGAAATGCTGAACTACCAATCGTGTTCAATGATGTAACCACAATATTACCTTCATCAAAGAAAGGCTCTAATGCGAATGATAACGCTAGAATAATTCCGCCACCAACAACAAATGGTAACATGTGAGAAATACCGTTCATCAAATCTTTATACAAAGTATTCCAAACGCTTCCGCCTTCTTCATCTTCGTATTTCTCGCTAGAACCTTCACTGTCAACATTTAATATAGGCGCTTGCTGGTTCATTGCTTTAGTAATCAATTCTTCTGATTTGTTGATACCCTCAGCGACTGGACGTTGTAATACATGTTTACCATTAAAACGAGCCAGTTCCACTTTTTTACTTGCTGCAATAATGACACCATCAGCGCGACGAATCTCATCTTCAGTCAAGACGTTTTTTGCACCGTCTGAACCATTCGTTTCAACACGAATCGTTACACCCATTTCGTTTGCTTTACGTTTCAAAGCATCTTCAGCCATATAAGTGTGTGCAATCCCTGTAGGGCAAGCTGTTACAGCTACGACAAATTTTTCTTTTCCTGAAACATTTTCCGTGTCAGGTTTAACTTCATTGGTTTCTTGTTCAGAGTCCGCAAAGACTGCTTGGACATCTTCTGGTGTTTCTGCCTGACGTAAATGCTCTAAGACTTCTGGGTTTACCAATTTACGAGAAAGAGAAGCCAGTACTTGCAAGTGTAAATCATTTCCGCCTTCTGGTGCAGCGATCATGAACAAGAAGTGCGTTGGTTGTCCATCAAGTGATTCGTAATCCACACCGTTAGTTGATTTAGCGAACAATACAGCAGGATTTTTAACTGCAGGGTTTTTAGAATGAGGCATTGCAATTCCATCACCTAGGCCTGTTGAAGTCTGTGCTTCACGTTTCATAATGCCTTCTTTATAAGTTGCAACGTCAGAGATGACATCTTTCTCAGCTAAGCGTGCAATCATTTCGTCGATTACAGCTTCTTTTTCAGTTGCTTGAAGATCAAGTATCATCAAATCTTTTCTTAATAAGTCGTTGATTTGCATTTATTTTTCCTCCAGTTCATTAATTTCGATTTGTGGGAGTAAAGCTTCTATTTTGTCTATCGTTGCTAAGTCTTCTTCAAAAGCTGTTGCACTACCGCAAGCAATACCATATTTAAATGCTTCTAATGAGTCATTCGTTTTTGCAAATATCCCTGTGAAGCCAGCTACCATTGAGTCACCTGAACCGACAGAATTTTTCAAATTCCCTTTTGGCGCTTTTCCATGGTACACACCCGTTTCAGTAAATAGCATAGCGCCTTTTTCTGCCATTGAAATAATGACGTTCTGCGCGCCTTCTTCTACTAACTTTTTGCCGTAGAAAATCATATCTGCTTCATTCTCAATTGATACACCGTATAACTCTTCAAGCTCGTGATTATTCGGTTTGATCATAAGTGGTTTTGAAGCAAGAGAATCTTGGAGTTCTTTCCCTGTTGTATCTACAACAAATTGCGTACCAGATTGTACCAGTTTCTCTATAATTTCCTGGTAATAACTTTCTGATAGACCTGCTGGTTTACTACCAGACAAAACAACAACATCATTTTTTGTCAATTCAGACAGCTGATTAATCAGTTCTTCTGCTTTTATACTTGAAATGTGTGGTCCAGGACCGTTGATTTCTGTTTCATTACTACTTTTAACTTTCACATTAATTCTTGTATCTTCATCTACTTGAACAAAATCTGTCTGGATCATTTCTTTTTCCAAAGCATCTTCGATAAATTTCCCAGTGAATCCGCCAATAAATCCTAATGCTTTATTCTCTATAGATAACTGCGATAAAATTCTGGAAACATTGATGCCTTTTCCACCAGGGAATTTACGGTCTTTTTGAATACGATTTACAGCACCAGGCTGAACCTCTCCGTTCATATAGACAACATAATCAATGGATGGATTTAATGTAACTGTATAAATCACTTGGTATTCTCCTCTACTACTCGTGTCATTTTCACGAGTTCCCTATTTTCCTCTGACAATTGAGTTGTAATGATCGTACAATCTTCAATGTCACTTACTTTAACGAAACTGACCTTATTGAACTTAGATTCATCGACCAAAACATACGCTTCGTCCGTCTGAGAGATGGCAACCTTCTTCATAGAAGCTTCTTCCAAATCCGGAGTCGTATAACCGACTTCCTTGTCAATGGAATTCATACCTAGAAAGGCTCTACTAAAACGATAGTTCTTCATTTGTTCCTGTGCGAGTGTTCCAATAATAGCTTTCGTATTCTGCTTGATTTTACCACCGAGTAAAATCGTCTCGATTTTGAGATCAGTCAGTAATGAAGCATGTGGCACACCATTCGTGACTACAGTTATTTCTTTGTTCTTGAGAAAGGGGATCATTTCATAAGTCGTTGTTCCAGCATCAAGATAGATTACTTCATTATCTTGTACAATATCAGCTGCTCTTTTCGCGATCAACTGCTTACCTTGAACGTTTTTGACTGTTTTCTCTTCCATTGTATCTTCTGTAGAAACTGCGACTCTTCTTTTGGCTCCTCCATGAATACGGATCAGCTTCCCTACCGACTCAAGTTGACTTAAATCTCTTCTGATAGTGGATTCCGAATGATTTAGACTGTCCACCAGTTCTTGAACGGTTACGGTATTTTTCTGATTGATTTGTCTAATGATATAAGCGTGTCGTTCATCTGTAAGCACTTACTTCACCTCTCACTTCATAATATACCACCCCATACAATCAAAATCAATCATAAATGAGCTTTTTCAGTCATTTCTAACAATTGTCACGTCTTGTTCAATTCTTCTAATTGCTTACTTATTTTTTGTATAGAAAACCTATGATTCTATTGCATTTATCTTGGTTAAAGCTATAATAACTTGGTACTATCTATTATTCTTATTTATAACGGAATTGGACTTATAAAAATAGAAAAAACGATTATTTTGAAGGAGTGTATAAATGAAGAAAGACATGACACAAGGTAGCCCAATGAAATTAATATTGAGCTTCGCGGTGCCTTTGTTGATCGGTAACTTGTTTCAGCAATTTTATAATATGGCGGATTCGTATATCGTTAGTCAAACAGTCGGCGTTGAGGCCTTTTCTGCTATCGGATCAACGACTAGTCTACAGTTTTTAATTATTGGTTTGGCAATCGGTCTAACCGCCGGATTGTCCGTAATCACTGCTCAACGGTTTGGTAAAAAAGACGAGGTAGCGCTTAGAAAAAATCTTGCTGCCAGTGTCGTCATTAGTGGTGTAATTGCCATTATACTGACTGTACTTACAACAACTTTTTCCCGACAGATTCTTACCCTTATGCAGACCCCTGCTGAAACATATGAATATGCTTATGATTACTTAAATATTATTTTCTGGGGTATTGGTGGAACGATTCTCTTCAACTTGCTGGCAAACCTATTGCGTGCTCTTGGAGATAGCAAGACACCTCTATATTTCCTGATCTTAACTTCGATGTTGAATATTGGTCTGGACTACTTATTTATCCTTACTTTTGATATGGGGATTAGAGGAGCGTCAGTCGCAACGGTCATCTCACAAGTTGTTTCAAGTATTTTATGTTTGATCTTTATATGGAAGAAAGTGCCTCTTCTTAGAATTCATAAAGAGGACTGGACATTCAACTGGGCCGAGTACAAAGAACATTTGCGCATTGGACTTCCATACGGGTTTCAATATTCCATTATTGCCATTGGTGCAGTAGCGATTACGATTACATTGAACAAACTAGGAGCAGATGCTGTGGCAGCTTTTACAGCGGCTCAAAAAGTTGATACGGTCGCTATGCTTCCCTTGCAATCATTTGGTGTGACAATGTCCACTTTCGCGGCACAGAATTATGGTGCACGTAAATTCAACCGAATCTGGTATGGTGTAAACCAAGCCATCAAATTAAGTATCACTTATAGCGTTGTGATCGGTGTGGTTCTCCTTTTATGGGGAAGACAAGTTGCTTTGCTCTTTATCGGCTCAGATGCTTCACCTGAAGTGATTGCCATGATTCAACAATTCTTCCTAACAAACGCTACCCTTTATGCCGTTTTATCTTTATTATTCATTTACCGTCATACGCTACAAGGTTTGGGCAACAGTTTTGCACCTACCGTAGCAGGTATCGGTGAACTTGTTGGGCGAGCACTTGCTGCAACCTTGTTATCTATTCCATTCGGATTTTTAGGTGCTGCACTTTCCAATCCACTTGCATGGATTGCTGCGCTAGTCCCATTAGCTATTGCTTATTATTCAACGAGAAGAAGCCTATCCGGTCGTGTTTCACTTTCTACAGATGATATAGAAGAAATCGTTCCTGAATTCGAACCACAAAAAGCTAAATAAATAGTAAACCCATCATTGAAACGTCCCTTTCAGAAATTTGAAAGGGACGTTTTTAGCATTTCCAATTTGGACACTACTGAGATTATGATTGTGAAATCTCAATAAATTCTCATATTTATTAGGTGTTCACTTTTTTGTCTCATTTTCAGAAAAACTATACAAGATCAACGTTTACTGTTATGAAAACAATGAAAACGTATAACAATATCTCTCTATTTAGTTGTTCACAATTCTTTCACAAAGAATTATTTTAGTGGGTTGTTTTCTAAAATAAAGTCCCTATACTTGGCAAAAGTGTTATCAATTCAAAAGCTTCGATATACACTTGAATTTAGCGTTGGCCTTATTTATCAAGTACATGCACTTATCCTTGAGTCAACTTAGATTCGCCCTATTACATTATTGCTTATAAACGACTCACGAATAACTGGAGGTTATTATATTGTACAAAGACATGACAAAAGGCAACCCACTCAAATTGATCGTAATGTTTTCCATCCCACTGATTCTTGGAAATTTATTCCAACAAATGTATCAAATGGCTGATACGTTTATCGTTAGTAAAACGATTGGTGTCGAAGCTTTCGCTGCAGTAGGTGCTACCGGAAGTATTAACGGTCTGATACTCGGACTAGCTATAGGTCTAACGGCCGGATTGTCCGTTATTACCGCTCAACGTTTCGGTCAAAAAGACGAAACTAAAATTAGACAGAACTTAGCAGCAAGCGTCATTATTTCAGGAACAATGAGTGTCATTTTAACTATTTTGGCTGTTATCTTTACTCGCCAGATTCTAGAATTTATGAACACACCCGCTGAATTGATTGAACATTCTAATAGTTATTTATCGGTATTGTTTTCAGGTATCGGCGCTGCTGTGATGTTCAACCTGATTTCTAATGTTTTACGTTCTATTGGAAATAGCCGTGCACCTTTATTCTTTTTGATCATCACTTCAATTTTAAATATTGGTTTAGATTTACTCTTTATTCTTGTATTCGATATGGGCGTTGCGGGTGCTGGTCTAGCAACTGTGATTTCTCAGTTTGTTGCAAGTATTGTTGGCTTGATTTACATCAAACGTTATGTCCCAATTCTTAGAATCCATAAAGAAGATTGGGCAGCTGGTTTCAAACAAATCAAGGAACATGCTGCAATTGCTTTCCCAATGGGCTTCCAAAGCTCCATTATTGCAATTGGATCTATTGCGATTCAAATGACATTGAATAGCCTTGGACCAACTGCAGTAGCTGCAACAACTGCTGCTCAAAAAATTGATGGGATCGCAACACTTCCATTGGTATCTTTCGGTATTACTATGGCGACTTTCGCTGCTCAAAACTATGGTGCCGGAAAAGTTGAACGTGTCTGGCAAGGTGTTCGTACGACAATGAAAGTTGTGTTAACTTATAGTGCTGTTGTAGGACTATTACTTGTCTTATTCGGTCGTAACTTGACTAGCTTGTTTGTTGGATCAGAAAGTACTGAGATATTAGAACTATCTCAATTGTACTTTATAACCAACGCTTCTTTCTACTTCTTACTAGCTATGCTATTTATTTACCGTTACACTTTACAAGGCTTAGGTAGAAGTACAGCACCTACCTTGGCTGGAATTATGGAATTATTTTCAAGAGTTGCTGCTGCGCTCCTTCTTTCTAACACTTTAGGATTTGCAGGCGTAACACTTTCTAATGCTTTGGCTTGGTTAGCTGCTTTGATTCCACTGACTTTTTCATACTACAGTTTGAAACGTCAATTATCTGGCGAAGAACGTCCCAAATTACTGCCTAAACTTGCAGAATTGATTCGTTAAAATTTTATACTAAAAGAAGTCCATTGCTTAAAAATATAAGCAGTGGACTTCTTTTTTACTTATCTAATTGATTCACCCAGTCTTCTACAATACGAGCAAACTGGTTTGGGTCTTCCAAATGCGCACCATGACCGACTTTCTTCATCATACAAGACGTGCCATTTCCAACAAGATCTGCACATGTAGCAGCGAATTCTCCAGGCCAATGCGGACTATGCTCCACTCCAACGAATAAGGCTGGCTTCTTCATTTTCTGCAAACTCTCTCGCCAATCGCCTTTTACGTAGTCCTCAAACAGAGGTAGTTTTTCTTTTACAGAAAAAAGAGAGACTTGTCTTATGATCATCGTATTTAATAACAACCAAAGCACTTTAAGCTTAGGAATCCGCCTTACTGGAGTGGTTAGACGTTTCGTATGATTAGTAAGAGAAGCTACCGATCTTCCAGCAAATCCTTCATTCCATGTAGCGTCATTCAGCATTTTAGGTGTCTGATCTACAAAAATAGCACCAGTAATATCTTGATCTCCAAATTGATCTAAGTAACTCATAATGACAGATGCACCTAAAGAGTGGCCAATGAGGATAGGATGATCTAATTGCATGAATTGAATGAATTCATCAAGATCTTTTCCCTGCTTTTGCATCGTCAGCTCTTCTAGTCTTGCTTTTGTTTCTCCTTCAAATCGTCTTTCCAGACCAATAACACGGTACTTGTTTTTTAATTTCTTTACAACATACCGATAAGTTTGAACGCTCGTCTGAGCGCCTGCCAATACTACAATCGGTCTTCCTTCTCCAACATCAAAGTAATACAGTAAAGCACCATCTTCTGTTGGAAATGGCTTAACTCGTTCTAATTTCAATGCTCATTCTCCCGTTTTCTCTAAAGTACGTTCACTTGATTTTGTTCATAATACAGTTCAGATACTGAATGCTTTTGAAAAACTTCCAGTAGCTGGTCAAAGTCCTCTACTGTATCAGCCTTTTTTAACTGATTAAGGGGTATCCATTTCACTTCTCCCTCATCTGAAGAAACTAATGTCCCCTTGTATACATCTGTTTTATAAAGAAAAACTATGTAACGCTCATCCAACTCCGTTTGAAATTGCTTCACTCCACAAAGCTGAAGGCTACTTACTTCTAAACCAGTTTCTTCTTTTACTTCTCGGATAGCCGATTCAACAAAGGATTCCCCTTTTTCTACTTTTCCTCCGGGAAACGCTAGGCCTTTCCACGTTTTTATGCGATCTTGTACAACGACATTTCCTTTGCCATCTTCAATCATGACCATATTCGTTAGTATTGTCTTTTCCATACTACACCTCAAACTTCGTATCTTTTCTCTAGTATAACAAATATTACAAATAAGTGTTGACTTCCAAACTGTATGCACTATATAATACAGCCATCAAGTGTATTATGTAGTGCATACAGTCTCGACTCTCTATTTATCTTTTGTGTATTAAATGGTTAACACACTTTTTGACAACTTATTTTCTGATGGATAAGCTTGATATAAGAGCCTTTAGACAGAAACAAAACACGACTATTTTATTAAAATGTTTCACGGGAAACATTTTTCTAGATTGAAAGAACCACATTTTCACATAGAAAGGAGTACTTAAGATGAAGCTTACACTGAATAAACGAGACCCGATTTACTTACAAGTTATAGCCTACCTGAAGCAAGAGATTATTTCTGGTCAGCTACAACCTGGACAAGAAATTCCCTCTAGGAGACAACTGGCAAACGACTTAAAAATCAATCCTAATACTGTTCAACGAGCGTATAGCGAAATGGAGGCAGAACAATTGATTTATACAGAACCAAATCGTCCAAGCAAAGTGACTGAAGATCCTAATACACTAAAAAATTTGAGAAACGAATGGTTTAACCACGCTGTTAAAGACTTCGTCGTCGCTATCAAAACGGTGGATATTTCAATTGAAGAAGTAACAGATATGATCAAAACTGAAATGAACAAACAACCTTAGGAGGTTAAAATATGCTTGAAATTAAAGATATTCACAAAAAATTTGGAAGAAAACAGGTTCTTAAAGGGGTATCCTTCACTGCTGAAAAAGGCGATATTACTTGTTTGATTGGAATCAACGGTGTTGGTAAGACGACAATCTTGAACTCTATTATGAAACTCACCCCTATTCAAAAAGGAGAAGTTTTAATAGATGGTCAGCCTCAGTCACCTGACATGTATAACCACATCGCTTTTATACCAGATGCTTCTATCATGCTTCCTGGAATGACGATACAGGAAACAATAGAATTTATGAAAGATTTTTATGAGGTTTGGAACGATAAGCGCGCGAAAGATTTAATCCGCTTTTTCCGACTAAAACTTACCGATAAGCTTCAAGACCTATCTAAAGGTAATCAGGCCAAAGTGAATTTACTTGTTGGACTTGCTTTGGATGTAGATTACATATTAATGGATGAACCCTTTTCCGGTATAGACATTTTCACTAGAGAACAAATTACCGAAGTCTTCAGTAGTCACCTTGTAGACGATCGTGGTGTGTTAATTACCACGCACGAGATCAATGATATTGAACATTTAATCGACAAAGTCGTCTTACTAGGTGAAGGAACCATCTTAAAAGAATTCTACGCTGAAGAAATGAGAGAAAAAGAAGGTCTATCTGTAGTTGATGTAATGAGAGAGGTGTATAACGCATGAAAAAGCCATTAGCACATTTTATTCGCTTATTGAATTTTGAATTTGAACGTATGTATAAATTTCTAGTTGGAATTATGTCCGTCGTTGTTGTTTCTAACTTGATTGGGTTTATAGTAGTGCCTTTGTCTTATATGAGTGACGCAAGAGAAACTATATCTTCAGAGTCACTGAGTATAGCACAGTATTTATCAACCTATTCTCCATTCTCTTTGAACACAGTATTAGGTTCTTTATGGATCTATGGCCCATTGGCTCTGGGCATAATCGGATTTATGTTTTTCGCTATCTTCACTTGGTACAGAGAGTGGTTCGGAAAAAACACCTTTGTTTATCGCTTGCTTATGTTACCAATTTCTAGAATGTACATTTACTCTGCGAAAATTCTTACGGTTTTTCTTGGAATATTTAGCTTACTGACGCTTCAATACATTGTGATTTGGATTGGACAATTCATTAGTCGTTCTTTAATTTCATCCGAATTTTATAATCGAGTAACTCTAGCAGAAGCCTTTGATTCAAATCAAATCCTTCAATTTCTTTTACCGAGTTCGATGGAATTATTCTTCATTTTTTACTTACTAGGATTTTTATTTATTCTAGTCCTTTATACAGCTATTTTGCTTGAAAGAAGTTACCAGCTTAGAGGATTTTTAATGGGTTTAGTATTTAGCATCTTTAGCTTGTTACTAATTGTTTCCCCCCATTTACTGCCTGCTATCTTCAGAAACTACTATATACTTTTTCCCTCTGAGGAGTTGTTAGCTACTATTTTACTAGCTATTGTCGTAGGAGCATTCTCGATAGGGACAAGCCGATATTTGCTAAAACATAAAATCACAATATAGAAAGGAAGACTCGTATGAAAAAATACACAAAGTTGTTTAGCTTTTTCATTTTCTCAATAGTTTTTTTAAGTATCTATTGTATCTCTAAAGTTGCCGCCCAACCAAGTAAGGTTGACCTCGTATTTACTACCTTTGAAGGCGAGGAAACTTATTTAGAGCCGCTTGTATTAACAGGATTCGCTTCCAGTACTCCAAGCGAAACAGATCCTCGTTTCACATATAAAGACGGCCAATTTTCTTACCAAAAACAACAATCTCTATTTAAAAACATAGATCGAGTAGATAATCCACGTATTGATTCTCTTCGAGAAAACTATCGATCTTTTGTCAGAGGAAAGAATCCTTTTAATCACTACAGCGAAACAGAGGACTTAGTCGTTTATACCAACACTAATTATGAAACTTATTGGCAAAGTAATGATTATAGTATAGAAATCTCTGTACTTGATAAATCCGATGAGTCCGTTTCAGACTACACATTAAAGTTTCCTGAAGATGAATCTAAATTATTCACATTAGAAAGTGTAAACATTAGTTATCCAAATGTTTACTATACGATTACCAGTTCTGAAGAGTTGAAATTGTACTCAACGAACTTAACTGATAACAACCCGACCTTAACATTAGAGCAGAACTTTACTGATCAATTAGGACCTAATACTACTAGTTATTCTATGTTTAATACTAATGAAGCGAACGATACTTTCTTAGAGCTTGGCACTTTAGTGGCGACTGGATCTTATTCCAGTTACGAAGCACAGTTATCTCATCTTTATAGTTACGATACAGGTGACATACTTGAAATCGATGCAATCCAAAATGAAGATACAGTAAATACAGTATACAATGAAGATGATATTTATCTTTACGGTGAAACCGAAGATCATTTCACCCTTCAACAAGTCGACTTTGAAGGTGGGAATTCTGAGAATACAGTAGAGTTTGAAAAACAAAGATTACCTCAGAGAGAAACTTCCGAAGCCGATGAACTTTACTATAGTACAATAGGTATCAAAGATGGTGCTCTTTACACAAGCATATCTGACTATCAAGAAGATCTAAGTAGACAAGGTCTTCAAGTCAATGACATTCAAACTGGTGAGCTATTATACTTCGGTATGATAGAACCTAATGATGTAGATGTTTGGTCATCTAACTATTATTTAACTGATTAATCCTTTGCAAGAGACTAGCCCTTTAAGACTAGTCTCTTTTTGTATGGTAAAATTACTCTACAAATAACTAAAGGAGGCTACCCATTGCAGTATAGTATTTCTATATTGGCTCCGTTTGAGACGGATTCTTTTTCGTCGAACTTATTTGAACAGGTTACACCTCTACTCACTCGATTGGAATCAGATTACTATAATACTCAACTTAAAGTGACTATAGATCAGTCTATTGTTGCTGTAGCGGTCAGCTGGTCTAATCCCTTTCACCCTCATGCTAAGTATTTCAGGATTTACTTAGATGATTCTGTAAAAGAATCCAATGCACTCAAAAATCAGCTTCTTGAAAGTTTGGAAACATCTCCAACTTCTACTGCCGACCGTTTCATTTGTGCTTTGATGAGTAACCAAACATCAATGATCCGTACTCTAGAGTCTAATCATTATGAGTTGATTCGTAAAACTTACGAGTCCGAATGGACGCTAGATCAATGCCTGAATAAATTATCTATTTCAGCGCATACAAATACCTTGTCCTATAAGGATGTCTTTCAAGACGCTCAGCTTAAAAATCAGCTGATTACTTTACTTAAACAAAATTACGAAAATACGCATTTAGTCAATCCCACTGCTGATATGACCTTACACGAGTGGGAATCGTTCTTGCTTAATGAAGAACCCGACTTAGAATTAAGTCTCGTTGCTCTAGATGATCATGGAATTACAGCTTATGTAACTGTTTTTCAATCAGAGACTCGTGTAGAAGTCGCTTGGTTAGGTATGAGGGAAGCTTATCCGACATCCTTTCTCTCTTTAAAATGTTTGTTTAAAACTCAACTGTTCTTATTTAAACAACGTGAAATTAATTTGATTGAACCTGAAATTGATACAACCGATCATTTTGCGTTAGGTCTATTTTCATTTATAGACTATTTAGAAGAAGAAAGTTTTCAAACTTACCGTAAATTTATCTAAAACTCTCTGTTTCTGTACCCTAGATTTTCTTAATATAAATTGTTATACTGTTTTAAAATTATAGTACGTTAAATAAACTAATTGAATCTACGAATTCTAGAATGGATGAACTCATGTCACACTCTTCAAGACAAAGCTTAACTAAAAGTAACCGAATCGTTGTTAAGGTTGGGACTAGTACGATTATGTATCCAAATGGTTCTATCAATTTACAGAGATTAGAAAAACTAGCCTTCGTGTTAAGCGACTTAAAAAATCAGGGAAAACAAGTGATTCTTGTCTCTTCAGGAGCTATCGGTGTTGGACTCGCACGTATGAATCTAACAGAAAGACCCGTAACGATTCCCGAACAGCAAGCAATCGCTGCAATCGGCCAGACAGAATTAATGAATTTATATAGCCAATTCTTCTATCATTATGGTCATCAAGTTGGCCAAGTCCTTTTGACCAAAGATGTGATTGATTTCCCCGTTAGTCGAGAAAATACGGCCAATACCTTTGAACAATTGCTAATTAAAAATGTAATTCCTATCGTGAATGAAAATGATACAGTTTCTGTAGAAGAACTGGACCATCTGACGCGTTTTGGGGACAATGATACCTTGTCAGCTCTTGTTTTAGAAATCACCGATTCGGACTTACTGGTTTTACTTTCTGACATTGACGGCTTTTATGACAAGAATCCCACTCACAACGAAGATGCGCTACTCTTTGATACGATTCAAGAAATCACCGAAGATACGTATGCTTTAGCGAATGACGCTGGATCTCGTTTTGGAACAGGCGGCATGACAACTAAACTGAGCGCTGCCGAGCAAGTCCTTGCTCTTAAAAAACAAATGGTCCTTGCGAATGGCGAGGATCCTACTGTTCTATTTGATATACTCAAAGGAAGCCATGTCGGCACCCTATTTACCCCTCTGAAGAAAGGAGACATCTTATGACTGACTTAATAACTTTAGGAAAACAGGCAAAAGCAGCTACTCGACTTTTGTCACACGCGTCTACGAAGGATAAAAACGTTGCCCTTCGTAAAATGGCTCAGTCTTTACTGGACCACAAAGAAGCTATTTTAAAAGCCAATCAATTAGATACAACTTCTGCAGCTGAAAATGGTGTTTCGGAAACAATGCTGGACCGTTTGACACTCACGTCAGAACGCATCGAGGCGATGGCTGAAGGACTTGTGGATATCACCCTACTTCCAGACCCGATCGGTTTAGTCAAAAATATGTGGACAAATGAAGCTGGACTAAGAATTGGTCAACAGACTGTCCCTCTTGGTGTCATTGGAATCATTTATGAATCTCGTCCCAATGTAACTTCAGACGCTGCTGGACTTTGTTTCAAATCTGGTAATGTCGTGATATTACGAGGTGGAAAAGAAGCATTCCACTCCAATAAAGAGATTGTAAGTGTACTTCAAGAAGGTTTGAAAGAAACAGCTTTTCCTAAAGAAGTTATCCAGTTCGTCGAAGATACTTCTAGAGAAACAGCACGCGCACTCATGCAACTAAACCGTTACTTGGATGTTTTGATTCCTCGAGGTGGAGCTAACTTAATTAAGACGGTTGTTGAAAATGCAACAGTTCCGGTTATTGAAACTGGAACTGGGAATTGCCACGTTTATATTGATCAATCTGCCGAGCTTGAAATGGCCAAAGATATTATCGTTAATGCCAAGACGACAAGACCTTCTGTTTGTAACGCTGCAGAAACCTTGCTCATACACGAATCTGTCGCTAATGAATTCTTACCGGTTATTGAGTCCGCATTAGCTGAGTGGAATGTTGAGTTACGAGCTGATGCAGCTGCTCAAGCGATTTTTAGCCAATCGATTCCTGCAACTGAAGAGGATTGGGAAACAGAATTCCTAGACTACATTTTGGCAGTCAAGGTTGTTTCTTCTATAGATGACGCGATTGCTCATATCAACCAATACAGTACAGGTCACTCTGAAGCGATTGTCACAAGTGACTATAGCGCTAGTCAGCAATTCCATAAAGAAGTAGATTCAGCTGCTGTCTATGTCAATGCTTCAACTCGTTTCACCGATGGATTCGAGTTTGGCTTCGGTGCAGAGATTGGCATTAGTACACAAAAACTACACGCTAGAGGGCCTATGGGCTTGCCTGAACTAACTTCTACAAAGTATATTATCTTTGGAGAGGGACAAATCAGATAAATTTAAAAGGCAATGGACATCCTGAATTGGATCTCCATTGCCTTTCCTTTTTTAATTGACTTTTTTATCCATCATTTTTGTTTGAGTCTCTTTGGTGATATCCATCATAGACTGGAAAAATTTCGTTAACTCTTCTTCAAATTGCTTGTCTTCTAAGCGTCCAACATTTTTTTCAATGACTTTTTGCTCGCGACTAGCGTCCAACACAGGTAAATCATGTTGTATCTTGTATTCTCCGACTTTTAAAACTGTCTTTAGACGGGCTTCAAATAGTCGGGTCAGGTCCTGATCGATTGCGTCGATCTCTTGACGGTACTGTTCTAACTCACTCATTATGCTGACCTCCCATCATTAAATCCATCAACCCTAGAGCAGTCACTGCTTCTAGTACAGGCAACACACGTGGTACGATACACGGATCATGTCTGCCTACTACTTCGAGTTCTGCCGCTTTTCCTTCTTCGATGTTGATTGTTTGTTGTTTCTTTTTAATAGAAGCTGGTGGCTTGACAGCTGCTCGGAATACAACCGGCATTCCATAAGTGATTCCCCCGATAATTCCGCCATTGTTGTTGGAACGGGTTTTAATCTTTCCATCTTCATTATAGTAGTATTCGTCGTTTGCTTCAGAACCACGCATTTTCGTAATATCAAATCCTGTTCCGAACTCGATTCCTTTAATTGCAGGCACTGCAAAGACAAGATGCGCTAACTGCGATTCCACAGAATCAAAGAACGGATTACCGTAACCTGCATCTAGTCCTAAGACGAAGGTCTCTACGACACCACCGACAGAATCGCCGTCATCTTTGGCTTCAATAATCAGATCTTTCATTTCTGCTTCTTTTGTTTCGTTGAATAAAGGTAGTTGTTGTTCTTTAAATTTCTCAATCTGTTCAAGTGTCACTTCTTTTTGATCGGCAAATGATTCATCTTCGATTGTACCGATAGACTGAATATGCGAACCAACCGTTACCCCTTTTTGTTTCAGCCATTGCTTACAGATTGCGCCAGCGAATACTAAAGGTGCCGTGATTCTTCCGGAGAAGTGTCCACTCCCTCTATGATCGTTGTGTCCTTTATAGCGCATACGTCCTGGATAATCGGCTTGACCCGGTCTCATCACATTTTTGAGTAAGCTGTAATCTTTTGAGCGTGTATTGGTATTCCAGATGATTGCCGTGAGTGGCGCTCCCGTTGTTTTCCCATCTAAAAGTCCGCTTAAAATCTCAGGAAGATCTTTTTCTTTTCTAGGTGTGGTTAATTCGTTTCTACCCGGTGCTCTTCTAGCCATTTCAACGAGTACTTCATCCATATCTACTTCCATACCAGATGGTAAACCATTAATCGTAATACCGATTGCTATACCGTGTGATTCTCCAAATATGGATACTTGGATGTTTTTACCCCATACTCCACTCATCTGTTCTTCCTCCTACTTCTTTGAAAACTTCCCAGAAATCGGGATATGATTTTTTAACGCATTCTGGATCCTTTAATTGAATAGGCTCTTCGCATACTGTTGAAGCGACCGCTAGCATCATAGCCATTCGGTGATCTTTATGACTCCAGACTTCTGCCCCACCTTTAAGGCTTTTGACACCTTCAATATGCAACTGATCTTCTACAATCTTAATTTGTGCGCCTATTGCGGCTAACTCTTTTTGAGTCGCGACTAATCGGTCACTTTCTTTGATACGGAGTCTTTCCAGATTAATCAGTTTAGTCTTACCTTTGCTTAGGGCAGCCGCCAGTGCAACGGTTGGAATAATATCTGGAACTTGAGATCCATCGATGATCCGTTCCTCTTCATTAGCACCAAGCTGTTCAAGTATACGAACAATCTCGCGGTCTCCTTGTAAGGAGTCCTGATCTAAGCCTTCTACTTTAATTTCATTACCAAGTAATTGTGCACTTAACCAGAACGCTGCTTGAGAATAATCTCCTTCTACTGTGTAGTCCCTAGCTTGATAGTGTTGGTTGCCTTTGATTTTAAATGTTTTATACCCATCGTCATGTTTAACGGTTATCCCAAATGCTGACAAGACAGACAAGGTTAAATCTATATACCCTTTAGATTCAAGGTGTGTCGTGATTTCAATCTTTGAATCACCATCAAGTAACGGGAGTGTTAGTAGCATACCTGTGATGAATTGCGAGCTGATATCGCCGCGCATTTCAAAAGTTCCTGACTTCAACTGTCCCTGTATGGTTAGGTCCAACTGTTTTGATGTTCCGGCTTCATATCTCAAGCCCTGATGTTCAAACAATTCTCGGTAAGTTTCCAAGGGTCTTTGACCTAATTTCCCTTGTCCTACAAAGTGTGTTGACCCTTCAAAAAGAGTGGCTAAGGGTACAAAGAATCTCAACGTAGAGCCCGACTCATTACAATCGATTTCTTGACTTATTCTTGTAGTATCTAGTCCGCATCCATTAATTATTAAGGTATTTCCTGTTTGTTCAATCGTTGCACCAAAAGCACGCACACCTTCCATCGTCGCTATAATATCATCAGAGAGTTGAATGTTACGAATCACACTTTGCCCTTTTGCGAGACCTGCACAGATCACTGCTCGGTGTGCCATACTTTTAGAGGGAGGAACGGTAACCGTGCCTTTCAATCTATTTGGTTCTATCGTTATCATTGTCACGGTTTGATTCCTCCTGTTTCCAGTATACTAAAAAACTGTCGATCTGTTTTGATCCTTCGTGCCTGACCAATCCTATCTAAGACGATCACATTCAAACTTCCTCTGAAGTTTTTCTTATCTTTTTCTATATAAGGTAAAATTTCAGCGTAATCTGCTGGTTGTTCTAACTCTGTCGGTAATTGATGATTTTCAAGGATCTCAATCATTTTTTCAGTTGTTCCGGCTTTTGTTAACTGTTTTTCTTCTGCGATTTTGGAGAGTTCGACCATTCCAATCGCAACCCCTTGACCATGTGAGTAGACTTCATAATGGTAAAAGGCTTCGATTGCGTGCCCTAGAGTATGTCCAAAGTTTAGTAGCATACGCTCACTAGTATCTTTCTCATCAGCTTGTACAACGACTTTTTTGATCGTACAACAAGTTTCAATCACCCATTCGATTTGATCCATCACTTCTTCTCTTGAAGACATCTCCATCAAACTCTCAAATAGAGCCTGGTCTTTGATACATCCGTACTTGATGACTTCTGCCATACCGTCTGCGAATGCCTGGTCTGTTAAAGTTTTTAAAACCAGTGGATCGATCAGAACGAGTTCAGGATGGTAGAAAGCACCGACTAGATTTTTACCTTCTGGCAAATCTACACCAACTTTTCCACCGACACTACTATCTACCTGTGCTAATAGCGTTGTCGGAATCTGTACAAAAGAAATACCTCTCAAGTAAGTCGCTGCTGCAAATCCTGTGATGTCTCCCACTACTCCGCCACCGAGTGCAATAATTAAATCACTTCTGGTCAAGCCACATTCAATCAATTGACTGAATATAGCGGGCATAGAACTAAAAGTTTTGGTTTGCTCACCTGGTGGTAAGACAATGCACTGAACTTCGAATCCTGCTTTCTTTAATTGATTCAAAACAATTTCTCCATAGTGTGTATGGACTGTCTCATCTGTTACGATCATAATTTTTTGACCGTTGAATAGCGCAGAGATTTCTCTACCAACCTGATTCAATAGGTTTTTCTCAATTTTTAATGCATAACTTGTCTCCTGAGCAGGAACTTCTACGATTAATTCAGGCATGTCTTTCCTCCTTTAAATTATTTAGATAAGATTGTTGAGGCCGCTTGAATGGAACGTCCTTCGATTTCAGCTAGTTTGCTTGCTTTGACCATTAATTCTTCAAATTCATCTGGTGTTAAACATTGTTCGCCATCGCTCCATGCGTTTGCTGGATCATCGTGTACTTCAATCATCAGACCGTCTGCTCCAGCAGCTATTCCTGCTTTTGCTCCAGCTTCTACCAGGTAAGACATTCCACCAGCATGACTTGGGTCAATAATAATAGGCAAGTGAGATAATTTTTTAATAACCGGTACTGCTTGAATATCTAGTGTATTTCTTGTTTCTGTTTCAAATGTACGAATACCACGTTCACATAAAATGACGTTTTCATTTCCTTCAGACATGATGTATTCAGCTGACATTAACCATTCTTGGTATGTTGCAGATAGGCCTCGTTTTAACAAGACGGGTGTCTGTGTTTTTCCGACTTCTTTTAGAAGATCGAAGTTTTGCATATTGCGGGCGCCGATTTGGATCATATCAACAGAGTCAACGAACTCGTCAATCCATTTAGTCGACATCAATTCTGTAACGATCGGTAGACCCGTTTCAGCTTTAGCTGCTTGTAGCATTTTCAAGCCTTCTAATTCAAGACCTTGGAAGCTGTATGGAGAAGTTCTAGGCTTGAATGCTCCTCCTCTTAGGAAGTTCGCTCCGGCAGCTTTGATACGTTTGGCAACATGAATGATTTGTTCTTCACTCTCTACTGAACAAGGTCCAGCAATGATTCCTAATTGTCCGCCACCAATGGTTTCTTTGTCAATTTTGATAATAGAGTTTTCTGGATGGAACTTTCTATTTGCTCGTTTGTAAGGATCTTCTACACGCACGATTTGGTCAACTTCTTTCAGTGCTTGTAACTGGTGTGTATCGATCCCACTAGTATCTCCAATCAATCCTAAAAAGTCTCTTTTGATATCTGAAAAATGACTAACAGATACACCTTTTGCTTCAAGTCTTGCTGTAATATCCTTCACTGCTGCTGCGGTTGTACCTTGTTTTAATACGATTATCATGTTTATTCTCCTCTTTTTTAAATAATTTTGTAAAGACACCAGACCATTACTGGTTCATATCGTTCTTCTACTTTGTGTTCGGGGTATTTCTCTTTTTCAAACACGTCCTCACTAATGATGGTATACTTCAAGTTTTTCTTACAAAAAGCTGTCCATGCTTTGTATTTACTGTCTGCAAAATTAATCAGCGTATGTTCTGCTGTTGATTCCAAATACTTTTTCATGAATATAGTGGTGGCCGGATGAATCATGGCTGAATTTTCTGAGTATTTAGTGTTTCTGACCAGTACCATCGGTTTGGTTTTCTTCTGAAAAACTTCAACGAGTTCTACTTTATCCCAGTAGTCATAGTTGAATTCTTTCCATCCGTAATCCCTTCTAGCACTTTTGAAAGCAACCGGAAACAGTACATGTTCACCTTTCAGTGAATCGATATTGTGTAGCAAATTGTCAAATGACGGATAGGCTACAATATCATCTTCCTCAGATTTGATGAATGATTCAGCTGCTGCATAGCTATCTGTACTACTTGGTCCTAATGTATGGATAATCATGTATTCATCCCTCACTATTTTCTTAAATATTGGTATTCTCGTTTTACAAACTTTCGATTACGATTGAACAGCTGGCTTCAAAGCTGCTTGTCTATATTTGCTTCGAACGTTCGCCTAGTATTGTGGCCGTAACTCGCTTTGCTTCGAACAGGCGCCTGTTGGCTGTGGTGACTACGCTCTCTTCGTTCGCCTAGTACTTTGCCTGTAACTCACTATGTTCGAACAGGCAAAACAAAAACGCCGCATTCGATTTCTCTTTTTGGGAGAAGTTCGAATGCGGCGTTGGTTAAATTCACTCATAAAATGTTACTTAATTTTATTTGTGCGCCCCATTCGATTTCTCGTGAAATCTATGGGACGCTGTTGTCAGCAGCTTAAAGCTCTTTAGCCTCCATAGATTTAATCTTAAAGAAGCTAAAGTAATAACTATTCAATTGTGGAGCCATTTCGATTTGTAATTGTCTATTCATCTCAATTTCTCTCCTTCAATCAATTAGTATCAGCTGTTGTTCAACTGTGACCCAATACTAGCAATTAGATTTATCCTTGTCAACAGTCATTCTCAAAAAATCTCAAATATTTTTTTAATGTTCTTTTTCAAATTCTCATTTTTCAGCTCAACCATAAGGGTTTGTTAGCAAATTTACCCTCGCAAAAAAAGTTTCAAAATAAATTCTGTTTGTGTTTTATTTTTCTTTTGTCTATACTTCAAACCAATATACAGATAACGAAAGGAGCTTACCATGCACTTTTACGGTTTATTTGGAGAGTCACTTTCCCATACGCTTTCCCCGGCTCTACATAAACAGATTTATCGGAAGTTAGGAATCGACGCTGCTTATAAAGCTTTCGCATTCAAACCAGAACTCCTTGAGCAAGCTATTTCTGGAGTACGCGCCTTAACAATCAATGGTGTAAATGTGACCATCCCTTATAAAGAAAAGGTCATTCCCTATTTAGATGAACTGGATTCCTTTGCTAAAAAATTGAATGCTGTTAATACTATAGAACATAGAAACAACAAATTAATCGGACATAATACCGACTACTCTGGTTTTGGTTTGATCTTTGAAAGACGAAACTGGGTAATTGAAGGTAAAACAGCACTCATTCTAGGAACAGGTGGTGCTGCGAAAATCGTTGAAGCCTATCTTCTTGATCATGGTATTGATCACCTTATTATCGCTTCAAGGTCACCTGAACGATTCGAGAATACTGATAAAAAGACCTATACCAATTACGAATCGTTGTCTTCTTATAACGGAGACTATCTCATTAATACGACACCTATTGGTATGTATCCAGATATTGCGTCTTCTCCTTTGAATGCGAGCGTTGTTCATCAGTTTGATACAATTATAGATTTAATTTACAACCCAGAAATGACTACTTTGTTGCAATTAGGTGTCCAGCAACATAAGCAAGTCGCTAATGGATTAGATATGCTAGTTGGACAAGCTGTCAAAGCAGTTGAAATCTGGGAAAACTGCACAATCGAGAACAGTCTAGTCGATGAACTGATCGATTACTTTCAAAATAAAGTGAGTGAAACAAAGTGAAAACAAATATCGTTTTAATCGGTATGACCGGATGTGGGAAAACAAGCTTCGGTAAAACATTAAGTATCAAATTAGACCGTCCTTTTCTTGATACAGATGAAATTATTGAAGATACAACCCGTCAGACGATACCAGAATTATTCAAGATTGGTGAACCTCATTTTAGAACAATCGAAACAACGATTTGTCAGCAAGTCGCTTCCGAGTCTTCCTATAGTATTATCTCATGCGGTGGTGGTGTGATCTTAAAAGAAGAAAATATACAGGCACTCAAAAAAACTGGATGGATTGTATTTATCGATCGACCTGTAGAGAACATTGTTAAAGATATTCAACTGGATCATCGTCCTTTATTAAAAGAGGGTGTTAATAAACTATACCAATTACATGATGACAGAATCGCTCTTTACCGTTCTGCTGCTGACTTCATTGTTGAGAATCACTCCGATGAAGCTTACGTGCTCACGACAATTGAAAAAAATCTTCCCGAAACCATCAAAAAAGGAGTAAGCAAATGAATTTACTGATTCTCAATGGACCGAATCTGAACTTTCTGGGTATTCGTGAACCGGATATCTACGGTACTCAGACTTTAAAAGATATAGAAGACCATATTGAGCAATATGCTACTAAGCTTGGCCATCAGTGTACCTTTTTTCAAAGTAATTCTGAGGGTGCTCTGGTCGATCGTTTGCAGCAAGCGCATATGGATGAAGTAGACGGTATTATTTTTAACCCGGCTGCTTATACACACTATAGTTATGCGATTCATGATGCCGTTAAAGCCATCTCAGTCCCTACTGTAGAAGTCCATCTGAGTGCGATTCATGCTAGAGAGTCGTTTAGAAAAGAATCCGTTGTTGCCCCTGCTTGTATTGGGCAGATCTCTGGATTTGGTCCTACAGGTTATACACTAGCGATTCATGCTTTAGAAGAAAAATCCGTTTAAAGGAGTTTGAAATGAAAATTGCACTTATAGGCTTAGGCGCGATTGGTGGTTCATTTGCTATGGGCCTCAAAGCGGCAGGATACAAAGAGGTTTACGGTGTGGATCTTGATCCAGAAACGATTGCAACTGCAGAAAAAGAAGCGCTGATCATTAAAGGTTACGCCGATGCAAAAGCCCTTTTACCTGATATGGATCTTGTGTTACTTTCGCTTTATCCAAATCAGATTCCGCTTTTTGTAAAAGAACACCGCGACGTATTTAAATCATCAGTCATTTTAACAGACGTGACCGGTGTAAAAACAGCTATCATTGATCAAGTGATGCAGTTCTTACCAGAAACAGCTGACTTTGTCTTTGCGCATCCAATGCGCGGAAGTGAAAAAAAGGGGATTTCTGGAGCTGATCATAAAAGATTTATTGGAGCAAATGCGCTTATCACACCGATTCCTTCTAACAAAGAAAGTAACCTTGCATTGGTGGAACAACTTTACCATGATATCGGATTTAAAAACCTTTCACGGGTTTCTCCAGAACTACACGATGAACAGATCGCTTATGTTAGTCAACTGATGCATGCGCTCTCTGTTGCTGTAGTGAATAGCAGTCAAGCTTCCGAAGAAACGTTAACTTTTGCAGGAAATAGTTTCAAAGAACTTACCCGCATTGCAGATATTAATGGTGACTTATGGAGTGAATTGTTTTTGAATAATCGTTCTGCTCTCTTAAATTCTATCGAAGCATTCGAAGACGAACTCGACAAACTTAAACAGACATTAGTCAAAGACGATGAGGTAGCTTTAAAATCCATTTTCAAAAAAGCCAGTACTCAGAGAAGAGATTGGTACTAAAAAGAAGGAAACTCTACTATTTTTCAAGTAGAGCTTCCTTCTTTTGTATTATTCTTCCATTGTTGAAAACACGTAAACCTCTTTCCCCTTCAAATTAACCGTTTTCTTGATCTGCATCCCATTTGCTTCTGCAACTTTTCTTGAACCTTTGTTACCTACATGAACTAAAGAAATGATCTCATCTAAGTGGAGCTGTTGTTCTCCAAATGCTCTCAAGGCCGTTGCGATTTCTGTAGCGTAGCCATTTCTCCAATGTTCTTCCGCAATCCAATATCCGATTTCCATATATTCTATTCCTTCGATCGTTTGAGGGAGAAACCCAGCATGTCCAATCGGTGTTCCGCTATCTTTTAACTCGATGACTTTCAGCCCCATATACGTATTACCTTCATACAACTTGAACATTCGCCCTAAAGCAGCTTTTGTTTGTTCTTTTGTATACACTTCTCCTATGCCTATGTAGCGCACAACATTTGGATTTGAAGTTAAGGTATATAGAAATTCAAAATCTTCTTCTGTATAGTCTCTGAGTCTTAATCTTTTCGTTTCTAGCAACGCCTCTCCTACTTTCTTTTTTTAGAATAGAAAAGATACACAAAGACGCTTTAAGGCGCCTCTCGTGTATCTCATAAACTGTCTTATTTGAAATAATTGATTCCCATAGCACTTTTTACTTCATCAAGTGTTTGTGCAGCAACTTTTTCTGCCTTCTCGCTGCCGGCTTTCAGCATAGCTTGAATGGCATCCAAATCTTTTGAAGCCTCTTCTCGGCGTTCGCGAATCGGTTGTAGTTTAGCTTGAAGCACATCGTTCAAATAACGTTTGATTTTAACGTCGCCCAATCCGCCTTTTTGGTATTGATCTTTCAACTCTTGAACTTTGTCTGTATCTTCATCGAATACATCAAGATAAGTGAATACAACGTTTCCTTCGATCTGACCCGGATCTTCCACTCGGATGTGATTCGGATCTGTATACATACTCATAACTTTTCTCTGAATATCATCTGCTGAATCTGATAAGTAAATACCGTTATTGAGTGATTTGCTCATTTTCCCTTTGCCATCGATCCCAACTAATCTTCCGTGTCCTTTTGGCGGTAAAATGATATCCGGTTCAATTAAAGCATCTGTATGATAAATCCTATTAAAGTCACGCGCAATTTCTCTTGTCTGTTCCAGCATAGGTCTCTGATCCTCTCCTACTGGCACGTGTGTTGCTTTAAAAGCTGTGATATCGGCAGCTTGGCTGACAGGATACATAAAGAAGCCAGCAGGTATGCTTTCATTGAAGCCTTTTTCCTGGATCTCAGATTTCACTGTGGGGTTTCGATTCAATCTGGATACTGTAACGATATTCAAATAATACATCATCAGTTCAGCTAATTGAGGAATCTGCGACTGAATAAAAATAGTTGTTTTTTCTGGATCCAACCCTACTGCAAGATAATCAAGTGCCACTTCTGTTACACTTTTCTGAACTTTTTCAGGTGTTTTAGCGTTATCTGTTAAAGCTTGCTGGTCAGCAATCATAACATAAACATGGTTATCTGGATCTTGTTGCATGTTCAAACGATTTTGAAGAGATCCTACATAATGTCCTAGATGCAATTTCCCTGTAGGACGGTCTCCTGTCAAGATGATTCTTTTCATAAATCCTAGCTCCTTAATGTTGTAATTGGCTTTTACTTATTGTATCGTAATCATACTATATAAAACAACGTAGAATCTGTTTATTTTAGAGAACTTTTCACCCTTTCGTGCAATCAAAAACCAGTCTAAGGTCTGATGCAAAATTAGTTGGATAAGCGTACAGTGATGATAGTAGCATTAAAACATATGAACATTATTACAAGTACTTTTAACAATTCGTAAAATTTGCGTGATATTTTTGAAATTCAGTCTATTTTATAGAATTTTTAGAGTATAATGAAGACAATCAATTTTGGAGGACGATATGAAGATATTAATTACAACAGAATGGTACACTCCAACTGTTAACGGTGTAATCACTTCTATTATCAACCTAAAAGAGATTTTGACAGACATGGGACACGAAGTCCGCATACTGACTCTATCAGAAAAATCCAACTCTCATATAGATGAAGAGCAGGGTTTATATTCAATGCCTTCTTATGGTGTCGGAAAAATTTATCCCGGTGCACGAGTGGCTTTGACGATGGATGATGATGTGTTGTCTCATATTGTGGACTGGAACCCTGACGTTATTCACACTCAGTGTGAGTTCAGCACGTTTAGAATCGCAAGAAGAATCTCTCAGACTCTAATGATTCCAATAGTGCATACATATCACACTGTCTATGAAGATTATACGCATTATTTCTCACCAAATAAAAAATGGGGCAAAAAGGCTGTTGCTTTGTTCAGCAAAAGAGTCTTGAACCATTCTGATGCCGTGATTGTTCCGACAAAAAAAGTCGAATCCCTTTTAAAAGGATACAAGGTAAATCAGCCTTTACATGTTATTCCAACAGGTTTGGATTTAGAGAAATTCAACAAACCTGTTAAACAGCAAGAAATCACTGCACTGAGACGCTCTCTTTCTATACCAGATGATTGTTCCGTACTTGTCAGTGTTGGAAGAATCGCTAAAGAAAAAGATCTTGAGGAAATCATTTCTTACCTTAAAGAACTTGATGATCCAAAACTTCGACTTTTGGTTGTCGGAGATGGTCCTTACAGAGAAACATTGGAAGATTTTATTGATGAGATAGACGCTCGTGCCTTTGTAGTCTTCGCCGGCATGGTCGATCCTAGTGAAATCGCTACTTACTATCAGGCAGGAGATCTTTTTGTCAGTGCGTCTACTAGTGAAACACAAGGTCTTTCTTATATCGAAGCCCTTGCAAGTGGCGTATTTGCTTTATGTAGAAAAGATGATTGTCTAATTGACGTCATTGAAGATGGAGAGAATGGATTTCAGTATACTCAATTTTCTGAATTCAAGTCTTCTCTTTATACTCTATTAGCTCAAGATGATTTTGATGATTCAAAAAAACTGGCAGCACAAAACAAAATCGAAGAAACGTACTCTATCGAGGCTTTTGGAAAAAATGTGGAACTGGTCTATTTAGAAGCCATCAGAACCCATACGCATCAGCACGTTTTCTCTCTCTAGGAATGAGGATTTAATTGGAACACTTCAACAAGAAAGTCTTACTGTATAAAGGTTCAGAAAAAGTCATCACTCAAAGTGGGATTGGTGAAGCACTTCGTCACCAGAAACAAATGTTAGAATCTTTGAATGTGACTTATACTGAAAATCCTAAAGAAGACTATGACGTAGTGCATTTGAATACGATACTTCCCGACTCCGTATTTATGGCGAAAAAAGCTCATAGAGATGGGAAAAAAGTCATCTATTATGGACATTCCACTATGGAAGATTTTAGGAATTCTTTCCGTGGATCCAATATGATTGCGCCACTTTTCAGAAAATGGCTGCAGTATTGCTACCGCCAAGGAGATATCATTGTTACTCCAACAGTATATTCTAAAAAACTATTACTGAATTACAGATTAAACCGGCCCATCGTTTCTTTATCGAACGGAGTCGATACCGCTTATTTTACTAAAGTATCTTCTAATGGCGCGCGCTTCAGAAATCAGTATCACTTGGCCGAAGATCAGAAGGTCATTGTTTCCGTTGGACACTTGATCGAACGGAAAGGTATTCTAGACTTTTTAACCTTAGCTAGACAGTATCCTGAATACTTGTTTTTCTGGTTTGGACATACATCAAAGTCTCTTATGACTCGTGCCGTTCAAAATGCCATTAAACACGCTTCAGATAACGTACGATTCCCTGGATTTGTTTCTTCTTCTGAACTACGAGATGTCTACTCTGGTAGTGATTTATTTCTATTCATGACACAGGAAGAAACAGAAGGTATTGTACTGTTAGAAGCTTTAGCTAATGAAATTCCTGTATTGGTTAGAGATATTCCAATTTATAAAGAGTGGTTACCCGATAAGACAGTGGTTTACAAAGCATCCACTCTAGAAGAATTTAAAAAAATACTTCCATTGATTTTAGAGAAAGAACTACCCTCACTGACTACCCCAGGTCGCCATGCTGCTGAACAGCTTGACCTTCAGAAAGTGAGCCTGGATCTAGCTATTATTTACAAAAAATTATTCAATGATTAACCGTTAACAATTGGATTTATACGATAGAGAGAAAGTTTTGAGGTTGACTCGATGCTTTCTCTCTTTTTATCTAAATAGATTTAGTATCTATTATTTATAATTTCACTAAGGATGACTGTTTCTCATTGTATTCTTATCTCATTCTATTTACAATTATATAAACATATTCATCTGGTTTAATTTTCGATCCTATTCCTTTAAATCAGTAAATCAGGAGGCTATACCTTTGACTTATTCAGTACAAACAGAGCAATCCATTGCAAAACTACATACATTAATTGATACGGTCGATCAGATTGTAATCGGTAAAAAGGAAGTTACCCGACATACCTTGATTGCCATGCTGGCAGGCGGTCATGTCCTTTTTGAAGATATTCCCGGTGTAGGTAAAACGCTCCTGATCAAAACCATAGCCAAGTGTCTGGAAGCTGATTTCTCACGAATTCAATTCACCCCAGATTTGATCCCTTCTGACATCATTGGTTTTTCCGTACCCAACATGCAAGATGCTCAATTCGAATTTCGACACGGTCCCTTATTCAATCAGATCATACTAGCAGACGAAATCAATCGTACTTCTCCTAGAACACAGGCTGCCATGCTGGAAGCCATGTCTGAAAAGCAAGTTACACTTGATGGTAAGACCCATTTATTACCGGACCCTTTCTTTGTTTTGGCTACTCAGAATCCTATCGACTACGAAGGAACCTATCCTTTACCTGAAGCTCAGCTCGATCGTTTTCTTTTTCAACTTTCTCTAGGATATCCTAGTAAAGAACAGGAAATCCGAATGCTCGAATCTCCAGATCAATTAAACTCAATAGAACAATTACAACCAATTTTATCTTTGGAGGAATTCAATACACTTAAAGAACTCGTAAAATCTGTTTATGTCAATCCTCAACTATTAGATTATATGATTATGCTTGTTGACCGTACCCGTAACCATTCTGAACTTAGACTTGGTATTAGTCCGAGAGGAACCCAGTATTGTCTAGCTGCTGCACGAGGACAGGCTCTTTTAAGTGGTCGTGATTATGTCACTCCTCAAGATATTTTATCTATTATCAAACCTTTATTTAGACATCGTCTTTTATTTGTAAATAGAATGACCGCTCAAACAATTGATGCCTTTATTGACGAATTGATCAGCCAGGTAGATATCCCTACTAAAATCAGGAGCTCGAAATGAAGCTGCGTTTTATCAATTGGCGTGGATTCGTGTTCTTATTGGTGTACTTTTTTACCATTCTCTACACATTAACTTTTCCTTCTTCTGTATCCTGGTTTATCTTCTATAGCTTTTCATTTGTTTTACTGGCAGCTTTTTTTTCAGCTCGCCTGAAGGTCTATTTCAAGAATATTCAATGGGTTGTTACGGAAGATAATCGTTTAGATCTTTCTTTTACTCTTTATAGAAGATGGCATCTCTTATTCTTATTATCTTCATTTGAATTGATTTTAACTGATCAGCAAGGTACTCAGCTTTTTCAGACCATTTATCCAGATCTATTTTTAAAGAATCACTCGGAGCTTCGTGCTTTGTCTCAGCCTATGACCAGGGGACATTACGAACAATTAGCTGTTCAAATTCGAGGTATTGGTTTGTTTGGTCTATTTAGACACCGTTCCACGCATTCTCTCTCTGTTGACTTTGCAATTTATCCCAAAAAAGTGCCACAAGATCGGATATTGAAACTTTTATCTAAGCAAGCCATTCGCTTAACAGATTTAGATTCTCTTTCCCACGCCTTTGAAGTCAAGGAATTAAGAGCTTATCAACCCCGTGACGCGATTGGATCTATTGATTGGAAGTCAAGCTTGAAACGGGAACAGTGGATGATCAAAGAGTATGATCGTGAAGACCATTTATCTATCAGTTTGTACTTTTTAGGCTTCTCTTCTTCACAATTTGAAGACTTGCTTAGTTTAGCCTACAGTCTGGATCAGTATCTATCTGCTTATTCTAAAAATGACCTTACCTTATTAGGTTCATTTAGTGGACAGACTGCCAAACATAGCCATCCCAATGATTACCTGACGATTCAATCAAGTGAGGATCATCAGCACTTACTCAAATTACTAGGTCCTTTGGATACGTTTAAAACGACTATTTTAATTATAGCGCCAAGGAATATGTCTTTTCCTGATTCAATCAAAAATACGCCCAACCTTTTTATTTTGGATGAGCGTCAACTGGATTCACTGAAAGGAGGCGCTGAAAAGTGAAAACTTATTTCAATTCTTTATCAGAAGGTATGCGTTCTTTACTAATAGGACTGGTTCACAGTTTTTTACTTCTTCCTGTACTTTTTTTATTTTTACGGATCAATGAATTGTCTGGTTTTGAATCTATTGTCCTCTTTTTCGCGATCACTCAGTTAACGGCTGCCTTTTTCAAAAAATGGTGGTTGTACTTTGTAGTCCAGATCAGTGTGATTTTCGTCTTTCTTTATCGATCCTTTCCGTCTTTGACCGTTGAAGCATCACTGACTAAGTGGCTCTTTAACTTATGGCAATTAGGTCAACAAGAATGGAATCAAGTGATTTCTGGAAGTACGTCTTCCGTACCTTTATTTCTTGCTATTCTAGTCCTATTTGTGTTAGCCACATTACTAACCTTTACCACGATTCATCAAAAATTTGCTTATCCATCCTTTCTTATCGCTTTTGGTTATCTCATGATTTTACACACATTTACAAGTTACGCGATTCTTTCTCAGGCGGTAACCGTTATTGGGTTTGGTGTACTCTTGATTGGTCTTACAAAACTGAATCAAAGCCAGAGTAATTGGTACTTTTTTAAACTTTCTACTTTGACGAGCCTTCTCACGGGTGCACTGGTTGGACTAGCTTACTGGGGAGTCGATTGGTTTATGCCTTCTCAAGAATGGGTTGAAATGAGTACGATCGGTTATCAAAATAGATTAGAAAGCCGTGGATTTTTTGACTGGATTGATGCCCAGTCTCCAGGTTCAAGATACCGCCAGACAGGCATAGGAACCAACGATGAACAATTGGGTGGTCCTTTGAAAAAAGATTACACAAGATTATTTCAGGCTTATCTACCGGAGCCTAGCTACTGGAAAGTGCTTCATCGCTGGAATTATACTGGTGAAGGTTGGTCCAGTTCAAATACTAGTCAATCTGAGCAGGCTTTCTCTCCATACGACCGAGTCCCTTCGTTCTCATCGTTTGGAAACGACGACGGTTATTACGGTGAGACCCTTGAGACAGCCACTATCAACTGGCAAACACCTACCAACTACATTGCTCAACCCTACGGTTGGTCTACATTAAGAGTCGAAGCTGATTATACTCAGTATTCATTAACACATGGTTATTATAGTGACTACTTTGCCCTTGAGAGTCAAAATGATGCGGTTGAAGGTTATTCGATTGACTACTATACGGACTATCCAGATCGTTCTAGCGAAGAAACACTTCGTGGAGATGACGGCTGGCGTACCGACTTTCTGGAGAGTTACTTACAGTATTCTGAGGATACACAAATCGAAGACATCATGACTGTCAATGAGTGGATGACTAATAGTTTCGAAATAGAAGAACTGCAACTCCCGACAGAATTTCCACAACGCGTTAAAGACCTTGCGCAAGAACTAACCGAAGGAATGGATAGTGAGTACGAAATGGTTCGTGCAATCGAATCTTACCTTAAAAGTGAAGGTGGTTATCGCTACAGTTTAAGAGATACTGCTCAGACACCTCCTGGAGAAGATTACGTTGATCATTTCCTATTTGATACTGGCGTTGGTTACTGCGATAATTTTTCGACTGCGATGGTCACCATGTTACGTGCTGTTGGCATACCGGCACGCTGGGTAAAAGGTTTCACGCCTGGCAGTAGTCAAACCGATACTAACGGTGAAAATTATTACCAGATCACAAATGCAAATGCCCACTCTTGGCCTGAAGTTTACTTCCCAAGTGTTGGTTGGGTACCTTTTGAACCTAGTCCTTCATTTGCTAATCCTGTCACGCGAACAGAAGATGATGTCTCTCCTGAGGATGACCGTTTTTCTTTCGATGATCAAGCTGTAACATTGGAAGATCTTGAAACAGAAACGGATACAACAGTCGATGAAACTACTGAAGAAGAAACCTTGTCTGAAGAAGTTGGAGAGGAATCAATAGAGGATCCTGTAGCTGAAGAAGCGAGCGAAACAGAAGAAGCCCAATCTCCTGATCGTTCTCCCTTTTCTATCGCTCTGTTCATGCTTACAATATCTAGTCTGATTCTATTTGTTTTCGGTACACTGTATTTTTCATTACACTTACGTCTTGTGACTTGGTTGTTGAAAAAAGCCATTTTAGGTGATAAGATTTCTCTTGAAAAAGCTTGTCACTGGACATTGCGACTCTTTGACCAGAAACAAAAAAGATTGAAAAGTCAGACTGTTCCTGACTATATGAATACATTTCAGCCATTGACAGAAGAAGATACAAAAACCTTATCTGAGTTCGCTGCATTAACAGATCACACGTTTTATAGTAAAACGAACTCGGACGCATCTATTTCCCCTCTACAAAAAGAAACGTTAATCAGCACGCTGGACATTTTAGCAAGAAGTCTTAAAAGGAAACATTGAGTCAACATAAAAGCAGCCGAACGCCCTTTTAAAAGGTGTTCGGCTGCTTTTGGTTAGTCCATTTTAAGTTTAATTTTATTGAAACCTCTTGTCAGCATCCATCCATCTACAGCCAGTAAGATGACCATCAAAAGATAAACGCCAAACGGTACTAGCTCTTGGATAGCGAACATTCCTACTGCAACAATCCCTGTAATGCCTATAAAAATAACCGTCGCAAAGCATCCTTGATTTGCTTCAGAAGCATTATATTTCTTTGAAAAAGGATAAGTTTGTATTGTACGTTTAACTTCCACTGAGAAGATCAAGACAACTAGCAATAATCCATTCAACAAAGCTGGTAAAATCTCAAAGCCCGAGAAGACTAAAACGACACCTGATAAAATCAAATAGATTGGAAAGACCAACTTCATGATCAACGCTTTGATCATACCTCTCAAAAAGACGCCCGCATTGTCTTCAGAACTCATTCCAAATATCCAACTCCCTTTGAAGTTTTTCGAGTACTTCACTGAAACAGCCAGCATTGGAATGATCAAAAGTGCATAGTAAGGCATATATTTGAATACGGACAATTGATTGATTCCTACTCCGCTATCTTCTGTCAACTGGTATGTTGACCCTATAAGTACAATTGGAAAGATAAAGATGGTTGCCAGAGATGGATATAGTCTCGTTTTGAATTCTCTTTCATTTTTAGTCAATTGCCAAGTGAAATGATAGTAGCCTCTTTCTTTTTTATCCCAGCATAACCACTTACTCGAAAACGTTTCGTACCATGAGCGTTTGTCTGTATCGCCCTCTCCACTTTCAAGTTTCTGCAAGTTTGCTTCTAGTTTATCACTATTGAAATGATACAAAACAATCAACCCGATCGTTCCTCCAACGAGTAACACGATATACATGAGATAAGTCAGTGAAAAGCCATTTTGCAACAGCCCAAATGGTGCAACAAACCATAGCGGAAAGACAAAAATATGCCACCACTGTAAGTTCAATTCAATTGCAAGCATACTTGGGTTGATAAAGCGGAAAGCTTGATTCATTACTTGATAGCCGATAATCGTGAAGACAGAAATTCCGATTTGACTGTAAGCAATGATGTTTTTTAATTTTTCCCCATTGAACCGCTTCAATACCGTTGCATAAGTAATAATCGTCAGTAGTAAACACCAGGTAGAGGCCGTAATCGTTAGTAAAACAGCCAGTAATCCTGCTAGAATACCGTGAATAAAGAAGGTTCCAATCATCATCGGTCCGGAAAGCGCAAGTGTCAACGAAATAAGATAAATAAAGACATGGGTCGCTTTTGCGGCACTCAGCGTCCTTGAAGAGACCGGTTTGGTCCCAATCAGGAGCTGGTCTTTTGTTTCAAGTAGAATACTAGAGAAATTTGCAATTAAAGTCGATAGTAGCATCACGAAGATAAAACTGAAAAACACAGTGTATTGAAACTGGATATCATCAATGGCGAAGACAAATAACAGAATCAAGCTGATTAAAGCGTAAACCCATAGAGATTGAAAGAAAGCATTTTTATCTTTGTCCTCTTCTTTACTGTTACCCCACATAGAATTAGTCGGAATGACTTTTTCCTGTCTGCTATCCATAGTCAGCTTTGTATCAATGATCTTTTCCATGATGGGATAATCTACACCCATACGACGATACATCGGTTCCAGTTTTCTGATGATCTTAATAAAGAAACTTACCTCTTGTTTCTGACTTCCACCAAAAACATTACGCATCATAAGGCGTTTCTCCTTTCATAACTGAAACGAAGGCGTTAGCGAGTTCTTCATATTCATTGAATCCCGTCAACTGATTAAATAACTGCTCAAGTGTTCCATCTGCCACTTTTTGAAGCTCATCAAAATGTCCGTCAGCTACCACACGTCCTTCATTCAAAATGATGATGCGGTCACTGAGTTTTTCTACCGTATCCATAATATGAGAAGAGTAAAAGACGGTTTTTCCTTCTTTCTTTAATTCAGAAAGAATTTCTTTTACGATTTGTACGCTGTTGGCGTCCAGCCCATTTAACGGCTCATCCCAAAATAGAATATCTGGGTTATGTAATAAGCTAGATATAATCAAGACTTTCTGACGCATCCCTTTTGAAAAAGAAGATAAGCGATTCTTAAAGGCTGCTTCAATGCCGAGAATCTGCATCATTTTCAGACTCTTCTCTCGGACTATGTCTTCTTCCAGTCCATATAGTCTACCTACAAAGAGCAAGTACTCTTCTGCAGACAAAGTATCATATAGTTCTGCATTCTCAGGCACATATCCAATCCGAGCTTTATAGGTATCTCCTAAATCTTTAAGAGACTTTCCAAATATAAAGATTTCCCCCATATCCGGTTGCAGTAATCCCAAAATCATTTTAACGGTCGTACTTTTTCCAGCACCATTTGGTCCGATATACCCAATAATTTCTCCTGGGTAGACTGAAAAATCAACGCCTTTTAACACATGATTGCCTCCGAAAGATTTTGTGATTTCTTTCATTTCTAAAATCTTATCCATATATGTACCTCCATAAGTTACGATTAGGAGTATTTTATCATACACCATCCGCACAAAATAGGGATGATTGGACATTTCTTTACCTGAAGGCGCAAATGTATGATACATTCTTTATATTAATATATAAACGATTACATCTATATCTGGAGGGTCTTCTATATGTACATAAATTCATTGAAAAAGTTATCCATCTGGGCTATTGTCTGGCGAAGCGTGCTCACGATGATTGGTATCGAAATTGCTAATACTATTTTGTTCATTGCCATGCAAGAAAATTACCCGGAAGTTTTTGGGTTAATGGTTAATTTATTTTTATATTTCCTGATCTATAAAATTATTATTCGTCAATTATCCAAACAAAACGTCTTCACGACTGGAATTACTGGAGAAGGTCCACCTGAGAAGAAACATTTACTTCCAGTAGTTGGACTAACCATTTTAGTCGCTATCTGTGGAAGTTTGTTTATCTATTTTGCTTTGCGCATCTTTTTGTCTTTCACAGATTTTTATACCTTTTTCATCTCTTATATGGGATTGAATCCTGATGAATTAATAGTCGAGACGCCTTCTTTCCTCTACCTTTTTCCTATTACAGTTATCGCCGCGCCCATCGTTGAAGAAGTCTTCTTTAGAGGTGTGTTGATGAATAAGTGGTCAGAGAAGTATGGAACTTGGAAAGGTATTCTATTCAGCTCGATCATATTTATGATCATCCATTTTAACTCTTTGTTCTTTCCGCAACTGATTTTAGGATTTCTGTGTGCCGTAGTATACACCAAGACAAAAAAACTCATCTACCCTATTCTGACCCATGCGCTTTATAACTTTATCGTCATCATACCTACACTCTTTACAAGTGATACCGCTAGTCTAGAAGAATTGTACATCATTGCCAATCCTACTGCAGAATTCATTCAGGAACTCACGCTTTATTCCATAGTTTTCGTGATTATTCTGGCTGTAACAATCTTATTCATCAAAAAATACGGTAAGGGATTAAAAGCAGACGCCACTCCTTATTTGACGAATATTCCGTCTGAACTTTTGGAGCACGAGCCTGTGCAAAATCTTGACGATATTGAGCACTTTGAGGATTTTTAATGATACATCTACAAGCGAACTGCTTATCTAGAAATCTATTTCGTCCCAACACCTTTCTTTGTTTAAAGGAAGGTGTCGGGATTTTTGCTTATTATGAGAAAATACTTCAATTTTAATGTATCTTTTCTCATTTTTATGTATACTTGGTTTCAAGCAAGACTATCGAATAGATCGAAATTAGGGGGAGATTGTTATGCACCAGAATGAAACATTCAAAGAAGTAGCTATAAAACTAGTATCAGAAAAAGCCTTTCATATGGAATCACTATTTAAATTAATTAGGCAACCGAGTATCAGTGCTCAAAATTTAGGGGTTCTAGAGTGTGCTGATTTACTTCAATCAATGATGGTTGACGCTGGAATTGAAACACAGATATTAGAAACTGAAGGATTTCCTGTAGTCTATGGAGAAGTTTTGCATCCTGATAATGACTTGACCGTTTTGTTTTACGGCCATTACGATATTCAACCACCTGAGCCTTTAGAATTATGGCATTCAGAACCTTTTGAACCAACCATTCGTGACGGTAAAATCTTTGGAAGAGGGACTGGTGACAACAAAGGACAGCTGATTGCACATGTCCTCGCTGTGAAAGCTTTGTTGGAACTCTATGGCAAACTACCGATAAATGTAAAATTTCTGTTTGAAGGGGAAGAAGAAAAGGGGAGTGTCAATTTAGAGGCTTTCGCTGAAAAACATAAAGACTTGCTGAAAGCAGATATTGCCTACACAGCAGATGGACCGATGGAAGGAAAAGATCAGCCTTCTGTTACTTTAGGAAATCGTGGTCTTTTGTATATTGAATTGAATGCTAAAGGCGCTTTAAGAGATAACCATTCTGGAAACAAAGGAAATATTGCGCCCAATCCTGCAATGGACCTCATCAACTTGATTCGTTCTATGGTTGACGAAGAAGGGACCGTTTTAATTGATGGCTTTTATGACAACATTCTGACACCAACGGAAGAAGAACTGGATCATATCCGCTCGCTACCCTTCAATCCAGACGCGATTGCTGAAGTCATTGGTATCGATGAAATCAAGATGTCTGTTGAAGAGTATTATAAGAAACTCTGTCTCTCTCCAACTTTTAACATCGCTGGATTTGGGAGTGGATATACCGGAGAAGGTACTAAAACCATTATTCCAAGTGAAGCAAAGGTAAAAATCGACATGCGTTTAGCCGCTGATCAAGATCCAAATCAGATTTTTAACTCTATTTTGAATCATGTTAAACAATTTCAATCAAAAAGCAGCATCTCTGTTGACTATTTAGGTGGTGTCAAACCTTCTAGAACCCCTATGCACTTGGAGATTGTCCAAAAAGTGATTCAGGCAGTAGAAATCTCACACGGTAAATCCCCAGTCGTTCTGCCGGCTCTTGGCGGGACAGGACCGATGTATATCTTCACAGATATCTTAGGTATTCCATCTTTAACGATTCCTTATGCCAATGTGGATGAAGATAACCATGCACCTAATGAAAATATCGGCGAAAAAGAATATTTAGACGGTATTCGAACAACTTGTGCGACCATTTTATACCTTGGAGATCAAATTTAAAGTAGGATTTTCTCAAATTAGTATACTTAAACGTACTCAATTTTAAGATTAGACGTGTATTCTTTAAACTCACTTGCTATTTCGATCTCAGTTCCAACAATCAGACGTGTATTCTTCAAACTCACTGCTATTTCAATCTCGGTTCCAACAATCAGACACGTATTCTTCAAACTGACTTGCTATTTCGATCTCAGTTCTAACAATCAGGCGTGTATTCTTTAAACTCACTGCTATTTCGATCTCAGTTCCAACAATCGGACACGTATTCTTCAAACTGACACTATTTAAAAACCGCAGTTTCGACTCTGAAGCCTAATAGCCCTCAAGTGTCAAAACTGCGGTTTTTTATTCGTCTTCTAGCGTATATTCTTTGAAGAACTGTTCCAGATAGATTTCCATAAACTGGTGACGGTCTTCTGCAAGCTGGATGGCTGTTTCGGTATTCATCAGTTCTTTTAGTTTTAGTAATTTTTCGTAAAAATGATGGATGGCACTACTTTTTCCTTCACGATATTCTTTTTTAGTCATGTTTTCTCGAACAGTGTACTGCGGGTCAAATATTGGATTACCCACGCTCCCGGCATACACAAAAGTTCTAGCAATTCCAATCGCTCCAATAGCATCCAAACGATCTGCATCCTGAACGACTTTCGCTTCAAGTGACCCATATAAGTGATTGTTTCCGCCTTTATAAGACATTGTCTGGATGATCGATAACACGTGTTCAATGACAGCAGATGGCACACCTTCTCCTTCAAGCCAGTAATTAATTTCAGAGACCCCTTCTGCTTCACTAGAAACAATCTTATCGTCTGCAAGATCATGCAGTAAAGCGGCCAATTGCACAACGAATAGATCTACTTTTTCGGCTTTACCGATTTTAATCGCGTTGTTCCATACGCGTTCAATATGGAACCAGTCATGTCCTGATCCTTCTCCTGTTAACCTTGAGCGGACCATTTCTGCTGTACTCAAGACGATTTCCTCATTCATCAAATTCCTTCTTTCCGTTCTACTTTTTTTCTCAGTCTACCCTATTTTATGCTACACTGTGGAAAACAGTTCATTGTACTGAGTTCCTCATTCTATTTAAAAGAAAGGGTTTAATATCCCATGAAAATTCTAATTGATGCTGATGCCTGTCCCGTAAAAGACGTGGTCATTGAAGAAGTTAAAGATAAAGATATTCAGGTGGTTCTCGTTTCCAGTATTGCGCATTATTCTCTTCAAGATTATCCCGAATACGTAAAACGCGTTTACGTAGAACATGGCGCAGATTCCGCTGACTTTAAAATTGTTCAACTTGCTAAGTCCTCCGACATCATCGTGACACAAGATTACGGTTTAGCTTCTCTTTTGCTCCCAAAAGGTTGTATTGTCCTGCATCATAAGGGTTTCCGATACTCTTCTGATAATATCGATCAGTTACTCGAAACAAGACATTTCAGTGCCATGGCACGTAAAAGCGGACAACGCACTAAGGGTCCAAAGGCATTTACATCTGAAGATAAAGAAACTTTCCGAAAACTGTTCCAGCAATTTTTATAATTTGCTTAAAAAAGGCTCGACGTTTATTGTCGAGCCTTTTCAGTTCGTTTACTGTTCTTCCCAAGCTAACATACCGCCTGTTACGTTTACAGTTTTTATGCCTCTCTGTTCAAGAATGTCACTAGCTCTAGCTGATCTTTTCCCAGAACGACAAATTACGTGATAAGTCTTGGCTGGATCAAATGCATCCAGTTGATATTCTAACGTAGATAATGGTATATTTCTCGCCTGTTCAATATGCCCCTGATCAAACTCTTCTGTTTCTCTTACATCAATCAAGTTGACTTCTTCCAAATGGGTTTTCAATTCTCCAACAGTTATTTCGGACATTTTACGTCACTCCTTTTCAACTCTGTTACAAGTAGTGGAACTTTTCTATATTCCATAGTATCTCATAAAAAGGAGAAAATAAAACGACAAAATGCGAATTGGGGAACTAATGCCTCTCGATGCAAATCGAAAAAAGTCTTGTTCAAAAACTCTTTTAAAGTAAATGACTTCCTTCATAAAATGATCATGAAAATATGTTACGATAGTCAACAGAAGAACGTATTGAAGGAGCCGAACGTATGAAAAAGAAAACAATCGCTACAGTATTAGGTGGCTTAGGTGCTGCCGTAGGTGCTTTGACCCTAACCGGTAATTACTTTTACAAAACCGCTGTAGCTAACACAAAGAAACCTTTTATTGAAGAATTCGATCACGCTACGATTCATCCGGATGATCCATGGGCGGCTGAAAAACAATGGTATAACGACGTAGACCACGAAGTAACGCAGATTGTTTCTGAAGACGGACTGACAATTTCTGGTGTTTATATTCCAGCAGAAAAACCGTCAAGCAAAGTTGCTTTAATTGCCCACGGTTATAGTGGTAGCTTAAAAGATATGGCGCCTTTTGCTAAATTGTTTTATGACTTAGGGTTTAATATCCTAGTTTCTGATGCAAGAGGTCATGGTTCCAGCGAAGGAAATTATATTGGATTCGGTTGGCATGAACGAAACGACTATTTAAGATGGATCGATCAAATGATCCAACGTCACGGGGAACAGTCCGAAATTATTCTGTACGGTATCAGTATGGGTGGCGCCACTGTATTGAATGTGAGTGGCGAAAAACTACCAGAACAAGTTAAAGCAATCGTTGAAGATTGTGGATTTAGTTCGGTAGAAGAGGAAGTTACCCATCAGTTAAAAGATATGTACAAACTTCCGAAATTCCCATTGGTTCAAATGACCAGTTTAGTGACAAAAATTCGTGCAGGCTATTGGTTTGAAGAAGCTAGCTCGCTTGAACAAGTGAAGAAAAATCAAACGCCGACGTTATTCATTCATGGAGACGCTGATCACTTTGTTCCAACTTGGATGGTTTATGAGCTTTACGAAGCAAATGCTTCTCCTAAGGAACTTTACATCGTTCCTGGAGCGGAACATGCTTATGCCTACGTAACAGATAAAGCTATGTACCGTCGTAGAGTCTCTTGTTTCCTTGAAAAGTATGTTTCACTAGACCACACCCTATAATCAAAAAACGATACTCACCAGAAGCTATTTTTCTGCGTAAGTATCGTTTTTTCTATTTTATTGATCCGGCCACGTATGGTGATCGACTTGTATAGCGCCCATCAGTTTTTTTCTACGGTCTTCTTGCTCTGAGAACAACTCCTCAAAATCTCGAGCAGCTATAAGTGGTAAATCCTTTTTAACTAAAGGATCTATATCTGGAATCGGTGGAGCTACATCAGAAGGATTCACAAAAGCTTCGGTCAGACTTTCCAGATAGGTTGTTATACTCGATTTCGTACTCTGAATCAGTAAAAAATTCGTTTTATTTTCTTCTGCTAACCCACTCTTTAAAATCGTAAGCGTCTCATCCAGTATAGCAATCGCTACAGAAGCAGATTCTTTTGGATTACTACTATGGTAGAAATGGAGCAAAGGATAAGCATGATGTTGTTCCGTTAACTGGCTAATTTTAGAAGAAACATCTACTAGTACCAAGTCTATATTGTGAAAATCTTTGCCGTTCCAAACATTTTCGATCACTTCTATGCTTTTATTTCCAAGACTTGTTATGCTCATTGCAAGTGATCGTTTTTGAACAACCGCATCTACAACAGAAATAATGTACGAAGCGCATAAAGTCAAAAACAAGATGCCTGCACCTGAATTTAGAGTCGTTACAATCTGCCAAATTCCTGCTTTTGGTGCGTAATCTCCAAGACCAAGCGTAAACAGTGTGAATCCAGTGAAATAAATCCGTTCATACCAGACAATTGGACTATCTGGGCTAGAAGTATTACTGATAGAAGTAGGATCTCCTGAAAAGAATAATGAAAATCCTGCCCAAATCATAAAGGACCATAAAAATAGCGTACTTACTAATGTTACCGGACCGACGAAATCATAAAACTTATTTTTTATGCTTCCCAGTCGGTTAAACACTCTCCAAATTATTTCTGCTAACCTTTTGGAAAGAGGACCTGCCCCACCATCAACCCAAAGTGTTGTCCAGATTAGATCCGTAATTGCTAACCCGATTACGATAACTCCTGAGATATAGAAAAACCAATTCATGTTAATTGCCACCTATCCTATCCTTTTTATCACACTTCCATCATAATAGGATTAGTTGGATTCTCCAAGTAGGACGAACTTGACTCAGTCATTTCTTCCGTATAGACATTAACCTTATTCCTTCCTGTTTCCTTTGCTCGATATAAAGCTGTATCTGCTTTATTCAAAAGATTTGATACCGTTTCTCCTACATCTCTGATAGACTCTGCCACGCCTAAACTAAGTGTTACACTAATTTCACCTTTTGACGTGATCAACGGCGTACTTTCAACAGCTAATCGAATACGGTTTGCTAATGCCTCCGCTTGTAATTGCGTACAATTTTTAATTGCAAAAACAAATTCTTCTCCGCCATACCGAGCGAAAAGTTCTTCGTTCACTAAATTATTCTGGCAAATTTTAACAATGTGTTCTAACAAGCGGTCTCCCATATGGTGACCATAAACATCGTTCACTTTTTTGAAATAGTCCACGTCCATAATCATGATAGAAAACGGGGTTTGTTCTAAAATTGACTGTTCATAGTCAATTTCACACTGCTTTAGAAAAGCGCGTCGGTTATAAATTTGAGTCAAATCATCGTAATAAGCCTGTTGTTCCAGAAGATTCTGAAGCTTTTTGACTTCTGTGATATCCGTAAAAATAATCAAAAAACCATCTACATTATGGGCAGGGTCTAGTAAAGACAAGCGTACCTGATAAATTTTTTCATCATTTAATTGAGTTTTGATCTCTGCCATACCGATTTTCATATCGAAAGGTTTATCAAATAAAGTTTCCCATATATCTTGAATATCCAAACCAATAAACGACCGATTGACTTGCGTAAAATGACTTCTACACGCTTGGTTGATTTCGACTAGCCTTAAAGATTCATCCAGTACCATAACAGCATCATTGATACTATTAAATATCACGTCTTTTGCAACGGGCATCAAGCTGAATAGTCTTGATGAACTGATTGCCCAAAAATAAAGTAAGGTCGAGATCCACATGACCATGGGTACAGGATCGATCCCTTCAGGAGTTAAACCAATTAAATAAACAAAAGCCGTCGTCATCGGTAAAAATTGCCCGAAAAGAAGCGCTAGAATCTGCGGACGATATTGTTTAGACATTTCTCTATATCTGGACGCTAACATTAAGAAACCGCCTAGCATACAACCAAATGTTAGAATCCCTTGGAGTAGGTACCAGAACCCAATTTCTTGATAGAAAAAAGGCGCGCCTAATACAGGATGAACCTCGTATACTCTATAGTACAAATGATGCAAATCATTTGTAAGGACCAATCCAGTTGTAATCACCGGAATAATCAATAGGCCACCAATTTGTTTCTTTTTGATGTTGAACCCCAAGTACTTCAAAATAAACAGCAAACCTAATGGAGAAGCATAGGGCAACGCGAAGTACAGAACAATCGTCCAGAATTTCATTTCACCAAGATTTGAAGAAAGCATACCGAAGGCGGAACCCATGCAGTAAATAGCGATTGTACCTATATACGGCAAGAAATAAGAAGATATGCTTTTGTATAGATGTCGTTTACGAAAAATATATAGAAATAAGTATAAATTCAGAACACCCGATGTTGCGGTAACGGATATGTAAGCCAATAGTTGTCCGTGCATAGTTTGTACCTCTATACTTTGTTTTTATTTTACTATAGCACAGTTATCTCAATTTCGAACAAAACGCTTTAAGAACAATTTATGACAAATAACCAAAATAGACAGATCACTCATATTTGGATGAGTGATCTGTCTATTTTTTATACTATTCATTTTGTTTACTTCATATTTGGGATGTCTTCAATAGAATCAATGTCCATATACGTAGGAACGGCTAAGCCACTACGGGCCCCTTCTAAGTTTGCCCCTAAATCATTGATATCTTCTCCATACTCTTCCATAAATGCACCATGTGAGCCAGGTAGCCAAGGTGCTAAACTCACATCACCTTCGCCTGCTGCAATGGCACTAAACATAATGGCCGGATCAACACTGGAAATTGTTGTATTAAATCCATGCTGGTCTAGTACGACTTTCATGACGTTTGCTGAAGCACGTTCCGTATCCCAAGGTGTCGAAACGAGTTCAACGGTTTCTCCATTACCGTTTTCTGCTCCAGATACCCATTCTTCAACTTTATTTTGATTGTCTTCTACCCATTGTGCTGCAACTTCTTCAAAGGGTTTCTCTCTTGCCTCTAGCATGACATCTTGCATATCTTCAACTTCCCAGTTGAATTGTTCTATAATTTTATAAGCTTCTGGCATGTCCTCTTCGAAGTCCATTCTTGTAATGGTATGAATACTTTCGGTTTCTCCAAAGGTTAGTTCTGGATCTTCTAGAAATTTAATATCATACTCTTCAAATTTCCAGTGTGGCGCCCAAGCTGTAATGATGATTGGCTCTTCGTTTCGGATGGCTTGGTCCAGTTCTGTCAGCATTCCAGCAGCAGAACTTTCCTGTAAATTCCAGTCGCTCAGGTTGTCATATGTTTCTATAGTATCTTTAGCCATTTGAGTTAAGCCTGCTCCTGGTTCTGTCCCAGTAATCGTGTAATCGAGCGCTTCTCCTAAATGGGTCTCGCCTGTATCCTCTGCTCCTTCACCGGTACTACATCCAGCAAGTAGCAAAGCCCCTGATACAATTGACAGTGTTCCTATAGATTTTCGATAAAACATTCTTTTCCTCCTCAAAAATTAGTCCGTTGAAGATCGTTTTTAAAAAGAGACGATATGTATTTCTGCTCAATTTGTTTTCCTAAAATCAGAAATTGAACGACGTACTCTTTTTTTATCTTCAATAGACTCCACTAATTATGTTAACATAACCTGGGAAGAGAATCAAAAAAGCCTACCATTCCGCTATTTTTTTGAATAATCTTAACTATTATATAGCATTTCACATACAAAAAGTAGTTTCCCGAGAAGAAACTACTTTTTAATAAACCATAATACTCAATTGAATTTTTCTTATTCTGAATCATCATCTTCTATATATTCCAAAATATCTCCCGGTTGGCATTCAAGTACTTTACAAATTGCGTTCAATGTTGAAAAACGTACAGCACTTACCTTACCTGTTTTGAGTTTAGATAAGTTCACATTTGCGACTCCAACTTTTTCTGATAATTCTTTTAAAGATATTTTACGATCGGCCATAACCCGATCTAATCTAAGAATAATGGCCATTGTTTTTTCCTCCATGCTATAACGTTTCGTCGACATCCTTTTGTAAAGACTCTCCGTATTTAAATATTTCAGCTAGTGTATAAAAGATTATTGAAAGCAATAATAATCCACCATCAACATTGACTTGTACATAAGTCCCTTCTAAAAATACAGCATAAAGGATATTAGGTAAAACTGTAAGAATTAAAAAACAGATCAAAGATAATATCGATAGTATGTATATCTTTTTAACTTGAAAATTTTTAAACGGAACTTCGCTTTTAGCCATATCACTGAAAAGTTTACTAACGATAAAATAACCTATCAACGTGGTAAAAAGAAGTGAAAATGAAACGATTATATTCAATGTTCCAACAAGTGTTTGATCAATTTCTCCTGATTGTCGCCCAAAACTGAGTATGGTCATAATGCCATTTGGTAACTGCGTATCAAGTTCAAATGATGTATCTGAAAATACAAAATACATGAAATAGACAATCTGAAATAAAATTAAGCCCATGAACACATTTAATATAATACTGACACTTCTACTAAGTAAACTAATTTTTCTATTCATTCAAAACGCCTCCTTAAACAGAGAATATCAGCATTATTTATAATAGTCAATAATTAATTAACGATTATCGTTAAATATTTACTATCATCCTATTTATATAGACGCGTATTCATTTTTAAAATAGGTCTCACATAATTCGATGAAGTTTTGTACATCTTCTCGCTGATTTCGTTTGCGTTTACCTATTCCACATATTGCACTAGAATAAGTTGATTCTAAATCAACCACCTTGAACTTATCCGTTTTTCCCACAACCGTTTTCCCTGCCCAAGAAATTCCTTTATTCAATTGTATCGATTTAGTAAGTTCCTCTACACTATCCACATAAAATACAGGCTTCAGCTCAATTTTCTTTTCCCTGATGATCTGCTTAAACTCTGTAAAATAATCAGGTCCAGCTTTCTGTGATAGAGCAACAATCGGATAATTTCCTAATTCCTCTAAAGTAACTGCCTTTTGTTTTCCTAAAGGATGGTTTGGTGAACAGATAATGCAAATATCTGATTGAATCAATGGCGTAGCTTCAATTGTTGACTGTGCAGATAATTCATCCAGCCTACCAAATACAGCATCTAAATCTCCCGCCTCAAGTTGTCGCATACAAGACTTGAAACTACCTTTAGTCACTTTGATGATTTTTTCTGGAAAGCGTTCTTCGTGGAAAGCGATCATACTCGGTAGATCTTTTGATTCCAAGGGTCCAGTTATTCCAACATGTATTACCTGACCTTCTATACGAGAAACAGCCTGCAGATTTACTATCATCTCGGCTTCTCTTTCTAATGTTTCATCCCAAAATGCATAAAATAGTTCGCCAGCTTTTGTCAGTTTTGGCTTGTAAAAACTTCGGTCAAACAATTGGGCAGACAAGTCACTTTCAAGAAAAGCAATTTGCTGACTGATTGCAGACTGCGTAATCAGATGAGCTTTTCCAGCTGCAGAAAAAGAGCCTTCTTCAACAACAGCTAGAAAATATAAAACTCTTTTATCTAACATAACGCACCTTCCTTACTCGCTTAGTGACCAGTTCACTGCCTCATTTGCATGGATACTAGTTGTATCAAATACGGCTAGAACAGAATCTTCCGGTTTAATCAGCAAACCAATTTCTGTACATCCAAGGATAACCCCTTCAGCACCCATCGTTTTCAATTGTTCGATGGCTTCTTTGAAATACATTCTAGAAGAGTCTTCAATTTTCCCAAGACAGAGCTCATCAAAAATGATTCCATTGATTTTATGTCTCTTGTCTTCCGTCGGTACGACTACTTTAATGCCATTCTGTTCAATTCTTGACTTATAAAAATCCTGTTCCATCGTATAGTTTGTTCCAAGCAAGCCAACTGTTTTAATGCCAGCTTTTTTTAACTCTTGTGCGGTAGTGTCCGCAATATGTAAAATCGGTATCGTAATCTTTTCTTGAATCGCTTCAATAACCTTGTGCATCGTATTTGTGCAGATCACAATAAAGTCTGCTCCTGCTTTTTCCAAAGAATTTGCTGCTTCTCCAAGGCGTTGGCCCGCTTTTTCCCACTCACCTGATTGCTGATAATGTTCAATTTCTTCAAAATCAACACTATATAGTATGCATTCTGCCGAGTGTAGCCCACCAAGTTGTTCTTTCACTTTCTCATTGATCAATCTATAGTATTCACTAGAAGACTCCCAACTCATACCACCTATCAAACCGATTCTTTTCATTATTCGAACCTCCTAAATAGTTGAACCTGTTTTCTTTTATTCATTCTACTTTAAAACTATCTAGAGATAAATAAAAAGATGAACTCTTCTTGCTCTTTAGAAGAGTTCATCTTTTTTATTTGTCGTTCATGATCTTGTTTTGCAGTGTCTGCTTAAGTTCTGAATAATCCACTTTCGAATAGTCTGTAACGTCTATTTCGTAAAGTTCCCCTAATTGAAAATCATTATATCTTCTAGACTCTATGATCTGTTTGAATGCTGATTTGGTAATTAACTGATCTGCTTTCGATCGGTCTTCAAGCTCATCCCCATAGTGGTAATGTGACTGGATATGACTCAAATGTCTCGAAGGTTCGACGTCTCTTTTCTTTCTCCTTTCCCATAGAACATCGAAATCCGCGACTAGTCTAATGGTGATGACCTTGTATTTATGCTGGGCTGAAAGTTCTGATAACCTTCTTCTTTGTTTCTCGCTAAACGGATATTCTGAAAGGATTACTTTTTTACCGATCTTCATGTAAAGATTTAGTACCCCATAATAAAAGTCCCAAACTTGTGTTTCTAGTGCTGCTTTTTCCTTGAGATTGTTAAACCCTACCGCGTCTGCAATCACTTCTTTGCCTTCGTCTGGCGTGATAACAAACATATCCGGTAAGACTTGTTTCAATTCTTCTACTAAATAGGATTTTCCTGTTGCCGGACTCCCTGCTAAAAGAATCAAGTATTTCTCCACTTTACTGAGTAACTTTGATTGGACTATCCACATTCATGAACAATCCAATTTTATGTTTAATGATTTCTTTTACAGCTAAATTAGCAGGAATCACATTGTGACGAAGAGATTTATTAACGGGTGTTTCTGCGAAGCAAGCTTTGGCTTCTTTTGTCCAGTTAACGAGTAGTTCTGTACCAACGTTGAATTTTCGGATACCGTTATTGATTAAGTCTGGATAATCTTCTTCTTTTACACCTGTTCCACCGTGAACCACTAGAGGAATATCGGTCACTTTATGAATCTCTTTCAACAATGGAATATTAACATCCGTTTTAGATTTAAACTGGCCGTGATTTGTCCCAATCGCAATAGCCAGAGCGTCAACGCCTGTTTCTTTTACAAATTCTACTACATCTTCTGGACTCGTGTAGACTCTATCTGCCTCTTCTACATGAATCCCTTCTTCTGTACCACCAATCGTACCTAATTCACCTTCAACTGAAGCCCCATGTTTATGCGCATATTGTACAACGGCTCTTGTTTTAGCAATATTTTCTTTGAAAGGTAATTGAGAACCATCGTACATAACGGATGTATACCCACTATCAATAGCTTCTTTAATATCATCGAAGTCCTGAGCGTGATCTAAGTGTAGCGCAACGTCGACCATTTCGTCCTCAGCCAATTGTCTTGCAACAGCGACCATTACTTTAAAACCAATATATCTTGCTGTAGCGATTGACGTTTGAATAATGATTGGTGAGCCCATTTCTTTTGCAGCTCGAATCATTTCCGGCATCATTTCCAAGTTGTGTGCGTTGAAAGCACCGATTGTCATGTTCAAGTTTTCTGCTGTTTGCGTTACATTTTTCAAAGTTGTATACATTCTATTCTCTCCCTTTTTTATCTAGATGTCGTTACTTTTTTAGCAATTTGTCTCATGTCGTCCATTTTATTCATGTAGTATTCAATACCTTCATCATTACCACTTCGAGCTGATTCTGCTCGTTTAGCGTTGTATAAATTCATCAACTTTTTATACCCATCCCCGATGGACAGTTTGTATTCTAAACTTTTTTCCAGTGATGTAATGGCTTCTTCGTTCTGAGTTAATTCGGCTTGCTTCAAGCCTATTTTTTCATACAGTTTTGCTTTAGCTTCTTTATCAGAATCGTTTGTTGCTTCTGCTTGAGTACGTAATGCTTCCACTTCTTTTAGCAGAGATGCTTTTTCTTCCTCTGTAAGAGTTGGCTCTGATATTTTTGCCGAAGTCGTTGGTTTCTGTTTATCTTTGTTTTTAAATAGTCCGAACATCATCGTTCCTCCTTAGTTTAAAATACTTTTAAGATTGGACTTAGAATCCATGCGTACAGTAGAGCCGCAACGACGGTATCAACATCTGTTGCTGTAGCGTTAATAAAACCTAGTGTGTTGAAAGCTGTAACGAGTAGAGCGGGTAAGAGAGTGATAAAGAATCCATGTGCGATTCCGCCGATGATTGCCCCTCTTCGACCTCCGACTGCGTTACCGAATATTCCAGCTGTTCCCCCAGCAAAGAAGTTGGTCAGCATACCTGGTAAAATCATCGCTAATCCAAAGACTGGTAAAACGAACATTGCAATCACGGTTCCGATTGTCGTTGTAATGAATCCCAAAATTACTGCGTTTGGAGAATAAGGGAAGAATACTGGACAATCTAGCGCTGGAATCGCATCTGGAACTAATTTCATTGCAATCCCTCTGAATGCAGGTACGATTTCGCCTAATAGTAAACGAACACCTGCTAGTAGAACATATACTCCAACCACAAACTGAATCGCTTGTATGAATGCAAACATGATATAGTTTTGAGAGCCGGATAATGTAGATGCAAACTCATCACCTGCGAACGCAGCTGTAACGATGTAGAGCGGGACCATAACAACCATTAGTGATAGATACGTATCTTGCAAGAATTCAAAAGATCCTGGTAGTTGAATATCTTCGATTGATTTCTTATTTTCTCCACGTTCTCCAAAGAGTTTCGCAACTCCTGCTTCAAACAAGTAGCCAAATGTACAGAAGTGACCTAACGCAATATCATTTGAACCCGTTACTTTACGAATAATTGGTTGTGCCATTGCTGGCATCGCAACTGCGAAGACAGCCCCGACAAATCCACCCACTAAAATCAACGTGATTCCTCTAAGTCCTGCAAAGAATCCAAAGACAGTTGTCATTGTAGCCATCCATAAAATGGCTTGACCAGTCAGGAATATATATTTCCATCTAGTGAAGCGTGCAATCAGGATATTGAAGACGAAAATCGCTAAAAAGGTTAAGGCGATGTCTCTTCCGAGTCCTAACTCATTCATTGCCTGTCCATTTATGGCTTCTATCGAAGGAATAATTCCTTGCATACCGAAACCTACTGTGAAAATTTCTCCGAAATACGTTAAACTCCCAACAATAATCCCAGATCCGGCACTAAGCACTTGAAAACCAAGTAACGTTTTAAGTGTTCCGGATATGACCTGTCCCATCGATTTCTTTTGTAAAAGCAAGCCAAGCATTGCGATCAACGCGATGGTAATAGAAGCCTGCGTTAAAATATTATTCACTATAAAATTTATGACTGACATATTTTTATCCCCCTATCCTAATCTTAGATAGCTCCTTTAGCTTCTAGTACAGGCGTTAGTTTTTCGTCTATTTCTTGTTTAGAGACAATGTTTTTCAGATAAACAATAGATGTTTTAGCTTCATCAATATTGAATTTTTCAAATTGTGACTTGAAGTTCTGTGCTGTGATGATGATATCCGGACTCATGGAAGCGGCACTTGAAATATCCACATGATCTAACTTCGCTTTTACACCTTTAGCGTTTAGTACATCTTCGGCTGACATTTGTGCGGCAAAGCTACTGCCTAGACCTGCTCCACATACGAATAAAATTGTTAGTTGTTTACCCATTTTTATCTCCCCGTTTCTGTTGTTTTTGAATTTTCACTATATAAAATATTTTTAAACGTTTCGATGTCGCTACACTGAACCATTTCTTCGATTTTTTCTTTATCATTGATCAAATCGACAAGATTTTTCATGATGTTCAAGTGTGAGTAGGCATCTACTGCTGCGAGACAGAAGATAATTTTTACTGGATCATTGTCCTCATTACCGAACACAATTGGTTCCTTCAAGGTTGCAACACTGACGCCTAACTTATTAACACCGTCTTCTGGTCTAGCATGTGCTAATGCAATATGTTCTCCGATAACGATATAAGGACCGTACTCTTCTACAGATTGAATCATAGCGTTTACATATCTTTCTTCGATAATATCTTTCTCAAGCAAAGGGACTGAAACTTTTCTGATAGCATCACTCCAGTCTTCTGCTTGTTCGGAAAGTAAAATATCCTTGTCTTCCAAAATATCCTTAAGCATAGGCTGAATCTCCTTTTTATTTATTTTTAATTGATGTGTATCGAATAAGGATTCCAAAGATTGATAGATGTTCTTGGAAACTTTCCCACCACTGTTATCGATAATTTCAATAAAGGAATGGAATAAATCTGTTGCATCTGTGGACTGGTTCGTTAATCTTTTAAATTGCTGATGACACTTCAAGAATCTTTCAATCGTTTGTTGATCTTCCTCTTTAATAATCGGATCAAGTACGAGTAACGGTTTCTGATCATAATCAAGTGGTAAGGTAGAAAATACGACATCTACATCCAGCTTCTCAATCAAGTCCGTTTCTCTTGAACTGAGTACACCAACAATATCAATATTGAATTGTTCTTTTAGATTCTCTGAGAGTAACTTTCCTGTTACCATTCCGTGGTTGCAGACGATAACCGCTTTGTAGGTATACTTCAAGTCCCGCTTGATTGCACTCACTGATGTTGAGAAATGAATGGTTAAAAAGGCAATTTCATCTTCTGTCAGTGTCTCCCCTGTAAGTTGTTCAATATTAGGTGCAAAAGCATTGATGGCTAGATAAACTTCCTGGTAGTAACTATGAATCGTATCTTTTAGTGGATTCACAATCTGGATATGGTTCTTCACTCGATTGATCAAACCAAGGATATGTTTGTACAGTCCTTTTTGAAGTGATTCTTCTTCACGAGTGAATGGAATATTTGTCGCTCTCTCAACGTGTCGAATGAGTTGGATAGATAGCAGCTGCGCTTGTACCCATTCGATTGAATCAGTCGTATTTTCTGAAGTAAATGACTCTAGCATAAAACGAATATACTGCATCTCGGGTTCTGGCGGACGCACATTCAACGCTTCACAGAGTTTCTCTGTATACGCCTTCATTTTCGAATGACGCTTATTGTCCGTTTCTACTGATGTACCAACTATAATTTGTTTAGTACAATATCGGTTAATCCATACAGCCGTAAACAAAATCATCTGATCACGATACGTACTTTCTTCTGTTGATGATATGGTCTGATCATATATCTGATCTAGTGTTTTAAACAGTTTAATTGGTATATATTGATTGAGTATTTTCTTCATGACCGTTTCTGTTTTCTTTTCAACCGTTGTAGACGTCGAGCCGACATATTTATTGATAACGTCATAAATCATTGTTCTAATGGAGCGTTCGGTACCTTGTAATAGGACACCTTGCTTGATGGTACTGATGACTTCTATATCGTATGTTCTCAGAATCTGTCTAACTCTTCTCATATCTTCATCCATCGTGCTTTTGGAAACTTGATAATCCAATTCTTTTTGATGACAAAATATTGGAACTTCCGATAATGAAAATGCGAGAATCAAATCCACAATTCTTTCGTCTCTTGATAGATAATCTTCTTCATTTTCTTGATCACTGAGTGCTTGTAACTGGTTTTTTTCATCTTCAGTAAGGTTCAGAATAAATCCTTTTCCTCTAATCGTTTGAATTCTAGAAATTCCTTCGTCTTCGAGAAAATGATTAATTTCGCTGATCTCACTTCTGATCGTTCTTGGGCTAACATTGAATTCCACTTTCAGCGTTTCTATAGATAAAGGTAGGTCTGCATTCACTAACCTGCTTAATGTTTTTAAAGTTCGATCTTTCAACTTATAACAACTCCTTATCTGACTACAGTATAAAATGTCTTTGAATAGAATATCAGTAGAGATTGTTGCAATCTCAGATGGCAATATTGTAAGCGCTACATTCGATATCCTCATCACAACTTATTTTTCTCTATTATTAACTCTAATATACTTTAACCAATTTATCTATCGTATCTTCTTTCAAAAAATAGTATAGTCGGTGTAGTACATACATTTCGGGAGGTTACTGATGTCCAAACTCATTATTATTCGCGGAAATTCAGGGAGTGGGAAATCTACTACGGCTCTGGAACTTCAATCTTATCTTGGTGCCAATACCATGCTTCTTTCTCAAGATGTTATCAGAAGAGAGATCATGTGCACTTCTGACGGTCCTGACAACTTAATTATTCCATTGATCATAGAAATGGTTCGTTACGGTCAGCAAGTCTGTTCTTATATTATTATTGAAGGGATTTTCAAAAAAGACTGGTACGCGGATATGTTTGAAACGCTTATCGAGCTATGTGACGAAGATTACTTAGCCTACTATTTTGATTTAAGCTTTGAAGAAACTTTGAAAAGGCACCAGACTAGAGATAAATTCAATGATTTCGGTGAAACGGCTATGCGTAGTTGGTGGAATGAACAAGATTATTTAGGGTTCCCAAATGAATCTCATTTCACAGAAGGTCATACGCTTTTAGAGATCATGAGAGGTATCCAGTTAGACATATCCCATTAAAGTCCATACTAAAAAACGCACTGATCCATGATCAGCGCGTTTTTTCTCTATTCAATTCTTCTTATACATCTACGATTCTTCTCAAAGTTCTTCTAATTTCTTTTCCATGTAAGATAATTACAGACCAGAACATCATGGTACTAATCATAAAAGAGATCAAGCTAGGTAAGGGCTGAGTTGTCCAACCCATCAAAAGGAAAATCAATGGAATAAATCCTAGTAAAGCAGCTGCCTGAAGATACAAAACATAATCTTCTGTATCCAGACGCACCATTTGAATCGCGAGAAACATAGCAACCAGCGCGAAAATACAGATAATGGGGATAGAGTACGTAATGGACCAGCCTGACCAGTCATTGATAAAGTCAAAATACAAACTAATCCCAGATAAGAGCAGGATCAGATACAAAATCCCCTTCGTGATATTTCGGCGTTTGCGGATAATAATCAAAACAACCATCCACATGCTCATAATTCCAAAGACAACGTAATCCAATCCAAAAAACTCAAAAGACCAAAGCCATTGAACTAGAAAATAGATAACAATAGCGACCACTGATACTAGCGTCAACAGCTTTGTTATACGCGCTCTATTAAACCGTAAAGGAATAGCTGGAAAGGGGTCAGATACTACTTCTGTTTGCTCTAGCTGCATGATTTGCTGCCCACAAAGCGGGCACTCTGACCACTCACCCTTTATTATCGTCTGACAGTGAGGACATGGATTCATCTGTTTTCTCCTCCAGTTCTTCCTTGGTCACTTTATTGGCTGTGACAGTCACGGGAATCTGTTCTTGGCTCAGCAATTCGACAAAACGTTTTTGAATAATCGTGTCCACAAATGGGGTTGTGAAACTAACCGTTAAACTATTTTCGTGACTGATCATACAAAACTGCGGTCGAATCGCAGAAGTATGGAAGTAGACAGAACGAACATAAGGTCTGACTTGTTCGGGGAACTCAATTCTACCCAAATTGGACATGGCAACTGTCACTTTTCGGTTATGAAATTTATTGATCATTTTCAATATGAAATCTTTGAGCGGTCTCGGTTGTATTCGAATAAATGGATTTAGTTCAAATGAGATAAATCGATTCAGTCTCTCTTCTAAATATTCAGACCCTGTTTGTGATTTAAGCTGTTCAGCAAGAGTTGTACAGAGCTTTTGGAAATCAGGTCGTTCTCTCTTTTCAATCACCGTTTTCAATTTCACCGTGGTAAAAAAGTTTCTAGCTGACGAAGAAGGAAAATACTGCCTGAGATTGACAGGTACCGAAACCGCTATGGCTGAAGGTTTTGACTCTCTATCTTTTGTTTGCTCAACAGCTAAAAGGTAGAGGGCCGTTAAATAAACGGTCAGCGATACATTAAATGACTTAGCTAGTTTCAGTGTCTGATCCAAAGGCAGATCTAATTCAATGACTCTTGTTCGATTATCCGGTGTCTTTTGTCCTTTAATTCGGTAAATCGCTTTTTGATCGTCTTCTTGATCCCCTAAATCAGGCGCATCCATCATTGCTGAGGGCGTAGAACGCTTACTTGCAGGCATATCTGACTCTCTTTCCAGATAAATCTTTTCCAGAGCAGATAAAGCTGCTTTTCTAAAGTTCTTCTGACGACTTTTTCTAAAATATTTAGCAAAGCTATCTTCTCTTTGATCCGCTACTCGAGCTTGTTCTTTTTGATTTTCTTCGCCGTGAATGTCCAGATACATCAAGGCAACATACTTGGATACCAAGTCTTCAAAGAACCACTGCGCTCCTGTCCCATCAGACAATGCGTGAAATACTTCCAGATGGATACGGTCATTATGGTAAAGTACTCGGAACAACAATTCTTTTCGGTCGAAATGATAAATCGGGGCACAGGGTGGTTTGGTTTCTGGTCTAGCTACCGGTCTCAAATTACTTTCTTCCAAATAATACCAGAACAATCCTCTTCTAAGTACACTACGGTATAATGCATACTGCTTGTAAACAGCCTCCAGCGCACGCTGTAGAATTCTCGGATTGATTGTTCCTTCTAATTCAGCACTCAGTCGAAATACTTTTGTGTCCACATCATTTTTAGCTGCCAGAAAAATATTGGATGCATTATCCAGTCTGACCCAATTCCTTCTCTCCAAACCTTGTCCCCCTCTTTAGTGCGACGTCTCGTTTTAATCTCTAGTCAGAAAATCATTTATGATCCGGAAAGACTCATCTAGCGGTGTTGCAAATTTTGGATACGTAATAAATCCGTGGACGGCATTTTCTACTCGGTGCAATCGAACTTTGTTGCCACTTTTAAATAAAGCACTCGCGTAAGCTTCTCCTTCATCACAAAGCGGATCATACTCTGCAGTGATCACCAATGTCTCTGGCTGGTTCGATAAATCTTCAGTCATTAAAGGGGCAACTTTATAGTTCTTGCGCTCAGCTTCGTCTGGAACATATAATTCCATATAACTTTGGATTTTATCAATTGTTAGTCCATAGTCGTGACCATTTCGTCTGATTGATTCAAACGGAGACGCTTCAGTATGATCCCAATAGGTGACCGGATAGAGTAAAATCTGTTTATAAGGCTGCGTCCGCCCTTTTTCTCTTAATAAGATACTGACGACAGCCGCCAGGTTTCCTCCCGCAGAGTCCCCCATAATGATCCATTTAGAGGTATCTTCTGGGCCAGTGAATTCTAACTGTTCAAGTAAAATTTCAGCTGCACGGAAACAGTCCTCAAGACCAGCTGGATAAGGATATTCAGGTGCTAATCTATAGTCCACTGAGTATACTACCCTTCCCAGCGCATCCGCAAGGTTTATGCAGGCTCTTGTATAGGAATCAATATCTCCAATAACCCAACCGCCGCCGTGGATGAACAAAACAGGTTCTTCGTGTTTTTTCTTTTTAGGCATAAAAACTCGGACATCAATCTTGTGCGAACGATCTTCAGAATAAATCTGCTCATCTAATATCCGGTAAGATCTTTTGGGCTTAGCATAGAAAATCTGCTGAAATTTTCTAATTGACTGATAATCTTCTTGAATATCAATTTTCGGAGAAGACATCAGCTTTAAAATCAACTTGAAGAATGGATTCATAATTCGGCCTCATTATCTTTAACTTTTCTACAGTTTATCACGAAAACCTTTCACAGACATTAAAACAGTCTATTCCCCATCTAGATTCTGTGTATAGATATGGTAAACTTGTTCACATTAGAAGCTGGAAGGACTGATTTAATTGAAGACTGCCAAAGAATGGATACAAGAATTGAATCTAACGGCTCATCCTGAGGGAGGCTACTTTGTTCAGACAGATATCAGCGCTCAACAGTACCCAGCTAGTAAAAAAAATTTACCCTTATATACGAATATTTTCTTTTTACTCACAAAAGAAAATGCTTCTCATTTCCATCAACTGACTTCAGATGAGCTGTGGTTTTTCCATACTGGATCTCCTTTAACTGTCCATTCTCTAAATCCAGATGGTTCTTACAGTCAACATAAACTTGGACTGAATTTATCCCAAGGGGAATCTCCCCAGTATACCGTCCCAGCTGGAACCATTTTTGGATCCACTGTTGAAGATGGATACGCTCTAGTCAGCTGCACCGTCGTTCCCGGTTTTGATTTCTCAGATTTCAAATTATTTACGCAAGCTGAATTACTGAATGAATATCCCGAACACAAAGAAATTATCACTAAATTAGCATATGAAACGCTTCCTGAATAAGATATCATCTTGTTTTGAAAGGACCTCTTTGAAAGCTTCTCCCTTTAGTAAAAATTGTCTTTTTTTCTCCTTAACTTTTGTTTGACTTGGCTTGGCGCTACTGTATAATTGAAATCGCGTGACTAACCACGACAAGACCTAAAAGGAGAAACAAAAAATGAGTAATGGTAATTTAGAAGGCAAGCACATGTCTTTTAGTGAAATAACTGCTAATCCTGCACCACTTGGATTGCTTGGATTCGGAATGACAACGGTATTGTTGAACATTCACAATGCTGGATTCTTTCCAATCAACCCTATGATTATTGCAATGGGTATTTTCTACGGAGGACTTGCACAAGTCGTTGCTGGGATCATGGAATTTAAAAAGAACAACACTTTCGGTACAACTGCTTTCACGTCATACGGATTTTTCTGGCTATCATTTGCGGCATTGAACTTATTACCAATGCTTGGATTAGGTGAACCAACTTCATCAGAAGCTATGGGTGCTTACTTATTCATGTGGGGATTATTTACTTTAGTTATGTTTATCGGAACTCTTAGAATTAGTCGTGCCTTACAAGTTGTTTTCGGTTCATTAGCGCTGTTATTCTTTTTACTAGCTATCGGAAACTTCACTGGTTCATCAATGATCATGACAATCGCTGGTTACGAAGGCATCATCTGTGGTTTCTCAGCTATCTATGCTGGTTTAGCTCAAGTCATCAATGAACTATATAAGAAAAACCTTATGCCTTTAGGCGACGTTAACTAAACTGGTTCATTGAATCAAACAGAAATACCATCCAATCAACATTGGATGGTATTTTTTATTGTTCATTTGATTTAGGAACGACTTTAGCTTTCTTATTTCGACGCCCTCTTGACCGTTTATAGTGTGGTCTTTTTAGTATTCGAACGCGCTTGACGGTTGAAATCTGTTGGATTTCTTTTACAGCCCCTTCGATTTTATCAAGCCCTTCCTCCAAATCGATCAGTACATAAACATAGCCATTTTTTCGATTACTCGTCATGTCACCCATACGCAAATCGAAATGATTAAACATCTGAATGATTTCCGGCAAAGTATCCATCGTTTCCTCGTAAAACACCGTTACACGGTAGGGAGAATGAAACAACTGTCTCGCCCCAGGAAAATTGACTGAATCTCTGACTGTTCCAAATAAAAGAAAATCACTGAGTGACTTTCTAGCTAAGCGTTCTCCGCCTTCCAAGGCTTCTTGAGTATTTCCGCCGATGTGTGGGAGTAGGGTAATTTTTTCGTGCCCCAGTAAAACTTCCTCTGGAAAATCCGTTATATATCCAGCAATTTGGTCAGTATTTAGTACTTCTATCAAATCTTCATTGTTGACAAGTGGCCCTCTTCCAAAATTCAATAAATAAGCCCCTTGTTTCATCAACAGCAATTGCTCTTTTGATAGAATGTCTCTTGTTTCGTCCGTCAATGGTAAAGTCAACACAACAAAATCAGATTGACGCAGTAGTTCTTCAAGATCCAACTGTTCTACATAGTCCAAGTCTTTGTCAGATCTGGCGTATCCAAGAACTTCCATTCCCAAGTCATAACAACTTCTCGCAACCTGAGAACCAATTGACCCAAGCCCTACAACACCGATCACTTTTCCTTGCAGTTCTCTCCCTACAAAGTCTTCTCGTTTATCTTCTGCTTGTCTCAGTAAATCCGGTCCTTCCAATGTTTGAACCATTTCAGATGCTGGCCCAATTGGACGAACAGCGGCAAACAAGCTGCTGAGAACAGCTTCTTTTACAGCATTCGCATTGACGCCAGGTGTATTTAAAACGGCAATACCCTTTCCCGTAGAGGCATCGACATTGATCGTATTGACCCCAACACCAGATCTTGAAATCACGAGAAGATCTTCCGTCAACAAATGATCTGGAACAACAGAACTTCTGACCATAATGCCATGCGGTCGCTCCGTTTCCACCACTTTAGCTTTGGCATGCTTTAATTTAGCCAATTGTTTATTGGAAAAGGAATCTATGGCTTTGATGTCGTACACTTTATCGCCTCCTATAGAACTTCTTGAATCTGCTCATTTACACTTTGCATTTTATTCTATCATTGGTTAAACTAAAATAAAAGTTTGGAGAGGGTGTTTTACAGTGCACATTGAAACGGTTGAGCTTTATCCCGATCGTCCCGTTATTGGAGACAATAGTCAAATCAAAGATACAACCTTTGGAGAATACGTGGAGTTGGGATCATCCAATAGCGTCGATAATTCGAAAATCGGAGGTTATAGTTACACTGGTAGTTACTGTTATGTTCAGAATTCAATTATTGGTCGTTTTGCAAGTATAGCAGATATGGTCAGAATTGGGCCCACAAACCACCCATACGAAAGACCCTCTCAGCATTTATTTGCCTATAACGGAGATGGGTACGGCTTCCCGAATAAAGATACCCAGTTTCTTGAAAAAAGAAAACAAAAAATCACAACAATTGGAAATGATGTCTGGATTGGCCACGGTGTGACTATTCAATCTGGTGTAACAGTTGGAGACGGCGCGGTGATTGGAGCCGGAGCAGTCATTACTAAAGATGTAGCGCCTTATACGATCGTAGGAGGTATTCCTGCTAAACCGCTAAAAGAGCGATTCCCTAAAGACATCCAAGAAAAACTATTACAAATCAAGTGGTGGAACTGGTCAAGAGCAGAACTAGAAGAACGTTATGAAGACTTAAAATTACCCATTGAAGACTTTGTTGAGAAGTACCAACCATAAAAGAAGACCTCCCAACTTTGGTTGAGAGGTCTTCTTTTCAATACTTAGCCACGAACACTTTTTCTTGAAACTAAATTCACTTTTTTAAACCTGCTGAACAATATGATGTTAGTCGATATATATGCGACAATAAACGTCAAGATACCCACGATAACATAAGTCAAAAATTGATTACGATCGTAAATATACATAAGCGGTGATAGTAAGACAGCCAGACCGTAACTATTTGCTTGAATATTTAGTAATGAAAGAATCATACCACTGATTCCTGAAGTAGCAACGACAATCCCAATTGCCTTCAAGCCATATCTTAAGATAACACCAAATAATGCGGGTTCACTTACTCCTAGCAATTGTGTAGCCGTTGCTGATATTCCAGCTGTTTTCATAGCTGGTTTATCTGTTTTCAACGATATTGCTAAACAAACTGCAGCATTGGCGAAACCATACATTGCACAAACAGTGATTAAAGGATTGAATCCTGTTGTAGCAATCAAAGAGGTTTCCATCATAATAAACATATGGTGCATTCCTGTAATAACAAACAGTGGGTACAAAGCTCCAATAATTAATCCACCAATTCCAAGTGGAAGATGTAAAAAGTACTCAATGGCTTTTACAGCTTGTTCTTCGAACAAATGAACAATTGGACCTAATACAAACAACGCAAGAACGACAGAAGCTAAAATCACAACGAATGGTGTGAAGATGAGATCCATTGAATTAGGCATAATATTTCGAAGCTTCAATTCCAATTTAGCCCCTAGTATTCCCGTAACCAGTGCTGTCAGTATAGATCCTTGATATCCGACAAGTGGAAACAGCCCAAAAGCCATAATTGGCTCAGCTGCTCCAGAAGCGACATCATAAGCATTCGGTAAAGCTGGAGAAACAAGCATTAATCCTATCAAGAATCCTATAATTGGTAGTCCCCCTTTTTTCTTAAAAGCAGACCAGCAAATAAAGGCTGTTAGAAATCCAAAAGCCGTATCCGTCAAAACTGTAGCCATTGTCGTTAACCAAATCGGAATGGCTTCAGGCGAAAGACCAAAGACAGATAAAACGGATTCATTAAATAGAACACCTTTTAATCCTAGAAAAAGACCTGTAGCACCTAGTATAGGAATAATTGGAACAAATATATCAGCCAAATTCCTAATACTTCGTTGCAACGGAGACGCACTATCCATACTCATCTGATCCTTTGAGACTTCTTCATATGAATAAAGCGATTGCAGTGAATTGTAAACTTTATTGACTACGCCAGTCCCTAGAATGATTTGGTACTGACCAGCATTAAAGAATACACCTTTAACTTGGTCGATTGCTTCTACTTCTTCATCATTGATCACTGTTCTATCTTTGACTTGAAGTCGTAGACGCGTAGCGCAGTGAGTAGAGGAAAGAATATTATCCTCTCCCACTACCTCTACGATTTCTCTTGCAATTTGATCATAATTTGTCATGTTTATCCCTCTTTCTCAATAAGAATAGTTTGATACGGTTGAAGTACGATAGCTTTGTGAGTCACTTCAACTTCTGAGTAATTATTTAATAGTACTTTTTTAAACGTGCAGCTAATGGTTTGTTTTTCACTGCTCAGATTTGTATAACTTTCAACCACGTGGTCAGCTTTTCTTGAATAACCTATAACAGGTCCGTCTGTTTCAAGTGGTTCAAATTCACCGTAAATAAGCGTTTCTTTGTATTCAGATTGATTTCTTAATTGAATCATTTTTCTATAAAAATTTAGTACAGAATCCGTATCCATCTCCTGATCAGCTACGTTTGCTTCTAGCGCATCATCCGCTAGCTTCAACCAAGTCTCTTGATTTTTAGAGAATCCTCCATTCATTGATTTATCCCACTGCATAGGAGTCCGTCCGTTGTCCCTGGAACGTTCGTTAACAAAGGCCAGTGCTTCAGTTTTTGAAAAACCTTCTAGTATAGAACGATGATAATTATCTATACTTGATACATCATTGAAATCCTCTAGAGATGATCGATTGAAATTCAGCATGCCGATTTCTTGTCCTTGGTAAATGAAAGGCGTGCCTCGTAAGAAAAAGAAAAGCGAAGCTAAAGCAGTAGCACCAATACGATTATGGTATTCTTTGTCTTGAATATACTTTGATACTGACCTAGGCTGGTCGTGATTTTCCAAGAAGTTAGCACCCCACCCAGTATTTTGAAGTGCTTCTTGACTCAGTGTGATTTTTTCTTTCAATTCATCTACCGTCCAGTTCGTCTTTCTGAACCATTCGCTTCCGCTCATAACATCGATATCAGCATATTTGAAATCAAAGATCATATTAAAGTAGCCGTCTTTTCCTATATACTGATCAAACTCTTCATAGGTCACACCAGGAGCTTCCCCAATGCTGACACATTGATAGTTATTAAATGTTCTTTCGTTCAATTCCTTTAGGAATATCTCGATGCCTGGTCTATTTCTTCCTTTGTGTTTAACACTTGCCAAACCATCTGCTCCATCGGGAGACAAACTACTATAATCCTGATCTTTTTTGATAAAAGTGATTGAATCGATACGAAAGCCCGCAATCCCTTTGTCTAACCACCAATTGACCATGTCATATACTTCTTCTCTGAGTGCTGCATTTTCCCAATTCAAATCGGGCTGTCTTTTATCAAAAGTATGAAAATAATACGTTCCAGGCTCGTTAGCTACAGGCTCCCACACACTTCCTCCAAAAATTGAACGCCAATTGTTAGGTGGCTGATTAATTTGACTTTCCTTAAAAATATAATAGTCTCTATAAGGGCTTGATTCACTTTCAATGGCTTGTTTAAACCAACTATGTTCATCAGATGTGTGGTTGACGACTAAGTCCAAAACAATTTTAATGCCCTTGGACTTTGCTTTTTCCAATAAAACATCGAAATCCTCCATTGTTCCAAAATCTGAATGAATACCTTGGAAATCGGAGATATCATAGCCGTTATCTACCATAGGAGAAGGAAAAACGGGACAGATCCAGATCATGGTTATACCTAGTGAGTTTAGATAATCTAATTTTTCTGTTATCCCCTTTATGTCTCCAATCCCATCATCATTCGTGTCGTAGAAACTCTTTGGATAAATTTGATAGACGACTTCCTCTTTCCACCATGTTTTTGAATAAGTTTTAGTTAATTCCATTATTATCCCCCTTGTGGTATCGATATCACATTGTTTATATATAAGAATCTGCTAAGCAGATTCTCTTTTTACAATAGTTAAGTTCAGTTGTTCATGATTAATTTCGTAAGCTTGACCATTTAGGAGATGAAGCATCAATTTGGTGGCCTCTTCTCCTAGGGCATGTACAGGTTGCTCTACGGTAGTTAAGGGTACGGATACCATTGAAGCGAACGGTTGATTGTCAAATCCCATGACAGCAACGTCTTCTGGAACTCGTTTTCCTTTTGCAAGAAACACTTCTACCATTCCGCTAGCAACTTCATCACTTCCAGCAAACACAGCTTCTGGAAAGTTGGTCGTATCCTCTTGTAGTAAATGAGCAGCTACTTTTCTACCATCGTCTATTGTATGCATGTCTCTGAAAATCAAATTATCTTTAATCAATAGATTATTTGCTTCCATGGCTGCTTTAAATCCTCTATTTCTAGAGGAACCATGTCCAGTGTCTAAAAAAGATCCTCCCGTGCAATATGCAATGCGCTGGTTTCCTTTTTCTATAAGATAATGGATGGCTTCATACGTGGCCTTTTCCTGATCCGTCAGTATTTTAGGAAGTTTGGATCCTTCAAGGCGCTCATTGCAAAGAACAATCGGTCCATATTTTTGATAAGGATCAATGACATCTGCAGTATTTTCAACTGAGCACATGATCAAACCACTAATGACTTTCTGTTTTAACATTTCGAGTATTTTTATTTCTGCTTCTCTATCATCGTACGTCTGAATAATAAGTACAGAATAACCATTTAATCTTGCTTGCTTTTCGATTGTGTCAATCAAGTAAGAAAAAAACGGGTTAGTAATTCTAGAAACTAAGACGCCAATCATTGTGCCTTTTTTTGATCTTAATTGAGTCGCAACTGAGCTTGGCACATAATCTAGCTCTTTCATTGCTTTTTTTATACTCTCTCTTTTTCCTTCTGCAATGTAAGGGTGATCATTTAAGTAGCGGGAGACAGTAGAAACAGATACACCTGCTAGTTTCGCTACATTTTTTATCGTTGCAATCAGTAAACACCCTCTTTATGATATCGTTACCACAAATAATAATATAGTCTCCTCACTATGTCAAGAACTTTAAAAAAGATTGAATCAATTTCTTTTAATTCGGACTTTACTTTTCTGTATCAGCCAGATCCCAAAAATCAAATTCCAAACCGTCATCGTATAGACAGATAACCGCTCAAATACAGCCGGGTAACCAAAATCGTATGTCAGCATAAAGCTTAATGCAAGTAATCCAAAAACACCCAATCCTATAGCGATTCTTTTGGGTAAACGATACTGTTTGTTCAAATAAATGCCTATTAAAATTAGAGTAAGATTCCCAGCGATAATCGCCATGCCTGCTCCGATAACATGCATGTTCGCATAACTATAAGATTCTCCCGGAAACAGTCCAACTAAAATATTCCCAATGCCCTGAACAACTGCGGCAGCGGAAACGAGTACGCGTGCTTTTTTCTGCACTAAACGGATGGTGAGCAAGTAAGCGCTCGTCGAAAGGATACCGTACACGATAAACCCACCATTCATTACGTTCGCAAGTGGTGAAAAGACCGCTCGTCCATCAATGGTCATCCTTTTGGCAACACCTAAATCACTAATATAATGAAAAGCATATCCATACTCCGGATCCGTCCAAGCATGAGCGGAGATGGCTTCTGCGGTTAAATAAACTGTAGAGGCTGCAATAAAGAGAATAGCTCCTAACAATAATCTTCTTGAATAAATTCTTTTCAAAACAACCCCTCCTTCTTTTAATCTTCTTTGATGTAATCAATCATTATTTGACTAATTTGTCTTGCCTTCTCGTGATGCAGCCAGTGTGTTGTATCTCCAACCAAGATACCTTTGCCATCCTCACAGTAATCCAGACTCTTACTTGCAAGCTCTTTGCCTAAAAACTGATCGTTCATACCCCAAATAATATAAGTAGGGACGGTAATATTGGAAGTAGCACTTGCATTCATCATATTCTTTCCATTGGCCCGATACCAGTTGATCATGGTGGTCATAGCATTCGGTTGAGACCAGGCTAATCGATATTCTTGTAAGTCTCTCGAGCTGAATGTACCTTTCAAACTACTTCCGATTAAAGCACTTGTAGCTACTCCCCAGTTCGCACGACTGACCAATTTCTCAGGAATGCCTCTTAGCTGGAAAAATAAAATATAGGAACTTTTCAGTAGTTGTGACGGATGTTCCAAGACATGTTTGCTCATAGCAGCTAAGTGCGGTGCATTCAAAATCATCATCTTCTTAATTAGCTCTGGATACGTTTCTGCAACTTTCCAAGAGACAATTCCACCCCAATCATGTCCGGCAAGAATCACTTGATCTCTGCCCGACTGTCGAATCAACCCTGCGATATCTTCCACTAATTCTTTCATGTCGTAGTCTTTTACGTTTTCTGGTTTGTCACTTAAATTATAACCACGTTGATCAGGTGCCCATACTCGGTAGCCTTGTTCTGCCAGTTCTGCCATCTGTTTACGCCATCCATACCAGAATTCCGGGAATCCATGGAGCAACAAGACCAGTTCACCATCATCCGGTCCTTGTTGAGCAACATGGAGTTGAATACCATTTGTTTGAATATAAGCATGTTCTATCTCATTCATAAGACACTTCTCCTTTTCAATCAGATTTCCCTATATTCCCCTTATCGATTCCTTTTTGTGATTATCCATACTCATTATAGTAAAAAACGCTAAAAGTTGCCCCTATAACACTTTTGTTGCTATATCCTGACCTTAAAGTTGACTACTTTTCAGTTCTTTTGATAGGGGTATTCCAGATAATGTTTCTAATAATATCGGTCAATTCTTGATGCGTTTGTTTTTGACCGGTTTCATACCACGTTTTAAACGTCCCAATCACGCCTCGAATCAAAAATGCTGAAACTAAACGGTGATAGTCCGGTTCTACTTGTGGAAAGGCACTTTGCAAAATGTTGCGGGAATGGTAATCGACCCAACCATCAATTCGAGAAGAAAATGAACGACTACCATTTGGGCCTAACAAAATATAAATGATGTCTCTTTTTTCAAACAAACTTGAAAATAAAACTTCTAGTAAAGGGGGTTTGACTGTATCTTCTGGTAAAACACCATCATATTGATCAAACAAACTTTCTAATTCAGTGAACACATCATCTTCCAGCTCGTCCAATAACTCATAAATATCTGAATAGTGGAAGTAAAAAGTTCCACGATTGATATCTGCTTTTTCAGTTAATTCTTTAACTTTTACTTGGTGAATCGATTTTTCCTTTAAAAGTTGGATTAATGTGTCTTTTAAGTTGCGTTTTGTCCTTTGTACGCTTCGATTTTCTTTCATGATTTTCCCTCTTTCAACACTTTTGCTCTTTTTGTGTGAATTTCAACATATGCAGAATGACTGTGTGTTGTACTTTCTAGCTTAGTCCTTATAATTAACACTAGTTTAAATTTGAACATTTGTCAAAACTTTAAGAAAGAAGTCGGTATGATGAAGGAAAGATTATTTAGAGCCATCGTAAAATTTAGGAAATCCATTATTTTTGTGTTTATTTTTCTAGGAATCCTTTCTATTTTTCTAGCAAGGTTTGTCGGGATCAATAATGATATGGTCGATTATCTACCTAGTTCCTCCCCTTCTACGCAAGCGATCCATTTGATGGAAGATGAGTTTCCGCCTCAACCTTCTACCATTCGTATAGCAGTAGAAGACAACGGAATAACGACAGCACTTGAATTGAAAGAACAGCTCAGCCAAATTGAGCACGTTACTTCAGTAGAGTGGCTCGATGATGAAGAAAATATAGAAGAACCTTTAGAAATGATGGACCAACAAACGGTTCAGAATTACCTTAAGGATGGAAAAGATTTATTTACCGTTTCAGCGGATATTGAGGAAAACGAACAAAGAGATGCGGTGATTCAAGAAATCCGAACCGTTATCGGAGAAAAAGGAGAAATGGAAGGGCCAGCTGTTCAAGATTACGAATTGGATCAACATACCAGTAGCGATCTGTTCACTACGATCAGTCTTGCTGTTGTTATCGCATTTCTCTTTCTACTGGTTTCAACCTCTTCTTGGATTGAACCCGTATTGATCCTTGGTACGATCGGTCTCGCCATTTTAATCAATAGTGGAACAAATATTTTTCTAGGCGAAATCTCTTTTGTGACAAAGAACGCTTTCCCTATTTTGCAGCTCGGTGTCTCAATCGACTATTCCATCTTCTTACTTCACCGGTATGAAGAGTACCGAAAAGAAGGCCTGATTCAAGAGGAAGCGATGGTCAAGGCACTTCACAATTCTCTAGGCTCCGTACTGTCCAGTGGTTTAACCACAGTGATTGGATTTGCGGCACTGATTTTAATGAAATTCGGTATCGGTGCGGATATGGGGATTGTTTTAGCGAAAGGCGTTATTTTCAGTTTACTTTCTGTCTTTATCTTCCTTCCAGCTATGACACTCGTTTGTGCAAACCTATTAGAGAAAACGATGCATCGCTCATTTATTCCGTCGTTAAGACCTCTTGCTAAATTGGTTTACAAGGTACGCTATTTCACTGTACCGTTACTCGTTGTTTTTGCTGGTATCTTTTTCCTTGCTCAAAAGCACAATGATTTCTACTACGGTAATTCGAGATGGCTGCCTGAAGACAATACGGTTATGCAAGAACAACAATCTATCGAGCAGTCCTTTGGTCACGAGAACCTTATGGCACTAATGCTTCCAACAGAAGATGAAGCACTCGAAAAAGAAATGGTCGAGTATTTAGAGCACTTAGGAGCCATTACAGAAGTCCAAGCTTATTCAAACGAAGTCGGCTGGGCCATCCCGATTCAATACGTTCCAGAGTCTACTAGAGAGATGCTTCATTCAAATGACTATAACCGGTTAGCTTTCAAAACAGCGTTACCAGCCGAAAGTAGTGAGACCTTTGACATGATCGAAGAGATTCGCGAAAAAGCCGTTTCCCTCTTTGGAGACGATTATCTATTAGCGGGCGACAGCGTATCGACGTATGACTTGAAAGATGTCATCAGCTCTGATCAACGTATTGTGAATATCGCTTCTATTTTAGGTATCCTAATCGTCATTGCGATTGCATTCAAATCCCTTATTCTACCAGTGATTTTAGTGATCAGTATTCAATCAGCCATCTGGATCAATTTAGGACTTCCCTACTTTAGAGGAAGTGCACTATTTTATATCGCGTTCCTCATCTTAAGTTCTGTTCAACTAGGGGCAACGGTTGACTACGCCGTCTTGCTGACCGACCGTTACATTGAGGAACGACATCTTCAAACTAAAAAAGACGCCTTACTCGCAGCGATTGAAAAATCTGGAGAAAGCATTATCGTCTCTGGTGTCATTATGACTGCTGCAGGATTTTTATTTGGAACCTTTTCTACGAATCAAGTACCTGCTCAGATTGGTTATTTACTAGCTCAGGGTACTCTACTTTCCATGTTCGTTGTCTTTTTCGGATTACCGATTCTACTTTATTTAACAGATCGCTGGATCGAAAAAGGCTCATTGAACATGACATTCAAACATCAGAAAGGATCACACTCATGAAAAAAGCATTAATTAGTCTAAGTACCGCCGGAATTATCGCAAGCTCGCTATCTTTTCCAGTCATGGCTCAAGAAGAACCCTCCTACTGCAAAGAAGAACTTGTTTACTCTACGATTGATTTGTCAGGAAATCTAGAAAGTATGTATGTAACAAATCTCTTTGAACGAACAGGATCAGCAACAGAAGATCTAACAGATTATGGTCAATATGAGGCGTTGCACCTACTTAACACAACTCACTCTGAGCTATCTTCTCAAAATAATCAAACATCGATTAAAACAGACGAAGCGCGTGTCTTCACACAAGGAAAAGTCACAGACAAGCGTCTTCCTTGGACTTTCCAGTTCACTTATTTGATGGACGGAAAAGAAGTCGATCCTCAAACAATCCTAGATTCAAAAGGCACATTTACAGTGAAGGTTTCAATCAATCCAACAGACACAACAAATGAACAGTTAATGGATTTTGTAGACCACTATGCTTTGCAAGTTAGTACATCTATGAATCTAGATACTCATTTTGATTTGCATAGCCCTAATGGAATTACAAGTACTGCTGGTAACAAACGACAAGTTCAGTGGACTGTTTTGCCTGGTCAGGAGGAAGATCTTTCTTTCACTGTAAGAACCACTGACTTTGAGGAGTTAGATTGGTCCATCAATGGCGCGCCTTTGAGTTTGACGATCGGAGATGATCTCTTTGATCTTTCTGAATTCACTGATCCACTTAAAGAATTAGAGACCGGTATTCAAACTTTAGATGAAGGTTCTCAGACGCTTTACGACGGTAGTCTAGACCTGACAAATGGTATGCAAGACCTACTTGACGGAAGTAACCAGCTGACTGATGGAACTTCTCAGTTAGACCGCAGTAGCCAAAAACTGGCTGACGGAACCAACCAAGCTTTCACAAAGTCAAAAACGTTAGAAGAAGGACTGTCTACTTTGACGCAAGGTAGCACTCAACTTGCTCAAGCTTCCGGACAACTAAAAGCTGGTGGACAAGCCTTATCTGAAGAGTCAAAACCTTTCTTCACTGGCTTAACAGACTTGAATCAAGGTATTTCCAGTTTATCGGAAGGTCTTGAAGAGATTGAAACAGGCTTAAACCAGCTTGATAGCAAATCAGATAGCTTAACCAGTGGCTCTACTGCTGTACTTGAAGCTCTAGAAACCATGCAGCGTAAAGTGAACGAAGTCGAACTTTCTATGGATAGCGTTTCACAATTAAAAGAAGCTTCTCGTTCAATTCAAACTGGTTTAACAACACTCAGCGAGGGTGTAGCTGGTATGGACAGTAGCATTTCTCAATATAAAGGCAAACTAGCTGATGCAGGTGTGAATCCTACAGAATTAGCTGGACTGAATCAGAATGCAGCAGATAATCTATCTGAGCTGAAGCAGCAACTGACTGTATTACAACCACTTGTTGAAGAAGGGGTAATAGAAGAAAGTGTCCTCGTACAATTACAAACAGCGATTGAACAAACCGAGAAACTAGCTTCTGCTAATGCACAATATATTTCTGGTAGCGATCAATTGATCAACGGTATTCACAGCCAAGTAAAAGAAGACGGTGCATTAAGATCAGGTAGTACTCAACTTGTCTCAAGCTACAAAGAGTTTGACCAAGCCATAACAACTCTTGTTGACGGTCTGTCTTCCTTACCTGAAGAAATCGCACCACTTCAAAGTGCAATCAGCCAGTTGACCAATCAGTACCATACACTAGATCAAGGCGTACAGGATTATACAGCTGGTGTCCGCCAACTTTCTGGTGGAATCGATAAAGCTACTACAGCCGCTGAACAGCTTGATAATGGCTCAAGCACATTATTAAGTGGTGGAAAAGCCATTCAATCTGGTATCCAAGACCTTTCTAACGGAACCACTCAATTACAAGAAGGTGCCTCAACACTCAATCAGGGAATAAACACAGCACATGAAGGTTCTTTGGCTTTCACTGACGGTATCGGCGAGCTTCGTTCTGGAACGGCTCAATTAAAAGACGGATCGCATGCTTTATTTGTCGGTGCAGATGACTTATCTAATGGGCTACGTTCTGCAAAAACAGGTTCTTCAGATCTTGCTGAAGGCGCCGATCAATTAACAGATGGCACAAATGAACTTAGAGAAGAAACAAGCGGTCTACCGGTTAAAACAAAAGAAAAGATTGATGAGGCAATCGAGGAATTTTCTAATTCAGACTACGAGATCCAGTCTTATATGGATGAGCGAAACGAAGAAACGGAAAATGTTCAATTTGTGATTCAATATCGTGCACCAGAAAAAGAAGTCGATACTACAGCAACTGATCATTCAGAAGAACATGAAAGCTTATGGCAGAAATTTCTGAATCTATTTAAATAAATCAAACAGATGATCACTTAAAACGAAGAGTTGCACTGTCTATTTCACAATCTTATTGTTTGAATAATTCAACGATTTTCCTTAAGGTATGAATGTACTAAATAGACCAAAAAAGGATGGATTAGATGAGTCAAAAATTTGATGAACTAAAGCAAAAAATCAAAAATGTAGACAAAGATAAAGCCGGACAATTGGTTAAAGAAGTTAAAGAAGCTCATTCAGACGGAAAAATCGATAAAAACGAACGTGATGAATTAATGGATACCGCAAAACAATCCTTCGGTGATCTTGGCCTTGGTGGTTTAGGTAATCTCGGTAAAAAGTAATGATAGATTTGAAAAAAACCGTCCAGTCTGTAGAAGAACAGTCTTGTTCATGACAACGGTTCTTAGATTTATTTAGATAAAAAGAAGAGGGACTAGCGAAAAATCGCTAGTCCTTTTTTATGATTATTTGAAAATCACTTCAAACTTTTCGCAGACAACAGGAATCTTATCGTGAAAATCTTGTTTTATTTCTCTCAGTTCTTTCTCAAAAAACTCTTGATGAACCTTACGCCAGTACATCAACGTCCGGGTCTCCTTCACCTTCAAGAAAAGCCTGTTCCTCTGACACTTCATCGAAAGGCATTACTTCTACCGATGTCGTTTTAATAACAGCTACGGCCTGACCACTTCCATCTAGCAAGACATTATAAAGCCCAACGTAAGGCAAAGGTTCATGTTCTTCGTACATCGTATAATTGGATGCTGTTGCTGTCTTCGTTCCCTCAAGAACCAGTATTGCAAGTTCATCCGCCATTTCTTTGGAATCTCCAAATGCCCAAGCTTCGTAGTGCTCTGGAGCATTCGGATACTCTTTTTTAAACTGTTTCCATAATTGAACCACAGAATCGTTTACCACTTTTCACACTCACTTTCTATTTTTTATTTTCCCCTTACAAACTCTTTACACTAAGTACGACATCACTAGCATATACTTTTAAGTACATCATCAACAATTTTCAAATTCATATCTTTATGAGGAGGTCATTAAATTGTTCGCAGGACACTTTGGCATTGCCGCTGCTGCTAGAATCAAAGCTCCAAAGCTACCTTTATGGTCTTTACTCGTTAGCTCACAGTTAATGGATATTGTCTTCATTCCCTTTAATTTAGCTGGACTGGAAGTTATTGAACCTATAGGCGAAGGCGGATATGGCAATATGATGATTCATGCTTTCTATACTCATTCTCTTGTTGGCGCGCTCATTCTCTCTTTGATTGCTGCATTTGTTGCACAGAAGATCTGGGGTGATCAATCTGGACTGATTACCGGCGCTATTGTTTTCAGTCACTGGATACTCGACTTGATTGTACATCGACCAGATTTACCCATTCTTCCTGGAAGTATTGGAGATTTTCCCCTTTTAGGATTTGGTCTTTGGAACATTATTCCAGCTAGTATTTTCTTGGAATTACTGCTCATTTCAATAGGTGCTTTCTATTATACTAAAACCACTTTATCTATTTCAAATTCAGATTCTAAAAAGAAAAAAATTGTCCTGTCTATCGCTGTGACAGCTTTTCTTTTCCTCAGTTTAGCTGTAGATATTTTTTTATGAAGAATAAAACGAACAAAAGGCACTATCTTTTCGGATAGTGCCTTTTTAGCTTGTTATGAAATAGGTTGAATGGTTAGCTAAAACCGTCGCGCGCATTCCTTAAATCTGTGAAGGCTTCTACTGAATCGGCCTTCAAGAATAAATTGATTCGTTTTTCTTTTCCAATCGTTGACGGTAATGTTGGATCATCTTGTTCTCTCAGCGCATTGACTTGCGTTAGTTCTTCAGAGATCGATTCGTTTGAAGATTCAATGGATTGTGCGAATCGCAAGTTGGTTTGAGTATATTCGTGACCAGCGTAGACAAATACACCGTCATCTAACTGATTAAATACTTGCAAGGCATCATACTGGGCTTGATAATCTCCAGTAAATACGCGTCCACACCCGCCAGAGAATAGAGCATCGCCACAGAACAAGGCACTCCCTACTAGAAAACTAATGTGCTCAGCTGAGTGACCTGCAGTCTTAAATACTTCTACAGTTTGATCTAGCACTTCAAACGTGTCACCATCTCCTACAGTATTCGTGTTGAGCTGTTCTGTTTCTTTGGGACCATAGACAGGTGTATCCGGATAATCAGCTAAGACTTCTTTGACTCCGCCAATATGATCATCGTGCTCATGCGTTAAAAGAATGGCTTCTAATTTGAATTGGTTTTCTTTTAAGTAACCTAATACCTTAGCAGATTCGCCCGGATCGACTACGACTGCACGATCGCCCTCTTCCATGACCCAAATATAATTGTCTGATAATGCTTTTATTGGTTGAACATTCATAGTGACCGCTCCTTTATCTGATTGCTTACTTTTAAAGTATAGCTGTTACTAGCGGTAAAATTCAACGAACTCGCCTGAAAGCTCGTCTTACTCTACACTGTCAGTATTTTCTAGTATCCTTCGTATCCCATCTGTGTAGACTTTATCAAGATCTTTAGTAGCCAGTTCAAAGTTCTCCATACTTGAAGCTTTCGGAATCCCTCTATTTACTAATTTACGATCAATTTCTTCAATTGTAAAAAAGGGGTGTTCATAATCATTTGTTTCGCCAACATCATTCAAGTAAACTCTTTTCCCACTACTCAACTCAATTATATAAATAAAATCTCCTTCAGAATACAACGGTATAATCGACTTTTCACTCTTCACTTCTGTATCAATCTTCACAACGTCATCGTATGTATACTCTCGTCCTAGTGGGCGTAGAAATGAGTGATCAATAACTTTATCAGGAGTAACAACCGTGATTGATGTAACCGTGGTGTAGAGTAAAAAGATACTTCCACCTATAAAAGAACCAATCACTAACTTTTGATGTTTTCTGACAAAATCTTTGTTGGAAAAATTAGCCTGAAAGTATTCTCTGAAAGATTTATGAAAGAAATAAAATAAGATAGTGATCACAAACAACTCGACAATAATAATCAGTATAATTACAGGAAAGTTAAACGTCCAAAGCAAAAAGTCATCTGGTACTAACACTATTCGTTGAATGTAACTAAGCAACAGGTAACTGATCATGGTAAGAATAAAAGCAACAATAAATAACAATAACCCTTTCAGAACAGACAAAATCTTTCTCAAATAAAAAACAACTCCTTATATTTCTTTATCGTGATTTAACCCTAGCATATCCTTAAATCACTCCACTGACAAGCTTCAAAAAATGATTTTATAAAATGCTAAAAAGTTAAGCGATTTTTTCATAAGTAAGCTCTCTCTACAGCGTTTTTTCTGATATGATAGGACTATAACAAGTTAATGGAGGAAATAAATCATGTTGGAATTCAAACAAAATATTCGAGGAAATGTTGCCTTGGGTATCAATCCAGTTGGACTTAAACAAGAAGTACAAAATCAAATCGATTACGTTAAAAATAAGGGATCATTTGAAGGTCCTAAAAAAGTATTAATCATTGGCGCATCATCAAGTTACGGCTTAGCAACAAGAATCAGTCTGGCGTTCGGTACAGGCGCAGATACAATTGGTGTTTCTTTTGAAAAAGGACCTAAAAGTGCTCGTTCACTAGGAACAGCTGGCTGGTATAACAACATTGCTTTCAAAGAAGCTGCTGAAAAAGAAGGCCTTGTAGCGAAAAACTTTGTGCAAGATGCTTTTAGCCATGAAAGTAAACAAGAAGTCATTGATTACATCAAAAACGAATTCGGCGGCAAAGTCGACTTAGTCGTATATAGTTTGGCAAGTGGTCGTAGAAACGATCCCGATACTGGAGAAACTTATATGTCTTCTATCAAAGCCCTTGGTGAACCAGTCGTTGGACCAAATATCAACATGCAAGAACAAACTTTCTATACTGAAACGCTGGATCCTGCAACTGACCAGGAAATCGCCGATACTGTTAAGGTTATGGGTGGAGAAGACTGGGTATTATGGATGAAAGCTTTAAAAGAAGCTGGCGTTCTTTCTGACGGTGTTCTAACAACAAATTATTCTTATCTAGGAACAGAACTCAATCATCCTTACTACGGTGGCGGTACACTTGGCCGTGCCAAAGCAGATTGTGATGAAAAAGCTGAAAATATCAATGAACTATTAACAGATATCAATGGTAAAGCGCTGATTGTTGTCGCAACGGCTGTAACCACTAAAGCCAGTTCTGTTATTCCATTCTTCCCTGTTTACTGTATTGGTTTGTATAAAGTCATGGAAGAAAAAGGCACGCACGAAACACCAATTATGCACCAGGACCGTATTTACCGTGAAATGATTTACGGCAATAAACCTGAATACGATGAAGTTGGCCGTCTAAGACCTGATAGCTGGGAATTGGATAGCGACACGCAAGCAAAAACAAAAGAACTGATTTTAGAATTAAACGAAGAAAATTTCAATTCTGATAAAACAGCTTACGACCTGTTCTACAAAGAATTTTCAAACTTAAGTGGCTTCATGGTCGAAAATTACGTTGAACAAGACGTTACTTTAGAAGAGCTAAAAGCATTAGAGTATTAATAAAAAGAGGTTATGGCGCAATAGCCATAACCTCTTTTTTACAACCTATCTCTTATTCGTCCCAGTGACAAGATCTTAACTCTACTTGAATCTCATTCTTCATCGGTATATCTTCAGCTTCTAACAGTCCTCTTTGTTCTTTCCAGCCCGGAGCCAATCTGCCGGCATGATTGACCACTCTGTGACAAGGATATTTACCGTAGAACTCAGACATACTCAACACTCTACCGACCAAGCGAGCGTTCTTTTCTCTCCCAATCAACCTAGCAATCTGACCGTATGTCGCAACTTTTCCTTCTGGGATCTCATCGACAACAGATAGAACTTCGTAAATCAAATCTTCATTCAGAATTTTGCTCATTTTCTCTTCCTTTCAACTATCTTAATAGACCATGTCTCTCAAAGAGTAATTGTCTGGTTCTGATAATCAATATATAACGTTTCACTTATTTTTACGTAACTACGTACTTTATTGTCTGCTGATATGTTATTTAGTTTAAAATTACCAATATACCGATAGTTAAATTTACCAAAATGATCTCTAATTTTAGCAAAAACGATTCTTAATTCCCCGATTTTATGATGGTGTAATTTATCATCACCACGAATATTTTTTTCTTCAAGTATACTCCATGTGTTATCAAGATAATTTAACCATTGATTGTGCTCTTTCTTATCCTCAGTAGAAATTATTGGAAACCATACGGCTACAGGTGTATCCTCTACAATAGTACTGAAACTTGCTCGCTGGAAACCTTTATACTCTTTAAAAAATAACTGATTGGCCACATCTGTCATTAAGCGAAATCGGTAAAAGTCATCTACAGATAAAAACCCTTTTTCTTCAACCCGTTCTTTAACAGATATGTCCGTATCCCATTGTGTGATATCATTTTCTATGATTTTTTCTTTTATCTCTAGAGAAATTTCTTTTATTCTAACGGTCAATTCCTGTAGTGACAAAGTTGCATCTACACGTTTTATCTCAAATAGACTGTCTTCTCGAATGGATGAAAGCTTTTCTTCGATAGTTAAGGACCTTTTCAAATCCAGTTCAATGTTTTTCTTGTGAAATGCTTCATCTACTTCAATACCTATATTAATTTGTGGAAAATACAAATCAATCAAATAGTACTTGTCAGCATTCACTCTAACGAATTGCTGTGTCACCGGACGAATATCTATACAATCAATTCCTTGCCATATAGCATTTAATATATAGTTTTCATAATCCTTCCGCTTTGTACGCGAAAAGGTCCTGATTAAATAATCAACTTTGTCCATAGTATTCCCCTTTAGATTATAAAGTCATCTTTTGTTTCATATTCGAATGCAATAACAATGTAATCCCATCATACTTCATCTAAAAGAATTGTTGCAAACTAACATTTCATTCCCCAATACTCTTGCTTCCAGGTTCTTTCATTTTCAATGTCTCACTTTCTGTGTTAAAAATAACATGCAGATCTTTAATGGAAAATACTCAACAAAGGAGACGTTATTCATGGTAAAAGAGTTTGATGTAGTGGTTATTGGTAGTGGGGTTTCCGGAATGGGGACGGCTTCAAGTTTAGCTGCTAATGGTAAACGTGTTGCCATTATAGAAGGAGACCTTTGGGGTGGGACTTGTCCAAACCGAGGTTGTGATCCGAAAAAAGTACTCGTATCAGCGGTTGAAGCTAGAGATCACGTCAATCAACTACAAGGAAAAGGGCTGAATTCTGCTCCTAAAGTAAACTGGCCAGACCTTATGGCATTTAAAGAGACCTTTACTTCTCCCGTTCCTGAACAAATGAAGAGTAGTTTAGAATCTTCTGGTGTAGAAACTTTTACTGGGAAAGCTGCATTCATAGACGAAAATCATTTAGAGGTAAACGGTGACGAGTTGAAAGCTGATCACTTTATTCTCGCTGCTGGCGCACGTCCTTCTATATTAGACATTGAAGGAAAAGAGCATTTTCTGACCAGTGACGATTTCTTATCCCTTCCAGAAATGCCTGAAACCATCACTTTGGTAGGTGGAGGGTACATTGCTTTTGAGTTTGCAGCGATCGCTAATGCAGCTGGGTCTAGAGTTCATGTCATTCAGCATAACGATAGACCGCTCAAAGACTTCGCCCATGAACTTGTCGACCAGTTAGTTAAACAACTAGAAGCCAAAGGTGTTACATTCCATTTCAACGTAGATATTTCTAAAGTAGAAAAAACGTCTATCGGTTATGCATTAAAAGATGACTCTAATTTTGAATTAAATACAGATTTAGTCTTCTGTACGACCGGAAGGATTCCAAATGCAGATACACTGAATCTTGAAAAGGCCGGCGTAGAGTATGACAAGAAAGGCATCACGGTCAATGAGCATCTTCAATCAAGCAATCCAGCTATCTTTGCCATCGGAGATATCTTATCTAAGAGTCAACCGAAACTGACCCCTGTGTGTACATTTGAGGCTAATTACGTCGTTTCGTACTTGACTGGTAAAGCGACAGACCCCATAGCTTATCCAAGTATTCCCACAATGGTATTTTCCGGCCCTAAATTGGCTCAAATCGGTATGATGGTTGATGAAAGCAATGATGATTACGAATTGTCTACGGTTGATGCAACTCAATGGTTCAATTACCGTAGAACCAACGAACCCATCTCAACAATCAAAATCGTGAAAGACAAACAATCCGGATTATTAGTCGGCGCAGCTTGCTTGAACAATGAAGCGGATGAATTGATCAACTACTTCAGTCAATTAATCGAACAAAAAGTTTCAGCCAGTGAAGTTGCTCATCATATCTTTGCTTACCCAACGCCCGCTAGTGACTTGCCGTCTATTTATTCTTAAAAGTTGGCACATGAAATTTAAAAGCGTCGTCCTTCTATTTCTAGAAGAGCGACGCTTTTTATTGTGTATCTAATTTGCAAAAGCTATTATAGCTTTCTTTCATTGTCTGTTTGGAAATACACGTTGTCTTAGTAATAATTCAAACTGGTCAGGTTCAACGGGTTTTGAGAACAAAAAGCCTTGACCAATTTGGCATCCACTTTCAATCAATTTTGTTAGCTGATACTCTGTTTCTATTCCTTCAGCTACTACATTCAATTTTAAATTTTCGCCTAAGTTGATAATCGTTTTGACCATAGAGAGTTGATTTTCGTTCTCAATATCCGTTATAAATGATCTGTCCAACTTGATTGTATCAATCGGTAATTGCTGAATAATATTCAACGAGGAGTACCCAGTTCCAAAATCGTCAATAGAAATTTGTATCCCCATTTCTCTGAATTGATGCAAAACTTCACTACTTTCACTCGTGTTTTGCATAATACTCTCAGTGACCTCTATTTCTAAATAGTGAGGAGATAAACCAGATTCTTCAAGTGCTTTTTTTACAATCCTTACGAGTCCGCCATGTTGAAATTGCTTAACGGATACATTCACAGACATTCTTATAGAGGGTAGTCCTTTTTCTCGCCAGATTTGATTTTGCCTACAAGCATTTCTTAAGACCCATTCTCCAATAGCCATCACTTGCCCTGTTTCTTCTGCAATTGGAATAAACTCAACAGGAGAAATCCAACCTAATTCTGGGTGATTCCAACGGAGCAATGCCTCCACCCCAGTAATTTCTCTGGAATCCAATGAAACTTTAGGTTGATAATATAACTCAAATTGATTTTTTTCTAGCCCTTTTCTCAAATCACTTTCAATTTTCAGTCTACGTTCCATCACTTCGCTCAAGTTATCATCATAATATTTAAATCCATTTTTACCACTATCTTTAGCTAAATACATTGCCGTATCTGCAAACTTAAACAGCTCTTCATAAGAACGACCCGTCTTTGGAAAAACACTAATGCCTATACTAGCTGTGAGACTGATTTCGTAGTCATTAAGCTTAAACGGTTTTTGAATATTCTGAAGAATTTTTTCTGCCAAGACATTACATTTTGAATCCATTTCCTGAAGAATAATGACTGCAAATTCATCACCACCCAATCTAAATACTTTCATATTGGGTCCAAGAACTTCTTCAATACGTTCAGCAGCTTTGACTAATATTTCGTCTCCAACTTGATGCCCGAGTGTATCATTAGCTACCTTAAATCGATCGAGATCAATCAACATTAAGACAATTTCTTTATCTTGTACTCTTTTCATTTCGGATTCTAGCGTTTCTTTGAATTCCGTACGGTTGCTTAACCCCGTCAATGGATCATGATAAGCTAGATAACTAAATTCTCTTATCAAGCCGTTGTTTTCTTTTATAATGAGCAATTGACGAAAAATAATCATTCCAATGACAATCAGTAAACCAAAGCTAAGAGAATTAACTACCCAATTATAGCTATCAATTACGAGAATAATAAGGACTAATGTGCTGATATAAGGAAGAATCGTTGTATTTCGTAGACCAAATCCTTCATCGTATTGTTCTCGCACCCTTTCATTATCTTTCGCAAAATACCCTGCAAATCCAAGTAGCCACATACCAATCAGCCACAAATAGGCAACTGTACCCCCAGGAGCGAAGTTACTGCTCGACTCCAAAAAAGCATAATAACTATCTCCAATCACTGTCAACAGAAAGCCTCCAGCAAGGAAGATCATGATACGACTTTCTATTTTTTTGTAAATGAGATAACAAATAACAAAAATCATTAATAGGATACTCGAATTAATGATTGGGTACATCAAAGCTACAACAATAGATGATAATGAATTTTCTGCATAATTCAACGTTGGCTCTATTAAGTAATACAAAGTTACAGATGCCGTAGTAATCATGAAAATCAATATGTTGAAAATATAGACTTTTTTGAATTTAATTGTATTGATACCTCTGATGCGGTAAAACAGCGCAATCAGATAAGTAACTCGACCCAATAACCAGAAAAGGTACTCAATACCTGTAGATACAAACTCTCCCTTTATGATCTGTGGAACAAGCCAAAACATATTTCCAACGAGACACAAGGCCGCTCCGATACTCAATATAAGCCAGAATGTTTTTTGTTGATTGTCCGTTTTTTTATACGCTTTTCTAAACTGAATCAGTCCAAAAAGCATGGCCGTTGTTTGAAGGATAAGAATATCCAGGTTCATTAACCATACATTACCTCTAAAAATTAAGTTCCATCCAAACAGTATAAAAACGTTCATTAATATAAAAATTACAATAAATCGCTTTTCTTTCAGCATTGTCATTTTTTCACTCCTAAACGAGACATGCTTTATAGAAATTATCGTCTTTTACTTTCTTTATTTAAGACTACTTTCGATATTACTCAAAGACCTTATCTTTTATTGTACAATAAGATATTCAGACTAGAGTACAATAAAGATTTATATTTGAAAATTGTTAAAAGTTAAGCTAAAAAAGGACTCCCTAAACTGGTTGGGAGTCCTCTTAGCACATCAATAAAATATAAAAAATGACTATCGCTTCGCTGTACTTTTGAATAAAGTTGTTTTCTTTACACATTGTGCCAGCTTCGATAGTGTTTTGCTACTTACTGTACTTTTTTAATACTCTTCTGTTTAATCTGCATGGGATGGCTTTCCATAAATCCACCTGCATACTCAACACGTACAACGTCTCCTATTTCCCAACCTTCTCCTTCTGGTAAGGATACACTAATTTCTGATCCGTTAGGATATCCCGAAAGATCTTCTGCAAGAACGACTGCACTATTTTCGTCGAAGGATACAATCTCTGCTACGAATTCTCCAGTAGTATCCCCTATCGGTTTTTGTTTAGATACTTCTGTTTCTATATCTGATTGATTTAAACTACTATCTTTTGACTGACAAGCAATAAGAATCAGACTACACAGCGTTAATAGTAAAAATTTCATTACCTACTCCTTACATACTTTTAAATACTCCATATACTTCTGTATATTACGAAATGGAATCGTTTATTCAAATTCAAATCCCAGCATTGTTTTTCCAGTAACGACTTCTCCATCTTTCCATAAGTACTGGACAGTATACTGCTTACCTATTTCTTCTTCGCTAATTTCAATCCTTATATTTTCACTCTCAGGAACAGTCATCTCACTGATTATTCCGGGATCATTATTTGGATTTACTTCAATTAGCTGAACTTCAGTAGGCTGTGGATCCATTGTATTCCAGTCCACTATGATTGTGTCTCCCATGTTTACAATCCCCGGGTGAACATGAAGAAATTGATACGCTGTACCTTCCCTCTCTTCTTCAACGCCCCAAAAAATTTCTTCATACATATGGTCAAAGTCCATTGGTACATCATAGCCCGCACTGATCCGCTTTACGGAAGGAGCTTCTGTATGCAATGTAGAGACGTCTTCTGTACTATATACAATCGTTTCCTCTATATTCTCTACAGGATGAACATCTGGCTGGTTTTCTTCTACTACAGTCACTTCCTCTAGACTTGCACATGCTGAAAGACTCGTCAAGCTGAGTAACACTAACGCGCTAACCACTATTTCCCTCATCATGATACTCCTTTATCTTTAACTCGTTTATATGTATATCTAATTTTATGTTTATTTTATCTTAGACATACTGCTTTTACTAGTTAGTATAAATAAAATAAAACACACTATTTTTCAGTAGTTGAAAAATAATGTGTTTTGTTTATAGATAGTAATTCACTTTTTACTTACGTGCTTTATTTACTTTTAAATTTTTTCCTTTTATTGTACGGTTTTGCATCTCAGAAATCACATAGGGACCTTTACCATTCATGATCTCGATATAGGTAACATTTTCTTGAATCGTGATGATACCAATATCTTCGGCTGATACATCTCTTATACTCGTTAATGTACCGACGAAATCAATTGCACGGAGTTTTTTCTTTTTACCTCCGTTGAAGTAAACTCTTGTAATGTCCTTATTTAATTCTTTGTTACGGGCATTTTTCGGTGCAATACGCGTATTTATTTTCTTTTCAAAAGCTACTTTAGCTCGGGTCACTGCACGTTCGTTAGGCGCTGTTATTTCCGTCAGCTCTTGATTACCATCGAACGTATAGTCACGAACTTCTTGCCAACGTCTTCTGTCAGCATTACTGACCATTGTCAAGGCTAATCCTGTTTTACCCGCTCTACCTGTTCGGCCTGTACGGTGCGTATAGCTCTCTTTTTCAACAGGAACATCGTAGTTGACGACGTGTGTCACGTTATCAATATCGATTCCACGAGCCGCAACATCAGTAGCCACCAAGTAACGTAGTTTCCCAGAGCGGAATTCATCCATTACATCCAAGCGGTCGTCTTGTTCCATACCGCCGTGTAACTTATCGACTGGTAAATCGGCTTCGTCCAAATATTTTACAACAGAGTCTACTGCATCTTTAGTGTTACAAAAAATGATACAGGCATCCGGGTTTTCAATCGTTAGTAAGTCTAAAAGCAGTTTTTCCTTAGAGGACTCTTCTACGTTAATATAAGAGTGTAAAATCTTAGGCGTGTTTTCCACTGATGCTTCCATTTTCACAGAAGCTCGGTCATCTCTCATATAAAAACTAGCTAAACGACTAATTTCTGATGACATCGTCGCAGAAAACAGCATCGTCTGACGTTCGGTCGGTAAATGGCCAATAATTTCTTCTACCTGTTCAATGAACCCCATATTCAGCATTTCGTCGGCTTCATCTAAAACTAAGCTGCTGATTTTATCGACTACTAGTGTACCTTCTTTTAAATGTTCCAAGATTCGTCCTGGCGTACCGACCACAATATGACTTTTTTGTTTTAATTCAGATTTCTGTATCTTAAAGGGAGACTTACCAAATACAGCCGTAACTTTAATCCGTTTCAATCGACCAATATTCATGATATCGTCCTTAACCTGCAGTGCTAACTCCCGAGTTGGAACTAAAATCAGAGATTGTGGTTTATTTTCTTCCCATTCTGCTTGTTCACAAAGTGGAATACCAAAAGCAACGGTCTTACCACTACCTGTTTGGGATTCGACAATGATGTCTTGTTTCTCTAAGGCTAACGGGATAACGGCTTCCTGCACCGCTGTCGGGTGGAAGTAACGTAAACTCGTTAAAGCTTTTGATATTTCTGGGCTAATCTCAAATTTTTCAAATGATTGCTTATTCATATTTTCCTGCTTTCTTTTTCTTAGCTGAATGATTATAACAGAGTTTTTACAATTAACTGTTTTTTTAATGTCCAGTACCTTTTTATCGACTCTTCTATAGTCTAAAGTCTACCATTCTGATGCGAATCAATAAACGTTTTTATGATAAATAAAAAACAGAAACTCAGTTTTTACTAAGTTTCTGCTTAGGATTTGATGCCTAAAATGCAATAAGCGTAGTATTGTCATCAATTTCGTCTTCCAAGTAACTCACATTCTCATATCCTAAAATGATTGCTTTTGTATATAAGCTCTCAATCGTCGTTTGGTTCTTAGAGTAGATCGTCGTGTATGAGGAATCTACTAGATTTAAAACAAACTGACAGTCACTTTCCAGAAATTCTTCGTATGTTGCAACTTCTTTTACCTCTGAATTTTTGGGAAAGCCTTTTAAGTCGCAAAAGATAAGATAGTACTCTTGTTTTGATATCAATACGTACAGTTTTTCTCCGCCTATTCCATTCGTTTCCCAATCTTTAGAAAAAAGTGAATCTCCTAATGTATTATTTTGAATTCTATAAGATTCTCCTCCACCTATCCACCAGTTCATATCTTTTAGATTCGTTTCTTCCAGAATATCAAGTAGATGCTGTCCATACATATTAGGAATTTCGAACGACATCCCTCTCATTTCATACCTCCTCTACCCTGGTTAATTTTCTCAATTCGTTTTCTTTCTCTGCTTATAGAATAAAGGCCTATTCCAAGTAACATTAACGCATAGAGTGACATCGTAATCAAAATAATAGCTAGCAGATCCCTTGCTGAGTGATAAGATGCGGAAGTCATTCCCATAATAATCAAGTGAGCTACGACATAAGACACAGGTAATAAAAACAACTTAAGAGATAGCTCGAGGATTTGTTTACGTCTCCTAAATAACATGGCCACGACCAGACATAAGCCCCCAAACAGCATTGCTGCTCCAAGATAATAAGATAGATTCAATCTTGGTAATGTAAGTGATCCTCCGTTTGGATTTTCATTAATCCCATATAGTAATTGGTCTTCTAACTCTTCAGTTTGATAATAGTATACAGATGATACTATTTCATCTTCTGTATTTAGTACAACAGAATCGACTTCGTTCGACTGAAAGAATTCATCCAAACTATTTGTCCACGCAGTAAAACGATAAGACACATTAGATTCTCCTTCTACCGAATATCGATCCATTTGATAGTCCGATACATTCTCACTGAATTCAACAACGAGGGAACCATCTGGTTGTTCGTTTACTTGAATGAAGTCTTCGCTGTATGGAATATATTTTGGTTCAGTCACGAAAGCAAAAAAGATGGTAGAAAATAATAACGCAAAAACAAAAGTAAGAATGATTGTTACTATTTTTTTCTTTTTTAAAGCTTCTTTCATCTTCAGCAAAGGCATGACATTAGTATCTAAAGGAGCATGATAAGGCTCATTCAATTCGTTCAGCCTATTTCGACATTCTTCACAACTTTCAAGATGGGATTCTACCAATTGGACAGAATCTTCGCTTAACATACCTTCCGCATATAGTGGAATAAGATCTTTTATGACATCGCAGGATACCTTCATTCGCTCTTCCTCATTTCTTCTCTTATTTTTTCTTTCGCTCTATAGAACGTCACACAAGCCCAGTTATCCGTTTTGCCAAATAGTTCAGCTATCTGTTTGAAGCTTAATCCTCCAAACAACCTCAACGTGAAGACTTCTTTATAAGGTTCAGAAAGCTAGTGTAGAACTTTATGTACATTCATCGATTCTTCTTTTGTAAAGACATGCTTCTCAATATCTATTTCAGCTGCTATCTCCTCTAGTGCATCAAGTTCCGTCTCCTTTTTAGACTTCCTTAAATAGGAGTAATAAGTGTTTTTAGCAATCTGAAAAAGCCATACGCGTATGTCGCTCTCCCCTTTAAAACTATCTAAGGATTTTAATGCTTTTAAAAATGTTTCAGACGTAATATCTTCTGCCAGATGCTTGTCTTTGGTTAAGCTGTATGCAAAGAAATAGACATCTTTAAAATACAATGTGTAGATTTCTTCAAGTTCCACCACCTTCTCACCTCCTATAGATAAGACGCATTAACTGTCAAAATCTTACAAACTTTTTTAATATAAAAAAATTAAAGACCTCTATTTTATTGTATAGAAATAAATAGAGATCTTTTTATAGTTTTTATAATGATTTTCTCGAGACTGTTCTGCCATACACTGGAATACTTAACCCATTTAATCTGACAATTGTTTCACTGGTTAAATGTGCGTAGGAAACCTATTCATGCTAAAATAAAATTAAGAAATTATTGGAGGATGATAGTATGAACCAAAAACTTGTTGAAATTTGTTTACGTATTAGAGATCTTGAGGCTACTTTAGACTTCTATACAAATCTATTTGATTTTGAAGTTGCTAGCCATAGAAAATTCCCAGAAAATAAGTTTGAATTAATATATCTGAACTCTCCAGGCTCTTCTGTACAAATTGAGCTTACTTACAATTATGATGCAGAGCCATACAATGTAGGAGACGGCTTCAGTCATTTAGGTGTAACTGTCGGTGATTTAGAAGAAATGCATGAAATCTGTAAAGCTTCTGCTTACAAAACAGGTGAGTTAAAAGGACTTTCAGGTGGTACACCGTCGTATTTCTTCGTAACAGACCCTGATGGTTACCGTATTGAAGTAAAACGCGAAAGATAATTTTTTGAATATTATAGATATAAGCATAGTGGCCACCGCCATTATGCTTATATTTTTTATTCCTTTTTACCATTATCTTACATATATACCACTACTTATAATCTCATAACATCATCTACTTATGATAAGGTTCATTCCTCATTATTCTAAAAGCACGGTAAATCTGTTCTATCAAGATCAGTCTCATTAGCTGATGCGGATAGGTCATTTTACCGAAGGAGATGGTTTCGTCACTGCGGTTCATGACAGCGTCACTTAGTCCGAGTGATCCACCAATCACAAAAACGATGCTGCTGTTTCCGTGCAGCATCAGTTGTTGGATTTCTTTGGAGAACATCTCAGATGAGCGTTCTTTTGATTTGATAGCAAGCGAAAAAACATAAGCCTGGTTAGGAATTTTTGCGAGTATTCTTTCGCCTTCTTTGTCTTTGACTTGTATCATTTCTGCTTCGCTTAATTCTTCCGGTGCTTTTTCATCAGGGACCTCAACAATTTTAAACTTTGTATAGGCACCAAGTCGCTTAGCATATTCTTTAATACCTTCAATCAAATATTTTTCTTTTAACTTACCTACAGAAATAATCGTAATATCCATTTTATGCCACCTTATTCGCCAAATCGGCCCATCATTTTAGATAGGATTGTTTTTAACTGAAAAAATTCTTCTTCTTCCAAATTGAGATGCTTATAAAAATTAATCGGAATAGAGCCAGCTTTTTCTTCTGCTTCTTTTCCTTTTTTTGTTAAGCTAACCTCAATAACACGCTCATCTGCAGCTGAACGCACCCGCTTGATCAGACCATGTTCTTCCATACGCTTAAGCATGGGCGTTAACGTACCTGAATCAAGAAATAAGCGCTCTCCCATTGCTTTTACCGAGATTTTATCTACTTCCCATAAGACAAGTAGTGCTAGGTATTGGGGATACGTAATATCGAGTTCCTTTAATAAAGGACGGTATATTTTTGTCATTTGTCTTGTTGTGGCATATAAAGAAAAGCACAACTGATTTTCTAATTTTAATAATTCATTAGACATGTTCATCACTCCTAACCTTGATTATATCAATTTATAAAGTAAGTTTATATAGTTTGACTTCTTTAATTAGATTGTGTACAATCTAATTGTAAGCAAATTTAAAAAAGGACAGGTGATTCAAATGTCAAACGCATTATACACTGCAACATCAACAGCAACTGGTGGACGTCAAGGACATGTTCAATCTTCAGATAACGTTTTAGATTTAGAGCTAACTACACCTAAGGAATTAGGCGGACGTGGCGAAGAAGGAAAAACAAATCCTGAACAGTTATTTTCTGCTGGATACTCAGCATGTTTCGATAGCGCACTTCAGTTAGTAGCTGGACAAGCTAAGAAAAAAATTAACTCAACAGTTTCTGCTAGTGTTAGTATTGCAAAAGAAGGCGAAGGCTTTGGATTAGCTGTTGAATTAACAGTAGAAATCGAAAACGTCACTCAAGCAGAAGCAGAAGAACTTGTTGAAAAAGCACACAAAGTTTGCCCTTACTCAAGAGCAATCAACGGTAACGTAGAAGTTAAAAGAACTGCAATCGCAAAATAAATCATATGACCCAACTATCCAAGACCAGACCTTGTTTCCTCAACAAGGTCTGGTCTTGTTTTCCACCACAATTCACACTTATGCACAAAAGTTATCCACATATACACAGGTTTGTTCCCCACTTTTTCGCCTAATCTTCTTTTTTAAGTGCTTTCTTTTAATTTTTTTACGGATATAAAACCAGCAGTTATGCACAACCTTTATTTTGTTCTAACGCGAACTCCCAAAGCAAATAAACCTTATATAAACAACGTTTGTGTACTGAATACACAAACGAATAAATAAGTTATGCACAACTTATATGAATTTTGTGGATAACTTTATTCTATCTACTTCACTGTCTCTTCAATCTATATTCCTAGTTACCCACAACGTCAAGCAGTTACACACAACGTTATACACACTGTGTACAAAAAGACCTGCAGATTGATCTCTGCAGGTCTCCTATTATGCTTTTATAAGGTTTCATCTGAAGCTCTCATATTGATGGTTGTTGTTTCTAATGTACCATCTCGGTAGTACTCTACTTCAACGTCGTCTCCAACTGTTGTGTCATAGATTTGTTGTCTTAATTCTACCCCACTAGTTACATCCACTCCGTTAAATTTCACAACGATATCGTTTTGAGCTAGACCCGCTTCTTCTGCGGCACTCCCACCTGTTACTTCAGCTATCACAACACCACCTGATAGGTCTTCTGGCACATTGAGCACAGCTTCTCGTTGTTGTTGAGAGATCATTGCAAGATCGACCATGCCAATTCCAAGGACTGGACGAGTAATCTCACCTGAATTTTCTAATTGGTTGATTATATCGACTGCATCATTACTTGGAATCGCAAATCCCATTCCCTCAACTGTTGAAGTCGAAATTTTCATTGAGTTGATTCCGATGACTTGTCCTGCTATATTGACGAGCGGACCACCCGAGTTCCCTGGGTTGATTGCAGCATCCGTTTGGATCGCTGTCATTTCCCAGTCATAGGTTCCGTCTCCATCTGTATCTACGGGTACAGATCTTTCAACAGCTGAAACGATTCCTGAAGTTACAGATGAAGCAAAGTCTGTTCCTAATGGAGAACCAATCGCAACAGCTGGTTCACCGACTTTGAGGTTATTGGAATCTCCAAATTCAGCTACTGAGCTAATGTCTTCTGAACTGATCGATAAAACGGCCAAATCTGTCCATACATCCGCTCCAATGACTTCTGCTTGTACTCGTGTACCATCTTTCAAAAGAACGTCTACTGCGTCTGATCCGTCAATAACATGATTATTGGTAAAGACATACGCTGTATCTCCATCTACTTTGTAAATGGCCCCACTACCAGTTCCGACTGTTTGAAGGTCTTCTTCTCCCTCTACAGTGTCATCTTGCGTTCCCCCGTACCAACCATAAGGATTCTGTGCGGCTTTTTGTAAGTTGATAACCGAAACAACTGCATCATCTATTGTACTCACTGCATCTGTAACACCTGAAGAAACATCTACTCTCATTTCTGAAACGGCTACGTCGCCTTCTTCGTTGACGTTTCCTGTCTGATTTTCAGTAGCACCGTTGTCTTGACCTTGGTTCATTGCATCACAACCGACTAGTAAAGTGGATGTTAATCCAACCACCATTAATGATTTTATATTTAATTTAGACATGTGACCCTTCCTCTCTTCACCACTACTTGCTTTCGTTATGATTGTACAATCTTCTTTTGAATTTTATTTGAACAAATGTAGACTAAATCGCTCTACGACAACCGTATTTTATCATATCTTGTGAAGAATCTATATTTTTTTGACTTTGATGCTTTTTTTGACAAAAAAAGCATCAACTCATCTCCTCGTTGAATTCAAAAGAGATAAGCTGATGCTTTTTAGGATTGGTTTAAACGAGTCCTTGCGATAACATGGTTTGAACAACACGGTCAAATCCGGCGATGTTCGCTCCTGCCATCAAGTTATCTTTTTCAGCATACTTAGTAGCTGTTTCACTACAAGCTGTATAGATATTTTTCATAATAGATTTCAGTTCATCGTCTACTCGATCAAAGGTCCATGCTAATCTCGCAGAGTTTTGTGCCATCTCAAGTGCTGAAACAGCCACGCCACCAGCATTCGCTGCTTTTCCTGGACAATAAAGAATACTTTGGTCTTGATACAGGTCAATCGCTTCTTTACTTGAAGGCATATTTGCGCCTTCAGCAACGATTTTAACACCAGCATCCGCCATTTTTTGTGCCAGTTTTGCATCAATCTCATTTTGCGTTGCGCATGGTAAGGCAATATCATAGGATTCTTTAAGTGACCAGACAGAACCTTCTACGTAAGTTGCATTAGGATGTTGTTCTAGATACTCCTTGATACGTCCGCGACGAACTTCTTTAATATCTTTTACAAGCTCTAAATCAATACCTTCTGGGTCATAGATATATCCTGATGAATCAGAACATGTTAATACGGTTGCGCCTAATTCCTGTGCTTTTTGGATCGCATAGATCGAAACATTTCCACTCCCAGAAACTACGACTTTTTTGCCTTGGAATGAATCATCTCTGTCTTCTAGCGCATTCTGTACAAAATACACGAGACCGTAGCCGGTTGCTTCTGTTCTTGCCAGACTGCCCCATGAGCTAACCGGTTTACCTGTTAACACACCAGCAGAGAAGCCATTCAATCGTTTATACTGACCAAATAAGAAGCCGATTTCTCTTCCGCCTACGCCGATATCTCCGGCAGGCACATCAATGTCTGGTCCAATATGTTTCTGGAATTCAGTCATAAAACTTTGGCAGAATCTCATGACTTCCGCATCCGTTTTTCCTTTAGGATCGAAATCACTTCCTCCTTTACCGCCACCGATAGGCAGTCCTGTCAGACTATTTTTGAAGATTTGTTCAAATCCTAAAAATCTTACGATACTTTCGTTAGTTGTTGGATGGAATCTCAATCCGCCTTTATACGGTCCAATTGCGGAGTTATATTGTACTCGGTAAGCACGATTCACTTGCCATTTCCCTTCATCATCTTGCCAAGGTACACGGAACTGAATCAGTCTTTCTGGTTCAACGATAAGAGAAAGGAGATTTTTTTCAACAATCTCAGTGTGATCATTCAAATACGGTTCAAGCGTTGGGAGAAACTCTTCTACAGCCTGAATAAATTCTTCTTTTCCGGCATGCTTTTCTTTTGTTTCAGCTAGTACTTGATCAATGTATGCTTTTGCAGTCAACGGATTCACGTCCCTTTAAGGTTTTAAAATGCTTTTCATCATTCTATCATAATTATCCGATTATAAGAAGATATTCATTAATCAAATCCTCATATAACAAAAAATAGGAACAACTCCCTTTGGAATCATTCCTATCTTCGTTTTAAAAGTTGCTTATAATTTAAACAGTGGAGAAGCTTCAACAGGATCTGTGTCAAAAAGTGTGTACTTATGATTAACCCCTGTTCCTTTTTGCATCAGAATTTCTTCCACTGTAGAATAGGCAATCTCTTTTAAGTTATTTTCTTTACTTAAATGTCCAAGGTAGACTCTCTCCGTATTATCCCCAACGATTTCAGCTAGTGCTAGTGCACCATCTTCGTTTGAAAGGTGTCCTTTGTCTCCTAGTATTCTTTGTTTCAAAGACCATGGATAACGGCCCATTCTCAGCATACTCAAATCATGATTGCTTTCAAATAGATAGGCGTTCGCGTTTTTTACAAAGTCTCGCGTCCGGTCGTTCACATATCCTGTATCTGTCAGCATAACAAACCGTTTATTGTCTTTTTGAAACGTATAAAATTGTGGATCAACAGCGTCATGCGATACGCCAAAACTTGAGACATCAATATCGCCAATCGTCATTGTTTTTTCCAAATCGAAATGATGCTTTTGTTCCAGCTTGATTTTACCTAGTTTAGGTTCCATTGCTGTCCATGTATTTTTATTTGCGTAGACGTCTAGATCATATTTACGAGCCATGATCCCAACACCTTTTATATGATCACTGTGCTCATGCGTGACTAGGATGGCATCTAAGTCTTCAGGTCGACGGTCGATCTGCTTCAATAACTCAACGGCTTTTTTTCCACTAAACCCGCAATCGACTAATAATTTAACGTTATCTGATTCGATATAAGTGATGTTTCCAGTGCTTCCACTGGCCAATATGCTTATTTTCAGTCCAGACTGTTCAGATTCTAACATTTCAAAAATCCTCTCCGGTACTTAATCATTGTCTATCTTACAATAAAAAACACCCCTAAACAAGAAGCCATCTAAACAAACTTAGACAGTTTCAACTAAAGGGGTAGCCTTTCTTTTAAAACGATTTTGTTTCTTTTTTAACTCTGGTCAGATTCAGTATCTTCCTCTTCATCTGGTTCGTCTCCCGAATCTATAATCGGTTCTGGGATTGCGTCATTTGACTCAGTAGGATCTGAAACAATTGTCCGGTCTTTTGCATTGACCCTTAAAACCCGACTTTCACTACTTTCCGTTATAGGTATAAGCCACACCGGCCCATATATACTCAAGTCTTCTAGCGCAAGTGTACGTTGGTAAGTAAGAATAGGTGTGGAAATCACGGTATTCGATCTTAACTCATTACTTTGAAACAGAAACTCTACAGCTTCTTTTGCAGAAATCACTTCTACAGAATCACCTTGTTGCTGCATGGGTCCAGCATACGTTTGCTGGTAAGAGATAATCTCACCATCACTTCTACCATAGTAAAATGAAATTTCGGACGTCCCATCTCCGACAGGCGTGTCGCCGACTACCTGACTAAAGATAAACCGATTCCCCTCATTGTCGTATCTCAAGAACTCATACTGATCTCCAAACAAAATAGCAGAACTGTTAACAAAGGCGCTGAGTTTTGATAATTGCTCATCTGTGACGCCCTCGCTTGGGTCTCCTTCTATTTCTATTGGCTCAGACAAAATACTTGTATAAAGCGTGCCATCTGATGTAACAGATCCAGCTTGATTTTCAAGTGAATTCACATTGTCTTGAATCAAGTTATTGCTGTTCGCTTGCATATAGTAAATATTTTGTTTCTCATCAGACAAATTACCTGGTATCTGTATCCCCATATCCCGCATTTCTCTAATGATATTGATTTGTTCAGCTGGAGAATTCGCATACTGCATCCCTGCGCGATTAATATAACTCACTAGGAGATAGACATTCAGGAAGACGAAGGCCAATAGAAAAATATTTTCAATTTTTTTAAAGTCCATTAATTTGTTCCCCCTGTAGTTCTATATACCGTTCAACCTCATACCAGTTATTGTCGCCTTCGAGTTTGACATACCAGTTCGGTTCAAAATGGATCAGACGAGATTCTTCTTCACTTTCGACCCAAGAGAGACCAATCTCCAAGTCTTCTATACTTGAAGCTTCTACTTCAACGGATCCTAATTTTGTAACGATTTCTTCTCCACTAGATAACTCTTTATCTACAAATTCATCCGGCGTAATGGGCGTTTGAATAATACGCATCGGCACACTCAAATTTTTCAAACCGGTTTCGACATAAGTAACGACTGTCGTAGCTTCTTTTTGTTGCGGACTGAATACCGGAAGACCTTCAAGGTACCTCTGGAATGTCGTTTCATTTGTCTCCGTATTGTAAGACTGGTACTGTGACTTTTCTGTCCAGTTTTCAACTCGGTTCAATTCCTCAAAACTTCTCGCTAATCGTTCATTCAAAGAAAGCTCATCAAGGCTTGTTCGCTGCCTTTGATAAGACAACACATGCAGATTATCATTGATCATCACTTCTTGTTGTAAGTCGTAAATTCTCAACCCTTCATCAAGTGTTTGTGTTTCAGCTTGTGATGTATCAATCAGCATGTTGATAAATAAACTGTTAGGTAAACTCTCAACAAGATAGTTACGGTAAGGTACCGTCAGATTCTCTTTTGGAGCATAGACGATTTGACCTAAATTCAAAGCCTCAGCTTCTGTATAGACAATGTCTTCTGACTCTCTAAAGGCCTCAATCACATTGTTGGTAATTACAGCCTCTTCTACACCATAAGCAAGTTCCTTACTCATGTCATAAAACAATACTCGATCTGTTTCATTCAAGTTGAAGAGGACTCGGTTAAATGTTCGATCTTCATAGTCTGAAGGTAAGTTTTCAAAGCCATTTTCAAATAACCCAAAAGGAATCTGTGCATTAAACACAAATTCTATCCAAGAACTTCCCTGAGTTAATTGCAGATAGTTGGCCTTCGTTAATGTTTCAGGCGATTCTACGCCTCTAAACGTCATATTTTCATAGCTTGTATTGATCAAGTCCTCGGCTTCACGCATGGATGCCATCTTTGGTTCTTCAGAAATTTCATGTAAAATCACTTGATTGGGTGAAAAGACTTCTGATAAAGTTCGGTCAATCAATACTGGTGTCTGACTGTTTCCAGAAGAAGATGGTGCGTTAGACTGTGTTCCTGTAACAATCAAGTTATAACTAAGAAACAGGCTTAATACAATTAAAAAGCCGAGTAGTACGTGTTTCATATGTGTCCATGTCATGCCCACTCATCCTCCTCAAATGGAATGTAAGGAAGGGATAAGTAGAACGTTGTGCCTTTTCCTTCCGCACTTTCTGCCCAGATTCTTCCGCCATGTTGTTCAACCACTTCTTTTGAAATTGCCAAACCTAAGCCACTACCACCCATTGCTCGTGAGCGCGCACGATCTACTCGGTAGAATCTAGAGAATATTTTAACGAGATCATTCTTAGGTATACCCATCCCTTGATCGGTAATACTGATAATCACAGATTGTGCTGTCTGACGCATACTTCCTGTGATCACACCGCCATCTGGAGAGTATTTCAAGGCATTGTTCATAATATTATCCAGTACTTGGATCATTCTGTCCGTATCCATTTCAACAAATACAGGCTCTTCTAGTAAATTTCGATCAATTCGGTAATGTTTTCCTTCATACTCTGTCGAATGGATCAACATGTCAAAACGGTTCAGTACATGATCCAGTAATTCTGTTAAATCAACGAGTTCTACTTCCAAATCACTTTTACCTGAATCGATTCTAGATAAGTGCAATAGATCTTGAATCATACGAATCATTCGGTCTGTTTCACTTTGTGTTACTTCCAGGAACCTTGGTGCTAACTCCGGATCTTGCCAGGCACCATCTGCCAATGCTTCAATGTAACTACGCATACTGGTTAATGGTGTTCTTAATTCGTGAGATACGTTGGAAACGAATTGTTTCCGTTCTTCTTCTATCTTTTCTTGCTCGGTTACATCGTGGAGCACGCAAACAATTCCGCTGATAAAGCCGGTTTCTCTTTGAATCAACGAGAAAGAGGCTCTAAGAATTGTAGGCAGACCCTCGCTATAAGCATTGATCAAAATGTCTTCTTGCTCTTCTAACAAGCGTCTTAGCGTCAACTCTTTTTCTACGCCTAGAATTTTCAAAAGATTGTTGCCGTTCACTTCTTCTCCCGACACTTCGAGCATTTTTTCGGCCATGTTGTTTACGATGACGATTTTCCCTCGTCGATCTGTAGCAATAACGCCATCGGTCATATGAGTCAGTACGCTATCTAAGCGTCGACGCTCTGAATCGATGGATTCTTGTGCTTCTGCTACTTCATCCGACAATTCATTGATTAAAAAGGCTAATTCTCCCAATTCATCATCGCCATACACCGTCAACATACCTGAATAATCACCTTCTGCTATCGCACGTGTTTGGATCTGCATCTCTTTGATAGGTTTCGTCAATGCTCTAGCTACTAAATTCGCCAGAATCAACGATAAGATGATTGCGACAGATGAGGCTTGTAAGAAGGTCATCGTAATTTCAGAGACTTGTGTATAAACGGTCTCGATGTTACTTTCAAGTACGATCACACCTAAAAATTCTTCTGAATCTGTACTCGAATAAACGGGCTCGACAATTTTCCACCTTCTATCTTGAGAAGTTGGATCAAGATCTTGCTTTGTGACTGACGTGCCGGATAATTGTGCTTGTCTGACATCCGCATCGTTTGAAAGTTGTCCAATCATGCTTTGTTGGGTACTATCACTAATTCCCATGATGACCATACTTGGACTAACCACTTGCAGTTCAGTAATATTGCTCCCTGAAAACTCCATCAGCAAACGATTAATTTCTTCTCTTGGATTGGTTTCTGTTTCTTCCTCGCTCTGATCGCTCTCTAATAATGGCAATATCGTACTCTTAAGAAACGTCATCTGTGTCTGACGGTCACCTCTAAAGTTTCCAACTAACTTTTGTTCCATTGTCGTAACAAAATTCGCCCCGATAATCTGCAGGGCGAATACAAGTAGCATAACGATGATAAATACGATTTTAGTATTGATTGACTGATAAAAATGAATCTTTTTTTTCATATAAGTTTATTTCTCCTGTTGTTCAGGATTTCTAAGATAGTATCCTACCCCTCGTCTAGTTACTAAGAAGTTTGGATGACTCGGATTATCTTCGATTTTCTCTCTCAAACGTCTTACGGTAACATCGACCGTTCTGACATCTCCGAAGTAATCATATCCCCATACGGTTTCAAGCAAGTGCTCTCTGGTCATGACTTGACCGATATGTCTAGCAAGGTAGTGAAGTAACTCGAATTCTCTATGTGTCAATTCGATTGTACTCCCACGCTTAGAAACAATATAAGCATCTGGATGAACGACTAGATCGCCCACTTCAATATCATTACTTTCTGGTACTTCTGGTTCAGCTGTTTGCGCAGAAGATTGACGTCTTAGGTTTGCTTTAACACGTGCAACTAATTCTCTGTTAGAGAAAGGTTTCGTTACATAGTCATCCGCTCCAAGCTCTAATCCTAAAACTTTATCAATTTCCTGATCTTTAGCAGTGACCATAATGATTGGAATATCATGTGTTCTTCTTACTTCACGGCACACTTCAAGTCCGTCCATTTTTGGTAACATCAAATCTAAGACAATCAAATCTGGTGAATGTTCTTCGACTTTCTCTACAGCTTCTTCTCCATCATATGCAGTAAAAACTTCGAATCCTTCTTTTTCAAGGTTAAATTTAACGATATCTGAAATTGGTCTTTCGTCATCTACGACTAATATCTTTTTCAAGTGATGCTCCTCCTCAGAAACATATTCTTATGTTTTCTTTTCAATTCTTGTAATCTAGACCAAGTATACAGCACCTATGAGCACGGTTCAATTTTTCAAAGAAATCCTACGAATCCTTACTTCTGCAAGTCAATCTCCACTGCCACCGTTTCTCCTGCTTTAGCTTGCTTCATTTGGTTCAGTACCTGAATCACTTCAAAAGCTGAATCATCTAGTACGATAACTGAAATAATCGTATTGAAGCCTTTTTTGGTAATCAGTTCTTCATCAAACTCCACCAGTACATCTCCAGCTTTGACTTGGTCATCTTTTTTCAATTTAGTCTTGAAACCTTCTCCATTCAACAGCAATGTGTCGATTCCCACATGGATCAGAATTTTCAATCCTTCTTTTGTTTCAATATAATAGGCATGTTTCGCATCTGCAACTTCTATTAACTTTCCATCAATAGGCGCAACGACCAGTTGAGAAGTTGGCTTAATGGCATACCCTTCACCAATCATTTTCTGAGCAAAAATTTCATCTGGTACTTCTTCTATCGATAAAACTTCTCCGTCTGAAACTGCACGTAAAGATAGCTTGTGCCGAGAATCCTTTGTATCGTTCATTTCAATCTCAGAATCCTTCGCTCTCTCGTCTGTCATGCTTTTCTCCTTTTGTAAGTTACAGTTAAATCTGTAACTCTGTATGTTGCTACTATTCTAACAACTAAAGCCGTTTCAAGCAATATCTTTTAGTCGTAGCTTCTGTTTGTTGCTATGAGACTGTTCGTGGTATTCTATTTATAGAAACTTCAAATAAAAAATAGCTTAAGTAAAGGAGGCATTATGATGTCAATAGCCTATATTATTGCTCTAGTCATTTTAGGTGTAGCGTTGATTGCACTCATCGCAATCGGTTTAACTACATTTAAGAAGATGAAACCAACGTTCAACAATATAAAAGAAACGCAGTCGACTGTAAATGACCATATCGAACACTTCACATTGGAAGCTGATGCTGTTCAAACCAAAGTTAATCAAGTCAAAGGACGCGTTGAAGATCTTCAAAAAGTTGCAACAATCAAGATGCAGCGATTCGATGAACTTTCTACTCACGCTTCTAGTTTGAGCGATTCACTCACTTACTTGAAAGATCATAGTAGTGACTATTCAAAAGGTATTGCCAAAAACACTACTGATGAATTGAAAACAGATGGTCCGATGGTTGCCAAAACATTTACTAGAGCATTCAAACGTACTTTCCAGAAACAAAAAGCGCGTTACACAAACGAATAACCCATTTTGAGAGGAGAACTACACTATGCCAAAAGTAAGTTTAGCCAAAGCATTAATGATGAGTGCTGCTTCTGCATTTGCAGCTTTATTGTTTGCTCCAAAAACAGGAGATCAGTTCCGCAAAGAATTGAAATCTGAAGCAACAAAACTGAAAGACTCTAGCGGTGAAAAAGCGCAGCAACTCGTTGAAGACTTCAGAGAATCTTACGCTGAAGCAGACATGGAATTACAGTCTGAACAAGCTGAGATGGATGCTCGTCAAGCTCAATTAAATGAAACAATTAAAGAAATCGAAAGAGATCTTGCGCAAAGAAATGGTTCAATCGAACCTAAATCAGATAAAGTGATTGATCCTGCAACGGCTTCTCATGCAATGTATGATGACGAACACCTTGGTGATGTAAAAGGTACACCACTTGAACCTACAACAGACCAAGCGATTCCTAAAGACAAAGTAGAAGAAGCGCTACACGACAACCATCTATCTAATAATGATGATTTCAAGCTTGATAAAGATCATCTTGCAGATGAAAAAGAAGCTTCACACAAAATGAACCCTAATAACTAATTGAAAAAATAGTTTATATAAAAAGACAGTTAGAACCGCGGAGATTTATGATCTTCGCATTCTAACTGTCTTTTCTTTATTGTTGTTTAAGAACCCAAACAGAGATGGATTCAGCGTTTACTGGAAATACTGCGGAACCTTCTTCATTTATAACAATTTCTTCTTCTCGATGTTCTAAAATATCTATATACGTTTCACCTGCATGTAAGTCTCCAACAGTCATCTCCTTGAAACCTTCGTCTCCGCTAGAAATCACGACTGCACACCCATGAGGATGCTCCTTATCGCCTGTACGCGTAAATCCTATGCAAGTAGCGTGGTCCAAATAATTATACTGTTCACCGTAAGCATATTCCGTTCTCACACGCATCAGTTTTTCAATATCTGTTGGACATCCTTCATATTCGACATCTCCACTATACCCATAATAATCACTGTAGAACACACATGGATAACCATAAGTGCTTAACAATACGATTCCGTATGCTAGTGGTTTAAACCAAGGTTCGACATATGATTCCAAAGACTGTCCAGGCTGAGAATCATGATTCTCAACAAAGGTTACTGCTTGCTCAGCATTTTTCTTATAAAGCGTTCCATCAAATAATCTGCGTAAGTCAAAATCTGTTTTTAATTGTGATGCCTCGTGCAAGGCATAATGGAATCTTACATCCATCATAGAGGTATTATAGTCAAGATCTTCCATATACTCTTCTAAAGCTTTATATTTCTGGTGCCAATACTCTGCCACGAAAAAGAAGTCTTCTCCAAACTCAGCGCGAACGCCATCAATCAATTCTTTCATAAAGTTGTTGTCGATATGTTTAACGGCATCCAGACGAATTCCATCAATTCCTGTTTCATTAATGAACCATCGAATCCAATTCTTTGTTTCTTCAATCACTTCTGGATGACTATAGTCAATATCTGCAAACATTAAGTAGTCGAAGTTTCCAAATTCCGTTGACACCGTATCATCTGGTGCCCACCCTTTTCCTTCGCCTTCTATTCTATAAATCCCTTGCTCTCCTGAAATTTCATCATCAGAGACACCCGAGAAATGGTACCAATGCCATTCAAAGTCAGAATACTTTCCTTGTCTGCCTGGAAAATTGAAGTATGTCCAAGATTCAATCTCTCTTGATTCCCCAATTTCTTCATGACGATTTTCCTCATTTACTGGAATAGCTCCAAAGGTTTCAGTAGAATCTGCTCCTGCTTTATGGTTTAAAACAACATCCGCATAAACTTGAATGCCATGCTCATGTAACGCGTGGATAGCATCTAATAGTTCTTCTTTTGTGCCGTACTTTGTTCTTACAGTTCCCTTCTGATCGAACTCACCAAGGTCATAGAGATCATAGATACCGTATCCTACATCTTCTTGACTCAGTGCTTTGAAACAAGGCGGAATCCATACTGCTGTAATTCCGATATATCTCAAATGAGCTGCTTCGTCTTTCAGTTTTCTCCAGTGTGTACCGTCGTTCGGCAGATCCCATTCAAAATATTGCATCATAGTCCCATTATATTCCATGTTTTCTCCTCCTACAATCAGTGCTATAAAGTAAACACTCTAACGGTATAATTTTATCTTTATCTTTAAAAAGAAACAACTGGAACGTCTCGCAAGCCCTACGCGACAGGCTTATTTGGGACCTTTTCATTCTATTAAAATCTATTGGTGACAAAACAGCTCTTCTCTATTCACAAGTACACTAGTATTTACTGGAATCTCCTTGTATTTTAACGATTCTAGAGATACAATCTAGATATTGATTTTTAGTACTAGAAAGGAAAAATGATTGTATGAGACGATTGTTGAATCGCTTTTCAAATTTACCCATCCCCTTTAAAATTGTTTTAAGTTTTGCGTTTGTTATTCTTGTGGGATCGATTTTATTATCTATGCCTTTTAGTCAGCAGATTGGGTCTCAAGCGACTTACTTTGATCACCTGTTTACTGCCGTTTCTATGGTTTGTGTGACCGGCCTTTTCACTGAGCCTTTGGCACATACGTATAACATCTTTGGACAAATCGTTGGTTTAGTCCTGATCAAGCTTGGAGGACTAGGTCTCATCACGCTAGTTGCAACAATCGTGATGCAGCTAGGACGTCGTGTCAGTATGAAGGATGAAGTAACACTAAGGCAAGCTTTGAATAGTGGCAGTATGATTAATTTCAGAAATTTTCTTTTATCTGTAGTGAAATACACTTTCCTTATAGAAGGAATCGGTGCCTTTCTACTCACCTTCCACTTCGTTCCCTTATTTGGATGGGCCAGAGGATTGTTTACATCCATTTTTCTCTCTATTTCAGCTTTCAATAATGCAGGATTCGATAACCTTGGAACAACCAGTTTACAAGGCTTTGTAGATGTTCCCATCGTTAATATCGTGATTCCACTACTTATTATTGTTGGAGGAATTGGGTTTTCTATCTGGTTTGATCTCGCTCAAAATTTCAAGAGTTTTATCGCTGTTAGAAGCTGGATTGATTTAAGAGGTCGTTATAGAAGACTGAAACTGCACACTCGACTTGTTCTGAATTGGACACTGTTTTTGATTGGTGCTGCAATGATTTTATTCATGCTTTCAGAGTGGCATAATCCTACTACGCTTGGTAGCCTCAGCCTATCTGGTAAAATCCAGGCAACTTTCTTCCAGGCTGTTACCTTACGTACCGCTGGTTTTGCAACTGTCGGCTATACAAATCTGCATCTGTTTACGATTATCTTTATGACCGTCTTTATGTTCATCGGTGGTTCACCAGGTGGTACAGCCGGGGGCGCGAAAACGTCTACAGTTGCCCTTGTCGTGAAATTGATCTGGGCTGAGGTTACCGGTCAGCAACATGTGCATTACCAGAAAAGGACACTCGATAATGAGATTGTAAGAAGAGCTCTTGTGATTGTTGTTATGTTCGTGATTTTGAATTTTGTTGGGATGTCTTTGATGTCGATTTTCGATGAAACAGTTCCCCTTCAATATTTATTTTTTGAAGCTGTTTCTGCTTTAGGAACGGTTGGTTTGTCTGCTGATCTGACACCTGATTTATCTCGTGGAAGTCAGACAGTGATTATGTTTATGATGTTTATTGGTCGTCTAGGCCCCATCACAATCTTCACAGCACTGGGCCAATTTGAACGCAAGCAGAAACCAAAAGTATATGCGTCTGGAAACATCATTATAGGGTAAGATAGGAGAGAACAAATTGAATAAGATAATTGGCGTATTAGGTCTTGGAGTATTTGGATCGACTATTGCAAAAGAACTAGGTGAACACTACTTTGATGTGATTGCCGTTGATAGAGATTTGATGGATGTAAACCGTGTAGAAGAATACGTTGTCCAAGGTGTTCAAGGAGACATTACTGATCTAGATTTATTGAAAAGTATTGGATTTGAAAAATGTGACACTGTGGTTATTGGTACAGGATCTAACTTAGAGTCTAGTGTACTAGCTGTACTAAATTGTAAGAAGCTAGGCATCAAAAAAATTATTGCGAAAGCAAAAAATAAAGTACACAAAGAAATCCTTTTAGAAGTCGGTGCCCACGAAATTATTCGTCCAGAAAAAGAAATGGGTGACCGTGTTGCACGTAATCTTATGAGAAACAAAATACTAGATGTTATCGAATTAGATGAAGACAATGCAATCATTGAATTCCTGACACCTAAAGAATGGGTCGGAAAGTCCCTTGTACAATTAGATTTGCGGAACAAATACGGTATCAACGTTATTGGGATGAAAAACGCTGAGGGTGAAAAATTGCAAGTAAATGTTTTACCTGACGAAAAGATCTCCCCCAAAAGTTTACTCGTTGCTATCGGAGAACCGCATACTTTCGAGCATTTAGATTATACAAATCAACTTAAATAAGTAAAAAGCATCCCAATCTACCCGGTTTCAGTCTATAAGGACTGACGCTAGGTAGCGGGATGCTTTTTTAATAGCATTTATTTTAAGAAACTGGTGACCATACGTTTTCTAATACGTTTGTCTGATCACGATCTGGTCCGACTGAGAATGTTGAGATATGAACACCAGTAAGTTCAGACACACGACGAATATAGTTACGTGCGTTTTCTGGCAATTCTTCTAGTGTTCTACATGCTGTAATGTCTTCGCTCCAACCTGGAAGCTCTTCATAGATTGGTTTACACTCAGCTAATTCTTTTAAACTAGCTGGATAATGAAGGATGTGTTCACCATTGCGCTCGTAAGCAGTACAGATCTTCAAAGTATCTAGACCTGACAATACGTCAATAGAGTTCAAAGAAAGGTTCGTAATACCAGAAACTCTCTTAGCATGACGCATTACGACACTATCAAACCAACCGATACGACGCGGACGTCCAGTTGTTGTTCCGTATTCTTTACCAGCATCACGTATGAACTGTCCTGTTTCGTTGTTTAATTCTGTTGGGAAAGGTCCATCTCCAACTCGTGATGTATAAGCTTTACATACACCAACGACTTTGTCGATTTTAGAAGGGCCAACACCACTTCCGATTGTTACACCACCCGCAACGGGATTAGAAGACGTTACAAATGGATACGTTCCTTGATCGATATCCAGCATAACCCCTTGTGCACCTTCAAATAATACACGTTTACCGGCATCTAGCGCATCATTCAATACAACTGAAGTATCACAGACGTACTGTTTGAATTGCTGGCCGAACTCATAGTAAGGTTCAAAAATTTCATCAAATTCAATTGGTTCAGAGTTATAAATTTGAGTAAAGTAACGGTTTTTTTCTTCTAGTACACTTCTCAACCGCTCTTCGAAAATGTCTTTATCTAATAGATCTGCAATTCTAATTCCGATTCGAGAAGCTTTATCCATATAAGCTGGTCCGATACCACGAATGGTCGTACCAATCTTTTGGTCTCCTTTAGAATCTTCTTGCAACTGATCCATTTTAATATGGTACGGTAAGATAACGTGTGCACGATCTGAAATACGTAAATTATCTGTCGTAATATTTCTATCATGCAAGTATTGTAATTCATTGACCAAAGATTTAGGGTTAATGACCACACCATTACCGATAACGCTGATTTTACTGCTTGCAAAGATACCTGAAGGAATTAAATGTAGTTTGTATGTTACACCATCAAATATGATTGTGTGACCTGCATTGTCTCCTCCTTGATAACGCGCAATAACTTCTGCGTTCTCACTTAAAAAATCGGTAATTTTACCTTTACCTTCGTCTCCCCATTGTGTTCCAACAACTACGACCGACGACATTTGTCCACCTCATCTAAAAATATTTAATGCTTGAAATTATAAAAGGAGACAGTACTCCATTACCCAGACAAATGATACACTGATGTAAGAATAGAATTGTCCTATTCGCTTTACCCTTGTCATCTATCTTTAAATGGAGGTGTCCCCCTAGTCTATTTTTGCATCAATTGTTATCTTCAATAACACTTCTATTCTACCATATATCTTTTGCAATGAAACACCTTATTTGGGATTTCGTCCTATAAGAAGGTACAGATTCTTATTTACATCGTAATATCAAAATCTAATATGTCTTCTTCTTTGGCAATTGAGTCTGTAGAATCTTTAGGTTTTCTGATGAGTATCTGAAGTCCGACGGAACAAACGACACCCACTAGAATCGCTAGAACGAAGATTGCTAAGTTACTCGCCATCGGTAGTCCAAAGACGCCTGATACGCCCGTTGTCGAAACACCAAAAGCCATCATGATTGCTCCACCAATTGCCGCACCAATCATATTGGGTCCAATCACTCGCAAAGGTTCTTGAAAGGCGTAAGGTAATGCCGCTTCCGTAATCCCAACTAATCCTGATAAAATCGAGGCTGGAGCCATTTCAATTTCTTCTTTACTGAACTTAGACTTTGCGATAAGCGAAGCAATCCCTACTGAAAGTGCCGGAACCATTATTCCTGGAAATACCGCTGCATTGACTCTAAATCCAATACCACTTGGCTCGTTCCATAGTGCAAAGACGAATGTAATCGCAATTTTGTTTAAAGGTCCTCCCATATCGAATGCACACATCGCACTTAAAATTGCACCTAGTAAGAAAGCATACCTTGTTGATTCTGATAACGTAATTAGATTTGCAATAATCAAATCATTTAAAACCCCAATCGTCATCGCCACCGGATAGGCCATAATCAGATAAAGCAGCAAGCCTGCAATCACGGGAATAAATAAGGTTTTCTTGATCGACTCCAGAAAATCTGGAAAAGGTAACTTTCTAAAATACAATACGACATATCCTGCTATAAACCCAGCCAAGATTGCACCCAGAAATCCACTAGCTGATGTATTTTCAACGGTAGGATGGGCGGCGATATAACCCCCAATAAAACCAGGCGCAATGGCTGCTTTATCTCCAATAGCATAAGCCATATAAGCTGCAAATATTGCTGGAATTAAATCCATGATGACCCACGCAAAGCCATTTAATGTATTAACTACTGAGGAATCTACTGAGACATACTGACTGTACATTTGTGTGATTGCAATCGTCATTCCGGCAAACACGATAAAAGGTAACATATAAGATACCCCAGTCATTAAAGCTTGTTGAAATTTACGCATACTTTCTCCCCCGTTCTTCTCAAGAATTCAATTTTTCTTCAATCTTTTTGAGCAAACCTTCCGCATTTTTTATCGCCGTACTGATGGGAATTTCCACTTTTTTTATTTGATCGAATCGCTCTTTCTTAGCAATACCCACTTCAACTGCCAGTATCAAAATATCTGCTTGATCGATATCTGTCTGTGTTAATTCATTTTCTATTCCCGTTGCACCCTGAGTCTCGACTTTTATCTGATGACCTTGTTTAACTGCAGCATTTTCCAAAGCTTTTTTAGCCATAAACGTATGCGCAACACCCGTAGCACAAGCCGTAACCGCAATGATATTCAAGATAATTCCTCCCTATCTTCCTTTTTCAAAAATCGTTTCTATTAAGCATCTCATTTCTTTTTCTTCCTGAATCGTTTTAACCTGTTTTTTTATTTCATCATCCATTAGATGATAGGCTAGTGTCGATAACAAGGATAAATGTCTATTATCCGTATCCTCTTTAGGAACCAATATGATAAACAAATGATCCACTTTTTGATCATCTAACGCATCCCATTGGGTCGCTTCTTCTAAACGAACGACTATTAAAGCTGGTTTTTTTAGATTCTTTACCTTTCCATGAGGAATGGCGAAACCATCGCCAAAGCCCGTTGTACCTAATGCTTCTCTTTCTTGGATACTGGATAGTAGTTCTTGAGGATCACTTTTCTCTCTTATTTGACTAGAAATCCACATAGATAGATTCTTCAGTACAGTTTCTTTATCTGTGTGTTTCTGAGTAGAGAACCTTAGATTAATCCATATATCTAATCCCTGTTCATCCTTCTGATCCATTTGCACTACCTCATCTCCGTTTTAAACTCTGATTATTTTTAGTATACCAGTCTATCCTTTAGTATGAAAAGGTTTACTTTTTTATACTAAAAAATCCCTACTAATCTAAGAGAGTTAAATCAACTTAGATTAGTAGGGATTTTATGACGTTAATACTCCGGTATCTGATCTTCCGGATAATAAGTTAGTGAAGAAAATTTATTGTACTCTTTAATAAATAAGAGTTTGGCCGTCCCACGTGCTCCAGAACGGTTTTTTTCCAGAATAATTTCGACGACATTATCTTCAGCTGACTCGTCTTCATCTTCCTCATCTTCATTACGGTAGTAATCTTCTCGGTATAAAAAGGCAACGATATCGGCATCTTGCTCAATCGATCCTGACTCTCTCAAATCACTTAAAATTGGTCGTTTGTCTTGTCTTTGCTCTACACTACGAGAAAGCTGTGACAAGGCAACAACAGGAACCGATAACTCTTTAGCTAATTTCTTTAACTGTCTAGAGATATCCGATACTTCCTGCTGACGACTTTCTTTACCCGAACCTTCAATCAGTTGAAGATAATCAATTACGATCAATCCCAAACTACCTCGCTCTTGCTTCAAGCGACGGCACTTCGCTCTGATTTCTGCTGTACGGATTCCTGGTGTATCATCAATATAAATATTTGCCTTAGAAAGACTGCCCATTGCAACAAACAGCTTAGTGAACTCTTCTTCAGTCAGCTTCCCTGTTCTTAAATTCGAAGCATTTATGGTGCCTTCCGCGCATAACATACGGTTAACTAGTTGCTCCGCACCCATCTCTAAACTAAAAATCGCAACGGTTTCGTCTGTTTTCGTCCCGATATTTTGTGCTACATTTAAAGCAAATGCTGTTTTACCTACACCCGGTCTCGCTGCTAGTATAATCAGCTCATCTTCATGTAATCCAGCAGTCATCTGGTCTAATGCTTTATATCCAGTAGAAATCCCTGTGATTTCTTCATCATTTTGAAATAGTTCATCAATATTATTGATCGTTTCTCTTAGAACTGTCTCGATATTGACAAATCCACTACGACTTCTCTTTTCGGACACTTCAAGTATCTTTCTTTCCGCATCATCTAGAAGGTTGGGAAGATCGCTTGCTTCGTCATATCCTCTTGAGGCAATTTCTGTTGCTGTCTGGATCAACCGACGTAGTATAGAGCGCTCTTCGACAATCTTGGAGTAATACTCTACGTTTGCAGCTGTAGGCACTGTAGTCGCTATATCAGCCAAATAAGGTGTCCCACCAATATCTTCAAGCTGATTTCTTGATTCCAGCATATCCGCAATCGTTACAACATCTAATGCTTCGTTCCGCTCACTCAAATCAATCATCGTCTGAAAAATCAGTTGGTGTCCACGACGATAGAAATCTGTCGATTCAATGTATTCCATCGCCGGAATCAATGCTTCAGGGTTTAGTAAAATAGATCCCAGTACAGATTGCTCGGCTTCAATATTTTGTGGTGGTAAACGATCGCCTAATGGTTCCATAGCCAATGTGTATTCTTCCTTTCGCACCTTATAGGTCACAAATTCATTCTTAATTGTACAATATCTCATTCTAAAAGTATATAAGGGAACAATTGTTTACGATTCTTATTACTTTATTTTATCGTCCTTTAAAAGCAGAGAAAAGGGAGAAGCTTCTAGAGCCTCTCCCTTTTACTGATTAGTCTATTGCTGTTACACGAACCGTCAATTCTGCAGTTACTTCTTTGTGCAACTTCACTTCTACGTTTTGAGATCCTACTGCTCTCATTGGTATTGGTTGATTCAGTTTACGTTTATCAACTTTAATACCGAGTTGTTTTTCTAGCTCTTTAGCAATCTGTTTAGTTGTAACAGATCCGAACAGTCGGCCATCTTCTGCCGCTTTTTCATGAAGTTCGATTGAATTGTCTTCTATTTTTTTCTTATCTTGTTTGGCTGCTTCTAAAATCTCATTTTCTTCACGCTTCATAGCATTTTTCTTAGCAGATAGTTCTTTTACTGCTGAGTTTGTTGCTTCTTTTGCCAATCCTTTTTTCAATAAAAAGTTATTAGCGTATCCGTCTGATACATTTTTGATTTCGCCTTTTTTTCCTGTACCTTTGACATCTTTCAATAAAACTACTTCCATAGTTAAACGCTCCTCTTATTTAAATTAGTCAAATGCTGTTTTGATTTGTGCGATTAATTCTTCTCTAACTTCTTGTACAGATTTCCCATCAATCTGAGTAGCTGCATTGGACAAGTGTCCGCCTCCACCCATTTTTTCCATGATGATCTGTACATTGATCTTACCTAGACTTCTTGCACTGATCCCAACCATATCATCTGAACGTTTTGTAATGACAAAGGCTGCTTCAACACCTGACATACTCAACATCGTATCCGCAGTTTGTGCTGATGTAACGGGCGGATAAATCTGCTGGTCTTTGCCATGAGCAACTGCGACACCTTCATGAACAAACTCAATGGTTTCAATTAATTTACTACGTCTCAGATAAGTTTCTGGATCTTCTTTCAATAATCTTTGGATCATTGTAGAATTCGCGCCGACGGACTGCAAATAGCTGGCTGCATCAAACGTCCTTGAACCGGTACGTAAGCTAAAGTTATTCGTGTCTACAATAATACCACCTAGCATGGCTGTCGCTTCAATACGGTTGATTGGTTCCCCATCCGACGATACATATTCGAATAACTCTGTAATCAGCTCAGCAGTTGAAGAAGCGTATGGTTCAATATAAACAAGTAATGGATTTTCGGTAAACTCTTCTCCACGTCTATGATGATCGATAACGATATTTTTCTTCGTTTTCTTGAGCAAGTTTGGTGCAATAGATAGCAATGGTTTATGATGGTCTACTAAAACAACTAAATCATTTTCTGTAATGATATTTTGAGCTTCGGCAGGAGAAATGATATTCTGATTCACTTGATTTTGTTTCTCAATTTCATTCATCAGCTTACCTACGTCATTACTTAAGTCATCCTGATCAATAACGACCCAGCATTTCTTTTTAAGCATCATAGAAATACGGGCTATACCTAGTGAAGATCCGATAGCATCCATATCCGGGTTCTTATGACCCATGACGAACACTTGATCGCTTCCTTTGATTAATTCTTGCATAGCTTGACTGATCATTCTCGAACGCACTCTTGTACGTTTTTCCATTGGATTCGTTTTACCACCGTAGTACCTAGGTTCTTGATCAACCTCTTTAACGATGGCCTGATCTCCACCACGGCCCAGTGCTAAGTCCAAATTGCTTTGTGCCAGTTCAGCAAGCTTATCAAAGTCATCATCTCCGTAAGCAATACCGATACTAATTGTAAGCGGTAAATTTCGTTTTGACGTTCTATCTCTAATATTGTCTATGATATTAAATTTCTCATTTTCAATTCTTTTTAACTCACTTCTGTTTAATAAAAGAAAGTATTTATCCTCAGAAGTCTTTTTGTAAAAGATACTATGTTGCTTACCCCAATTTGATAAATAGGTCGTAATCAAGCTATTAAATCCTGACACTCCACGGTCATCCAGCCCTTGAACAACCTCATCGTAATTATCAAGGAAGAGCCAACCAACAACAGGTCTCGCTTCTTCATACTTCACTTTCACTTCAGCGTATTCAGTGATATCCATTAGATAGATGGCATGGATATCTTCCTGTACAATCATCTGGAATATCTTATTGTTCCATTCAAGTAACTCAGTCTTCGTTTCACTCGAGTTCTGAATTTGCTTATAGATTTCTTCATTGACTTCACTGATGTGTTTCCCTAGAACACTCTCTTCACTAAATAGCTGAGTTTGCATGTAAGGATTCACCCAATCAACTTCTTCATTCTGATTGATCAGTATAATTCCAATAGGCATCTTAATTAAGGCTTCTTGTTCTCCACGCTTAATTCTATAAGATAAGTTTAGTATATAAGAATTTAGTTCTTCTACGTATTCTTTTCCAAATCTCCAGGCTACTAAAAAGATCGTGACTGCGATTAAAAGCATGAGCATACCTATCCACACATTAGCAATAAAACTAAGTATCGTTAAAACCACGATAGCTAAAGTGGCAAATAGAATCATCATGCGCATGAATGGTCGATCTAGGAACCTTGGAATAGATTCTTCTTCATTGACTCTTTTCATATTGTCTCCTCTGTTTCAATATTTAGACTACTATATCTTAACATTTTTTGCCTTTATATTCTAGACTGACAGAAAAGGTCAACATCCGAATGTTTCACGTGAAACATTCAAAATAAAAAAATCGCAACAGATAATCTGCTACGATTTTAAATATCTATTTAATCTTCAGTTACGAATGGAAGTAATCCCATGATACGTGAACGTTTGATTGCTTTAGTTAATTTACGTTGGTTCTTTGCATAAGTTCCAGTTACACGACGTGGTAAAATTTTACCGCGTTCAGAAATGAAACGTTTCAACAAATCAGTATCTTTATAATCAATATATTCGATATGGTTTGCTGCAAAGAAGTCAACTTTCCGGCGCTTCTTGCCGCCTCTGCGTCCTGCCATTTTATACTCCTCCTTCTTTAGTTATGAATCAAAACGGTAAATCGTCATCTGAAATATCAATTGGATCGTCATTTTTTTCAAACGGATCCTCATCGAAGTTTGCAAAATTGTTTTTGTTCTGATTATTTCCAGGAGCTTGACTATTATTCTGTTGAGAATAATTGTTCTGATTTGAATAATTTGCATTATTGTTAGAATTACTTGAACCTGATCCAGAAGAATCGTTGTCATTTTGACTACGCTTATCTGTTACAGACTTAGGTTCCAACATTTGGAAATTTTCACAGACAACTTCAGTAATATATACTTTACGACCTTCATTGTTTGTGTAATTACGTGTTTGAATACGTCCCGTTACACCGACCAGAGAACCTTTGCGAGTGAAATTAGAAATAATTTCTGCAGTTTTTCTCCAAGCTACACAGTTAATGAAATCTGTTTCTCTTTCTCCTTGAGCGTTTGTAAAAGTACGTTCAACCGCTATGGAAAAAGAAGCTACAGCTGTACTACTACCTGTATAACGTAATTCAGCGTCACGAGTTAATCTTCCAACTAGTACGACATTATTAATCATTGGTTGGGCTCCTTTCTACATCATTACTTTGCAACATCAATATGTTTCACGTGAAACATATTAGTCTTCCAAACGTACGATCATATGACGAAGAATATCTTCGTTAATACGAGCTAGACGTTCGAATTCGTTAATTGCTGCTGCATCTTCAGATACAATATTTACCAAGCGGTAAGTACCTTCTCGGTATCCTTTGATCTCATATGCAAAACGACGTTTCGCCCAGTCTTTTGATTCAGTAACTTCAGCACCATTATCTTTTAAGATTGTTTCGAAACGTTCTACTAACGCTTTTTTGTTATCTTCTTCGATATTTGGACGGATAATATATAAAATTTCATATTTCGCTGATTGACTCATCGTTGACTGTCACCTCCTTATGGACTTTGGCCCTCTCATTTGAAAGAGCAAGGAGAGTATTCTCTAAAGAGTACTCACTCCGAACAATTATAGCATAACGGGATATCTTAAGCAACATTATTTTAGAAATTAGTATGATTTTAAATAAAAAAACCGTCATTCTATTCAGCTTGATCAAACTGAATAGAACGACGATCGTTTAAAGTTTAGAAATCATACTATTCTTCAGTATGTTCTTCTGTTTCAAGATTTTCTTCTAGTATTTCTACTGTCGGATCTTCTAATTCGCTTACTTCAAGTTCTTCCTCGTCTTGAGGTTCTACTTTAGCAAGAGTAGATACTTTGTTGCCTTCTTCTAGACGCATCAATCTAACACCCTGAGTTGCTCGACCTGTCTGAGAGATATTTGTAGCGTGGAATCGAATAACGACTCCACCATTTGTAATCAACATGATATCTTCATGTCCATCTACTGTTTTAAGACCGATCAAAGGACCGTTTTTCTCTGTAATGTTGGCTGTTTTGACACCTTTACCGCCTCGACCACGGATAGCATACTCGCTAGCAGCCGTTCTCTTACCGTATCCATTTTCTGTGATGATCAATACCTCTGAATCTTCGTTTAAAAGATCCATTCCGACTACATCATCGCCGGCTCTTACGTTGATACCCCGGACACCCGCAGCAGCTCTACCCATACTCCTTACTTTTGTTTCATGGAAGCTAACAGCATAACCGTCTCGTGTACCAATAATGATATTTTGATCTCCATTTGTCATGGCAACATCGATCAATTCGTCTTCTTCTCTTAAGACAATTGCTCTTAATCCGCTTGTACGAATATTCATGAATTCACTTAAAGCTGTACGTTTGACAGTCCCTTTACGAGTTGTAAAGAATAAGTGTTCATTTTCTTTCGCTTCTCCACGCATATTGATAATGGCTTGGATTTTCTCGCTGTTATCTATACCCAGGAAGTTAATTGCCGGAATACCTTTGGCTGTACGGCCGTATTCTGGAATTTCATACCCTTTAGCTTTGTATACTTTACCAGTATTCGTAAAGAATAAGAGTAAATCATGCGTCGAACAGGTTAATAAGGTCTCTACAAAGTCATCTGTATTCGTCCCCATACCTTTAACGCCTCTACCGCCTCGGTTTTGAGCTTTAAATTCTGAAATAGCCATACGTTTCATGTATCCATTGTGAGATAAGGTGATGGCAATTTCTTCTTCTTCAATCAAATCTTCATCTTCAAGACTCAACAATTCACCAACTAGAAGTTCTGTACGGCGATCATCACCATGTTTTTCAGAAATTTCTTCTAGCTCTATTTCGATGATTTCATTTACACGTTCTGGACGAGCCAGAATATCTATAAGATCATTGATTGTAGAGATCAGTTCCTGATACTCACCCTCAATTTTCTCTCTTTCTAAACCGGTTAAACGAACCATACGCATATCTAAAATAGCTTGAGACTGACGCTCAGAAAGATCAAATCGCTCAATCAATGTTTCTTTAGCAATCTGGCCTGTCTGTGAACCTCTAATAATCGATATGATTTCATCGATATGATCAAGTGCGATACGTAAACCTTCTAGAATGTGCGCGCGTGCTTCTGCTTTACGCTTATCGTATTCTGATCTTCTACGAATAACGACTCTTTGGTGTTTTAAATATTCTGTCAGGATTTCTACTAATCCAAGTGTTTTAGGAATTCCATTTACGATTGCCAGCATATTGAATCCAAACGAAGTTTGCATAGGCGTCAATTTGTACAGGTTGTTCAGTATAACGCTCGCTGAGACGTCTCTACGAACTTCTATGACCACGCGCATGCCATCTCTATCAGATTCATCCGTTAAGTCTGTAATGCCCTCTATACGCTTATCTCGAGCTAATTCAGCTATACGTTCTACCAGTTTTGCTTTATTGACTAAATAAGGCAGTTCATCAACGATAATGCGTTCACGACCATTTTTAAGTATGTCAATATGTGCTTTTGCACGTACCTTGATTGATCCACGGCCAGTCTCGTATGCTTTTCGAATACCAGACTTACCTAGTACCATCGCACCTGTTGGGAAATCTGGTCCAGGCAAGACTTCCATCAATTCGGCTACTGTGGCTTCACTATTGTCCATCAACATACGACAAGCAGCAATTACTTCTCTTAAGTTATGCGGGGGAATATTCGTAGCCATTCCTACCGCAATACCAGAAGCACCGTTTACCAAAAGATTCGGGAATCTTGCAGGTAAGACGTCTGGTTCTCTTTCAGATCCATCATAATTATCGTGATAATCAACTGTATCTTTGTTGATATCTCTCAGCATTTCCATAGCGATTTTACTCATTTTTGCTTCTGTATACCGCATTGCTGCTGCGCTATCGCCATCTATTGAACCAAAGTTTCCGTGTCCGTCAACTAGAGGATTACGGTAACTGAAGTCTTGTGCCATACGTACCATAGATTCATAGATAGCGGAGTCACCGTGGGGGTGATACTTACCCATTACGTCTCCAACGATACGAGCAGATTTTTTATAAGCTTTGTCGGGTGTCATACCTAATTCATTCATTCCGTAAAGGATACGGCGGTGAACAGGTTTCAAACCATCTCGAACATCAGGTAGAGCACGGGAAACAATAACGCTCATTGCATAGTCTAGAAATGAATTTTTCATTTCACTCGCAAGATTGATTGATTCCATACGTGCTTCTCTATTTTCAGCCAAGTATTTGTTCCTCCTTGTTTTCATCGAACTTTTTACAACTTAAATACCGTGTGGCAATTTCAAGACAGAGAATTCTGCACACGGTATAGTTGTTTTGATAGATTATTTAGTGATCTAAACTTTAAATATCGATATTTTGAACATATTGAGCGTTATCTTCGATAAAGAGACGACGCGGTTCAACTTTTTCACCCATCAGCATATCAAAGACCATATCGGCTTCGATTGCATCTTCAACGGTTACTTGAAGCAAACGACGGTTTTCAGGATTCATTGTGGTCGACCAAAGCTGTTCTGCATCCATCTCTCCTAGACCTTTATAACGCTGAATATCTGGTTTAGGTGTTGGTGGAATTTCTTTCAAGTATGTTTCAAGTTGTTTTTCTGTATCCAAGTAAACTTCTTTTTTACCTTGTTTAACTTGATACAAAGGTGGCTGAGCAATATAAACAAAGCCCGCTTCGATAACTGGTCTCATATATCTAAAAATCAGTGTGAGAAGTAGTGTACGAATATGCGCACCATCTACATCCGCATCCGTCATGATAATCAGTTTATGATATCTTGTTTTATCGATTTCGAATTCTTCTCCAAAACCTGTACCCATTGCTGTAAATAACGAACGAATTTCTTCGTTGGCTAAAATACGGTCAATAGACGCTTTTTCTACGTTTAAAATTTTACCCCTGATGGGTAAAATCGCCTGAAATAGTCTTGATCTTCCTTGTTTTGCGGAACCTCCAGCGGAGTCTCCCTCAACGATGAAAATTTCAGATTTTTCAGGATCTTTAGAAGAACAGTCGGCTAATTTCCCTGGAAGGTTACTGATTTCCAGACCATTCTTTTTACGTGTAACTTCTCTGGCACGTTTAGCTGCCAAGCGTGCACGTGCTGCTAACAAGGCTTTTTCAATGATTTGTCTACCAACAGTTGGATTTTCCATTAAGAAGCGATCAAAATGCTCACTGAATAGTCGGTCCGTAATTGTACGTACTTCTGAGTTACCCAGTTTTGTTTTTGTCTGTCCTTCAAACTGTGGGTCTGGATGTTTGATACTCAGTACGACAGTCAAGCCTTCTCGAACATCTTCACCTGTCAGATTATCGTCATTTTCTTTTAAAATCTTGTTTCTACGAGCATAGTCGTTGATGATTCGCGTTAAAGCGGTTTTGAATCCTGACTCATGCATCCCACCTTCATAGGTATGGATATTGTTTGCGAAACTCATGATATTCATATGGAAGCCATCTGTATGTTGTAAGGCTACTTCTACAACGATACCTTCTTGTTCTCCTTCAAGGAAAATTGGCTCTTCGTATAAATTGGTTTTCGTTTGATTCAAATAGCTTACGTAACTTTGAATTCCGCCTTCATAACGGTAGTCCAAGCGTACAGGCTCTTCTCCTCTGCGGTCTTCAATCGAGATATTTAATCCTTTATTCAAGAAAGCCAGTTCTCTTACACGAGTCGATAATTTATGGAAATCATAAACAGTCGTCTCTTTGAAAATCTCTGCATCTGCTTTGAAGACAACTTCTGTTCCACGTTTGTCCGTTGTACCCGTTTCTTTAAGGTCATACATCACTGCACCACGTTCATAGCGCTGGTTGTAGACTTTTCCATTTTTATGGACGTTCACTTCAAGGTACTCTGACAAAGCATTTACTACAGATGAGCCTACACCGTGTAGTCCTCCAGATACTTTATATCCGCCGCCGCCGAATTTACCACCAGCATGCAAGATCGTAAAGACCGTTTCAACTGCTGGACGACCTGTTTTTTGCTGGATATCGATTGGGATACCTCGTCCGTCATCTGTAACAGTTACGATGTTGTCGGGTTCAATGACGATCTCAATCTTATCAGCGTGACCTGCCATTGCTTCATCTATTGAGTTATCTACAATTTCCCATACAAGATGGTGCAGGCCTGCTTCACCGGTCGACCCAATATACATACCTGGTCTTTTTCTAACGGCTTCTAGACCTTCCAATACCTGAATCTGACTTGCATCGTATTCTTCGCGTATTTCTACGACTTCTTTTGGAGTCAATTGTTCATCTGCCAAGTTTATTCACTCTCCATTTTAATCTGCCCATCTGATACATTAAAAATCCGCGGGTCATTCAATAATTCTTTTTTTACTCCGTCCAAACTCGTCGTTGTCAGAAATGTCTGAACCTTGTCTTGAATGGATTTAAGCAAATGTGTTTGTCTATCATCGTCTAGCTCACTTAATACGTCGTCGAGTAATAAGACGGGATATTCCCCCGTCATTTCAAACATCAATTCAATTTCTGCAAGTTTCACGCTAAGTGCAGTCGTTCGCTGCTGCCCTTGAGATCCATAAGTCTGGACATTTTTGTCGTTGATGTAAAAACGGAGGTCATCTCTGTGAGGGCCACTTAATGTGGTTCCTTGATCTAGTTCTCTCTGCTGATTCTTGCTGAATTGTTCCAACAAGTCTTGCATCAGTTGGTTTTTATCTTGTTCGGAATGAACCGGTATAGAGGATGCATATTCGATACGCAACTGTTCTTTTTCCTGAGAAATCGATTTGTGTATCGGTTCAGCCCATTCCTGCAGGCGTTTGGTGAATTTAAATCGCTCAGTAAGGACTTCTGCACCTTCTGCAGCTAGCTGATCTGTTAAGACATCTAAATAAGTCTGATCGACTTTATTTTTGAACCTTGCTTGCTTTAGATACTGATTTCGCTGTTTAAGAATCTTTTGATACTCTACTAGATGGTGAAGATAGATCGGGCTCATCTGCCCCATCTCCATATCCAGAAATTTCCTTCTAACAGAAGGCGATCCTTTAACAAGCGACAAGTCTTCCGGCGCAAACAAAATAACGTTCAGATGACCAATGTAGGCACTGAGCTTTTTTTGTTCTAGATGATTCAGTTTTGCTTTCTTTCCTTTTTTGGAAAGAATAATTTCCAGCGGGAAGCCACCTTGCGATTTTTCGATTCGACCAGTTACTTTTGCAAATTCCTGATCCCAACCGATTAGTTCCTTATCGTTTGCTGTGCGGTGGCTTCTAGCCATTGCGAGTACATAGATACTTTCCATCATATTCGTTTTGCCCTGAGCATTTTCTCCCAGAAACACATTAATATTCTGAGAAAATACAGCTTCGGCTTTATCGTAGTTGCGGTAACCTCTTAGTTGGAGGTCTTTTAAATACATCAGGCGTCCTCATGTTTTAAAGATTCAACTACAAAACTACCTACTTCTGGAATATCTATTACTGTACCGTCATAAAGTTTCTTTCCTCGTCTGTTTTCAAGTTCTCCGTTAACAAAGACTTCAAACTGCTCCAGAAACGGCTTAGCCATGCCTCCACTTGAAATCACATTCGCGTGTTTCAGAAACTGGCCTAATGTAATATACACTTCTTCTATTTGAATTGGGGTATGCACCTTTTATCGGCTCCTTAAAGTAAAAAATACGTCATAAAACTCTACGATTTTTTTCATACTATTCTTTCTCTATTATACCTCAAAAAAGAGGCCAATACAAATTTTGACGGAAAATAATGGCCTCTGATAGATTTTTGATAGATAAAAAGAAAAATGATATTTTTACTCAAAATACGCTCAGAATGTAAATTTGTGTATTTTTATCCGTTTTCGTCTTAAAAAAATCTTTTAGACAAAAAAATCCTACTGAGTATCGGGCCATGTAGACCAGATCGACTCAGTAGGATTTTTTTTAGACTTTTAAGATGTACGAATTGGTGTAATCAACTGGATAAATTCTCTGTTGTCATCACTTGGAACCAATACAAAAGGTCTTAAGGTTGAAATCAGTTTAATTGTGATTTCAACAGCACCAAATGTATTCAGTGCAGCTTTCAGATAATCGGGATTGAATGAGATTTCCATTTCTTCTCCTTCGATCTGTTTGAAGGAGACATCTTCATTCACTCTTCCGACTTCTGGAGAGTTTCCGGTTATTTCCAATTCATTTTGCTTCACTGATAATTTAACTACATTGTTTTTACCTTCATGTGATAAAAGAGAAGCACGTTCTACAGCACCTAAAAGAACTTGTGCATCTAGTGTGATCTGTGTAGAAGAAGCATCAGGAATTAGGCGATCTGTATCCGGATAGTTTCCTTCTAGAAGTCTTGAATAGAAATGTGTATCTTCTGTTTTGAATAAAATCTGGTTTTCTGCAATTGCAACTGTAATTTCATCAAGAGAATCATCTAGTAATCTTGATAGTTCCTGAAGACTCTTACCAGGTATTACGATGTTATAAGAGAAATCTCCAGCAGATTCTAAAGGAATGACTCTTTGACTTAGACGGTGACTATCTGTCGCAACAGCTTTTAGTCTGCCCTCTTTTAAAGAAAGATTCACACCTGTTAATATCGGGCGACTTTCATGTGAAGATACGGCAATAACGGTTTGTTTAACAATTGTTTTCAACAACTGGACAGGTAACGTAAACGCTTGATCCGTATCTATTTCCGGTAGGTGTGGATAATTTGCTGCATCTAGTCCATTGATAATAAAAGAAGATGAAGCTGAAGTGATGGACGTTTGAACACGATCCATTACTTCAATAGAGAATGTTTCATCTGGCAATTTGTTTACAATATCACTGAAGAAACGAGCAGGTTGTAAAACAATACTACCTTCTTCTTCAATTTTTAATTCAGCTTTTTCATCATGAACTGAAATAATGGTTTCAATTGAGATGTCAGAGTTACTACCGGTTAGTTTAACGCCCTCTGCATCTGCAACCAATTTGATACCTGTTAATATTGGAATAGTCGTTCTTGAAGATACTGCAAGTTGAACATCTCTTAATTTTTTTAGAAAAGCCGTTCGTTTGATAGAAAATTTCATAGAATCCCTCCGTGCATTTTTCTTATTTTAAGTATAGCATAATGTGCTATTGTTTCCTGTTTTTGAATCATCTTTAAATCTAGCAGAATGCCTATATATATTTATATAAATAATATAGTAATAGTAGTAGGGCCTGTGTATACTGTGGAAAAGCTAAAAAACCCTTAGAGACAAAAGTTTTCCACTTGTGGATAACCTGTGGGTAACTTTGTGTAGAAAGTCTCAGGTTATACACAGGTGGAAATCCTAGGTATAATAGAATAATTATTGCAGACTCTTTTTAATCTGTTCAATTTCATGTTTCAAGTCGGCATCTTTTTTGATTGCCTGGTCGATTTTTTCATACGCATGAATAACAGTAGTATGATCTTTACCACCAAACTCTTTTCCGATTTTAGGTAAAGAGTTATTTGTCATTTCTCTTGATAGATACATTGCGATCTGTCTTGGAAGAACAATTTGACGAACACGTTTCTTACCTTTTAAGTCAACGAGTGAAATTTGGTAGAACTTGCTGACTGTTTGCTGAATCGTTGCGATTGAAATATCTTGATTCTTGTCTTTCTTGACCATGCTTTTGAGTGCATCTGCCGCTAGACTCGTAGTAATGTCGTTTCTTTGGATAGCTGAATAAGCTTGTACTCTAACCAAAGCACCTTCTAATTCACGAATATTTGAATCAATTTGTCCGGCTATATAGCTCAATGTATCATTAGGAATTTCAAGACCTTCTGCATTGGCTTTTTTTCTGAGGATCGCGATTCTTGTTTCAAGATCTGGAGGAGTAATATCAACGGATAGTCCCCAAGCAAATCTAGAAACCAGTCTTTCTTGAAGTTTTGGTATTTCATTTGGTAGTCGGTCGCTAGTCAACACGATTTGCTTGCGATCATCGTAAAGTGCATTAAAAGTATGGAAAAATTCTTCCTGAGTTCCTTCTTTGTCAGCAAAAAATTGAATATCATCTACTAATAGAAGATCCACATTTCTATATTGTCTTCTGAATTTTTCTTGCGTTCTATTTTGAATAGAATTGATGAAGTCATTCGCAAAATTTTCGCTTGATACATATTTGATTTTAGCATTTGGATTGATCTGTAAATACTGATGCCCAATCGCGTGCATCAAATGAGTCTTTCCGAGTCCTACTCCACCGTAGAAAAATAGTGGGTTATAGATCGTTCCTGGTTCTTCCGCGACAACTAATGCAGCTGCGTGAGCCATCTGATTGCCTTTTCCGATAACAAAAGTGTCAAAAGAATATTTGCTGTTTAAAGTACTGGAAACCATACTCATCTGATCAAAAGGTTCTCTCTGCTGCGGCTCTTCATTCTCTTCATGTGTAGCCTGTTCTTCAGAGGTTACAAAAAGTGGAGAAATCTCGCGGCCGAAATATTCATAAAGGTACTCTACCATTCTGGTAGTCAGATTATTCTGCCAATATTCTTTATGCAATGTAGACGGAACTTCTATAGTAACGGAGTTATCCGTAACTCGGACGAGGTTTGCGCTTTGGATCCATGTATCAAAACTAACTTTAGATAGAGATTGTTTAAATTTATCTTGTAAATGTATCCACAAGGGATGTGGGTTATTCATTCTGTTCCTCCTCGTCTCAATGAATGTTTTTTTATTTTATCATGGATGAGATAAGTTTTCCACAACTGAGTGAAATTGTTGATAAATAATTCAGAACCTGTTGAAAATAGTTATCCACACGAGAACAGATCATGTGTACAGTTTCAAGTTGTGCAAAAACACCTAACAAGAATTGTGGATAACTATACCGATAAAAACATTATTTTATCAGCCTACAATTGAGTTGTTAACATTCTTCAAAAACCTGTGGATAACCTTATATACACAGGCTAGAAATGTGGATGGATCATGTATAAAGTTGTTAACAGTTAAAAATAAAGATATAGTTACTAACTACCCTGTGGATAAAAATGTGCATGAAACCAGCTTATTTTTCATTTGGAAATGTGTCTAAATTTAAAAGCAAACAGTTAAATTACAAAGGAAGACTTGACAAATGGTATCTATTTTCTTAAACTGATATAGTCTGTCTATGTTATGATGCAAAATTTAGATAGCATTTTGTAACCTTTAAATAGTAAACAGAGATATAGGAATGATTCAGGAGGTGTATGATCAATGTCACAACAAGGATTAACATATCAACCTAAAAAACGTAAGCGTCAAAAAGTACACGGTTTCCGTAAACGTATGAGTACAAAAAACGGACGTAGAGTATTGAAAGCAAGACGTCGTAAAGGTAGAAAACGCATTTCAGCATAAGAAATAAAAGGCGACGATAGCTTCTTATTAAAATAAGAGCACGTCGCCTTTTTTTTGTTGTCAAAGTGTAGAGATTAAGAACCATAGAGAAAAAGGATCAAGTAAAGGCAGGTGGTGACTGGTCATGAGAAAAGCTTACCGGGTTAAAAAAGAAGCCGATTTTCAAAAAGTCTTCCATAAAGGAAAGTCTGTGGCGAATCGCCAGTTTGTCGTCTATGTATTAGAAAAGCCAGATCAAGCTCATTTTAGAGTAGGTATTTCTGTTAGCAAAAAATTAGGTCACGCACCAACTCGTAATGCCGTAAAAAGAAAAATCAGACAAGCACTGACAGAGTTCGATCAAGAAAGTTTATTGAAACAAGAGAGAGATTTTCTCGTTATCGCAAGAAATCCAGCAGCTAGTATGTCTTATGTTGAAGTGAAAAAAAGCTTATCACATGTTTTGAAACTAGCTAAAATGACTATCAGTGAGTAAATGAGCGTTTGCTATTTTTAAAATAAGGATGTTCTAAAAGCAGGTTTTGATTTATAATTAACCTAGCGCACAAGACTTTGGAAAAGAGGAAAGAAATGTCTACTATCGTAAAAAAACGTAAGCGATTGCTATTGATGCTTAGCATGCTTGCAGTCGTATTTGTTTTAGCTGCTTGTGGTACAAGCGATGTTACTGCTCAAAGTGAAGGATTTTGGGATGGCGTCGTGATTTATAATTTTGCTCAGTTGATTATTTGGGTATCTGGACTATTTAATAATAGTTACGGTATGGGGATTATCCTCGTAACAGTATTTATTCGTGCTTTGCTGATTCCAATCACGCATTTCCAGCAGAAAAATATGCAACAGATGAACGAAATCAATCCGCAGATGACAGAATTAAGAGAACAATATTCTTCAAGAGACACTGAAACACAACAGAAATTAAGAGAAGAACAACAAAGACTTTATAAAGATGCAGGAGTTAATCCATATCTAGGATTCTTACCATTGTTGATTCAAATGCCTGTTTTTATCGCATTGTATCAATCAGTGAATAGAACGCCTATTCTTAGAACAGGCGACTTCTTATGGGTCAACTTGGGTGCACCCGATCCTTACTTGATCTTGCCGATTTTAGCTGGTATTTTCACACTGGCAAACTCGTACTTGATGAGCATGGGAAGACCGCAAGCTGGCGGAAAAGTCATGACGTACATTATGCCGTTGTTCATTGTATTGATTACATTCAGATTATCTAGTGCTCTAGCACTTTACTTTGCAGCATCCAATGGATTTGCAGCATTACAGACCGTATTCTTACAAAATCCTTTCAAAGCGCGTCGTGAGCGCGAACTGAAGGAAGAACAAGAGCGAGAAGCTGAACGTGAACGTAGAAGAGCTATGAAGAAAGCGCAGAAACTTGGGCGTAACGTAAGAAAATAATCTAAGGTACATGTTTGATATGATTTGATTGAATAAACATACCTATCGTTGAACGGAGGGCATTATTCGTGATTGATAAATATACAGCACAGGCACCTACAACTGAAGTTGCAATCGAAAAAGGATTAAAAGCTTTAGGGTTAAAAATAGAGCAAGCGGATATTGAAGTAGCAGAACCTGGTAAAAAAGGGTTTCTAGGAATAGGGCAAAAAGATGCGGTCGTCGTCGTTAAGAGAAAGCAAGCAACAAGTGCAATTAAAAGTGTATTTGACTCTTCTTTTTCATCAGAAGACATTTTGCCCAAGGACAAACCAGCTCCTGAAAAACCTTTGTTTGTTGAAAGTGAAACAGGAACAGAACCTTCTTCTGATCAAGAAATCGTAGAACCTGTTGCAGAAAGTCCCGAAGAAGTCGAAGAAACTAGGAATCAATCATCAGATGAGAAGCCACTTGTAATGGCTTCTACAGAGGATTCTGAAGAAGCGAAACCGGTGATTTCTGAAGAACAGCAAAGAGAAATCGAACAAAGAGATGCTGAAGGTATTCAACAAGTAGCGGAGTACTTGAAAGATGTTACAAACAAGATGGGTATTGAAGATGTCTCTGTTCATGTACAAAGACAAGGGAAAAAAGTTCAGTACAATATAGAAACAGAAGATGCTGGCTTAGTCATTGGCCGTCATGGGAAAGTTTTGAATAGCTTACAGACGCTTGCTCAGATTCAATTACATCAACTTGCTGATTCGAAATTTTTCGCTAAAGTAGATGCAGAAGCGTATAGAGATCGTCGTCAGAAAACCGTTGAGCAATTAGCTAAAAGAACAGCAGATAAAGTGAAACACACCAAACGTCCAGTTGTTCTTGAACCCATGCCTGCGCATGAAAGAAAATTGATTCACCGTTTCTTGAATCATCATCAAGGTATCCAAACACATTCTGAAGGCAAAGAACCTCATCGTTATTTAGTAGTGGAACCTGAAAAATAATTGTTCTTTATCTGAGATAGTCATGTCTAACTTCGGTTATGCATGACTATTTTTTGTTAATCTGACTTTTATTGTTAATCATTAAAAGTAAACAATGGGGTTTTAAATAAGAATGAAAAAAACTTTTAAGGAGATCCATATGCTTACAAACCAACAACTTTTTGATATAGAAGAGCTTCAAAAAGAAGTAGAGGCTTTCGACAAGTTAGAGCTCAAGCTAAACTGGGAAATGCTGCGTGCACGCGAAGATGACCAAAACGAATTTCTTTACTATAAAGAGGACGAACTGATTGCTTTTGTAGGATTGTACGCATTTGGGTCAACCGTTGAAGTAACGGGAATGGTTAAACCTCGTGAGCGCCAGAAAGATTATTTCACGCAGTTATTTACAGAAGCGATGCGGGTCGTGAGAGAGAAAGGCTATAAGAACATTCTATTAAATGCACCAGCTAGTTCTCAATCAGCTAAACGATTTTTGAAAAAACAAGGAGCAAGCTATGCTTTCACGGAACATCAAATGAAGTGGAAATCGAGGCCCCTTGAGGTGGCAACCGATTTCGTATTACGCCAAGCGACTCTATCGGATTTAGATAGACGGGTTCAGCTTGATGTAGAATCCTTTGGTATTCTAAGAGAAGATGCAGTGGAGATGGAAAGTAGAATCAATGGCGAAGAAGATACGGATCTGTACATGATTGAAGTCAACAATGAGTCAGTTGGTAAAATTCGTGTCACAAGAGAAAAAACGGAGGCTTGGATCTATGGATTTTCAATCTTACCAAAGTATCAAAAGAAAGGGATCGGTCGCAAGGTGCTACAATCGGTTGTCAGACAAGAAAGCGAAAAGGGGAATTCTGTTCATCTGGATGTGGAAACAAAAAATGACCGCGCTCTAGGATTATATGAGTCGGTTGGGTTTGAAGCGGTACATGCGCAAGACTATTATGAATATAAATAAGATGAAACGATGCAATAGAGTGTAGTCGTTTTCGACAATCTGGTCACTCGATTGTATAATAAAGAAAAACTTAGAAATGTAGGCGTGGTTTATGAATATGGAAGAAGTTACAACACTTGTAAATACAAATCGCGGAAATGGAAAAAAAGAAAATCTTGACCGCATGGCGAGCTTGATGCAAAAACTAGGTAATCCGCAGAATCAGCTAAAGTTTATTCATATAGCGGGAACAAATGGAAAAGGCACTACAGCTTCTTTTATTTCTTCGATTCTAAGAGAAGCCGGTATGCAAGTGGGCCTCTTTACGTCTCCACATCTTGAAGTCGTAAACGAACGCATTCAAGTGGATCAAAAATTCATTTCTGATCAGGACTTTATAGAGTGTACTGAAAAAGTAGCAGGTTATGTAGAAGAAGTTGAAACAGAACTGTCTGAAAAACTGTATTCGTTTGAAATATTGACAGCTGTTGCGTTTGTTTATTTCAGTCGTCAAAATTGTGATCTAGTTGTTTTGGAGACAGGAATTGGTGGAAGACTAGATTCAACGAATATTATTGAAACACCTGAAGTGGCGGTTATCACATCGATTGGTTTAGATCATATGAATATGCTTGGACATACTTTAAAAGAAATCGCTCAGGAAAAGGCTGGAATCATTAAAACGAACGGTTCTGTGGTTGTTTACGATTGTGGAAACGAGCTACGACCGGTTTTTGAAGAACGTGCACAGGAAAAACGAGCAGAGCTTAAGGTATTGAACCAGTCTGATATTGAACAGTTGTCTGCATCTATAAAAGGACAGAAATTCAACTACAAGCAGTACAAGAATCTGAAAATCAAGATGGTTGGTGTCCACCAACTTTCAAATGCTACGCTAGCGATAGAAACGGCCTTAAAATTAAAGCCTATGTATGAAATGATTACGGATGAAGTAATTAGAAAAGGACTAGAAAAAGCATTCTGGGCTGGCAGGATGGAAGTGTTACGGGAAGAACCACTCGTTTTAGTAGATGGTGCACATAATGAACAAGGTGTCGCGCTATTGAGTCAAAACATCCGAAGGTTATTTCCGGATCAAAAAGTTACATTTGTAGTAGGCATGATGAAAGATAAAGCCTATATAGATATGATCGAAGTTGTCTCAGATATAGCGAGACGAGTTTTAACGGTATCACCAGATCCTTGGAGAGGATTTGATGCAGAAGAAGTCGCTACTGTACTGAATAATAGAGGACAGTCTGCAAGATTCGTAAAATCAGTGGAAGATATCCAGCATTACATCGAAAAAGAAGCCGAAAGAGAGGAAATCATCGTCGTATTTGGATCCCTTTATTTAGTCGGTGATTTAAGAAAGTTGCTTCATTTATAAAATCAAATTGTCCGCCCTTCAAGTACTGAGTATGCCTACAGTCGCTTGAAGGGCTTTTTATTAACGAAAATCAAGGACTAAATGATAAAATTGTCATGAAGAGAACAAGGACAGGATAGACAGGGTAAACGGACACGTAAGAGAGGAGAGATAAAATATAAAAACGGTTGCATCCCAAAAGTTTTTGGAGTATAGTTACGTTAACGAACAACTTGTATATACAAGTTAAAACGATATTTAGGAGGAAATAACATGGCAGACTTTAAGAATGATGCTAAAGAGTTGCTGGATGCTATTGGCGGGAAAGAAAATGTTAACGCTGTAACGCATTGTGCGACCCGTATGCGATTTGTTTTAGACGATCCATCTAGTGCAGACGTCAAGAGGATAGAAGAGATTCCATCAGTAAAAGGAACCTTCACTCAAGCTGGACAGTTTCAAGTTATTATTGGTAACAGAGTAGCAGACTTTTATAATGAATTTTCAGATGTTTCCGGTCTTGAAGGTGTCTCTAAAGATGACGTAAAAAAAGCCAGCACACAAAATATGAACTGGCTACAAAGACTCATGGGCGCTCTAGCTGAAATTTTCACGCCACTTATTCCCGCAATTATTATTGGTGGTTTAATATTAGGATTTCGTAATGTATTAGAAGGTATCGAATTTGAATCATTAGGACGACTAATTGTTGATGGCGTACCTCAAGTAACCGATGCTGGTGACCCAATTTTCAATAAGATTGTCAATGTTTCTCAATTCTGGGCTGGTGTAAATGACTTCTTGTGGCTTCCAGGTGAAGCGATTTTCCACTTCTTACCTGTAGGTATTACATGGAGTGTTACAAGAAAAATGGGGACCACTCAGATATTGGGTATCGTTTTAGGACTTACATTAGTCTCTCCACAACTTGCAAATGCATATGGAGTTCAAGATATCCTTGCTGGAGACATCTCACAATGGGACTTTGGTTTCTTCCAATTAGATAAAATTGGATACCAAGCACAAGTTATTCCAGCGATGATGGCTGGGTTCTTGCTAGCGTATCTTGAAAAATGGTTACGTAAATTTATTCCAGAAGCCATTTCAATGATTTTTGTTCCATTATTTGCACTACTTCCAACAATCTTTATCGCACACGCTGTAATCGGACCGATTGGTTGGACACTGGGAACAGGTCTTTCTCAAGTTGTAAACTGGGGACTTTCAGGAACCTTTAGTTGGATCTTTGGATTCGTGTTTGGTGGCCTGTATGCACCGCTAGTTATCACAGGTCTACACCATATGTCTAACGCAATTGATCTACAATTAGTTGCAGATTACGGTGGTACAAACTTATGGCCGATGATTGCCTTATCGAATATCGCACAAGGATCTGCCGTTCTGGGTATGATCATTATGCACTGGGGTAATAAAAAAGAAGAGCAGGTATCTATTCCAGCTGCTATTTCTGCTTATCTAGGGGTAACGGAACCGGCACTGTTTGGTATCAATATTAAATTTGTTTACCCATTCGTGGCAGGAATGATTGGTTCAGCCTTTGCTGGTATGATTTCTGTAGCGATGAACGTAACAGCGAATTCTATCGGAGTTGGAGGACTCCCAGGATTCTTGAGTATTCAGCCAGATTCTATGGTAGGATTCTTAATTGCTATGGCCGTTGCATTTGTAGTACCCATCATTTTAACGATCTTCTTTGAAAAAAGAGGCATCTTGACTAAATGGGAAAACACAAACTTACCGATTCCTAAATTAGGTCAATAATCGAGCTGAAAATTCTAAATGAAAGAATCGTTAACCGTTAGAAAAGGATTGGTTCTATAAGACCGAAGCTGTCTAGAGCATTTATTTAGACGAATATCCGGTACTTAAGAATCAGTCCTTTTTCTATAAATATAGAAAGGAAGAATTTGATGACATATTTTCACGACAAAGTAATTTATCAGGCATACCCAAAATCCTTTAAAGATACGGATGGAAGTGGGCTAGGTGATTTGAAAGGTATTATTGAAAAGCTACCTTATCTAGAAGATTTAGGTGTAGATATGTTGTGGCTGAATCCTTTTTACAAGTCACCTCAAAACGACAATGGTTATGACGTAGCAGATTATACCTCTATTGATCCGATGTTTGGTACTTTTGAAGATTTCGATACACTTGTAGAAGAAGCCAAAAAACGTGGTATTTCCCTGATGTTAGATATGGTGTTGAATCATACTTCTACCTCACACGAGTGGTTCCAGAAAGCCTTAAAGGGAGAAAAGAAATACCAAGACTATTATATTCTAAGAGAAGGAAAAGCGGATGGCAGTCTTCCAACAAACTGGGAATCTAAATTTGGCGGAGATGCGTGGTCTAAATTTGGAAATACAGATCAGTATTACTTACATCTCTATGATAAAACCCAAGCAGATTTAGATTGGCGAAATCCAGAGGTCCGTCAGGAACTCTACAATGCCGTCAACTTCTGGCTGGAAAAAGGTGTGAAAGGACTTCGCTTTGACGTCCTTAATGTGATTGGAAAAGACGAAGAATTAAAAGATGCAGATGACGGCGTTGGAAAATCTCATTACACAGACACACCAATCGTCCACGAGTATATTCACGAATTGAATAGAGAAACATACGGCAAGTACGAAGACGTAATTACAGTTGGAGAAATGAGCTCAACAACCGTGACAAATGGCGTACAGTACTCAAATCCTGAACGAGATGAATTGTCGATGATTTTTAGTTTTCACCATTTGAAAGTAGATTACAAAGATGGTGAAAAATGGACAACTCAACCGTTTGATTTCTTGGAATTAAAGAAACTACTGGACGAATGGCAAAGAGGAATGGATGAAGGTGGGGGTTGGAATGCGGTCTTTTGGAACAACCACGATCAGCCACGGGCGAATAATCGGTTTGGAGATGTTGAGAAATATCCTTTCGAAACAGCGACGATCTTGGCACAAACTATCCATTTCCTAAGAGGGACACCATTTATCTATCAGGGTGAAGAAATTGGCATGACGAACCCGAATTACAAGCATATTGATGACTATGTAGATATCGAAACACACAATGCGTATCAGAAATTAAAAGAAGACGGACTGCCAGAAGATCAAATTATGGAGATTATTCAGGCTAAATCTAGAGACAATGCACGTACGCCGATGCAGTGGACTGCTTCTGAAAACGCTGGTTTTACAGAAGGAAAACCTTGGTTAAAGATCCCTGAAAATTATAAAGAACGCAACACGGAGAATGATGGAGTCAGTAAAAACATCCGTGAGTACTATAAAAAATTAATCCAGTTACGTAAAGAGTATAAAATTATTCAAGAAGGTTCTTATGAACCCGTTGAATTGGGTCACCAAAGTGTGTTTGCTTACATCAGAACGTATGAAAATCAAACACTACTTGTTTTGAACCACTTTTATGCAGATGAAGCAGTATTTGATATACCGCGTCATTTGTTAGAAATGGATGCACAATATGTGTTGGGTAATAAAGAACAGCGACCGTTGGAATCAACATTCGTGATGCAACCGTACGAAACTATCGCTTTTTTATTAAATTAATTGAATGATAATTTGAAGCAGTTTATGACAGTAAGTACCTTTACTATCATAGACTGCTTTTTTGTTGGTAGAAAGTATCTTAACAATGAGAAAACGCTAGTTGTATTTTTAACTCTCTCAAATTTTGACTCGTTTATCGTTAGGTGCTATGATTTAAAATTGAGACAACTATATTATTATTTGGGAGAAGGATAGGTATGGAAATTATACGATTAATTGGTATTTTAATTATCGTCGTTGGGTTCATTTTTAAATTCGACACGATTGCAGTCGTTTTGATTGCAGCACTTGTTACAGCACTAGTATCAGGTATTTCATTTTTCGAGTTTCTATTTATTATGGGGGAAGCTTTTGTTAATAACCGATTAGTGACGTTATTTTTACTAACGCTACCGATGATTGGTATCGCAGAAAGAGCGGGGCTGCGTCAGCAAGCTGTTCGTATTCTTGAGAACATCAACGGAATCACAGCCGGAAAACTTTTCTCGATCTACATGGTCTTCAGGGAACTAGCGGGTACGTTTTCTATTCGGATGCAAGGACAAACACAATTTGTTCGTCCATTAATTGAACCAATGTCTCAAGCAGCGGCTAAGACTAAATACGGCGAAATCAGTGAAGAAGATACAGAAAAAATCAAAGCGCGTTCCGCAGCTACAGAAAACTTTGGGAACTTCTTTGCGCAAAATACCTTTATTGCAGCTTCGGGTGTTTTATTGATTACTAGTACGATGGACTCTTTAGGATACGTAATTTCTCCTATAGATATTGTTATTGCGACGATTCCAGTAGCGCTTTTTGCACTTGTTATTGTTGTAGTATCAAATATTCTATTTGACCGCAAGATGAACCGCAAATACAATCAAGCAAATCAAGAGAAAAAGGCAGGTAAATCATAATGGAAGCATTCGTAAATAATTTATTGGAGTTCTTTTTTATTCTTGTGGGTTTACTGCTTGCATATGTAGCTTTTAAAGTCGCAACGGACAAGTCACATCCAGCCAAATTTGGAACTGCAGTGTTCTGGTTACTACTAGGCATTACATTCGCTTTAGGAAACTATATTCCTTTTGAGATCACTGGAGCGATTTTACTGATTGTTGGTTTATTGACACTATTAAAGCAAGTGAAAATTGGCCATATAAAACAAGTAACAGAAGAAGAAGCACAAGCGTCTAGTAAAAAACTTGGAAATTGGGTTTTTCTTCCTGTAGTTGTACTAGCTGTTGTTGCTGTGGGGGTCGCTCAATTTACACCACTTGGTGGGCAAGCGGGAATTGGTATTGGAGCGGTGACTTCCTTAATCGTAGCAATGATCATTACGAAATCCTCTCCGAACCTTGCGTTAGAAGATGGAAACAGAATGGTTCAGCAAGTTGGTCCAGTAGGTTTCTTACCGCAGTTACTAGCTGCATTAGGCGTGATCTTTACTCAAGCTGGAGTCGGTGAAGTGATTGCCAACGGGATTTCTAGTTTCTTACCACAAGGAAATCCTTTAGTCGGAGTTATTGCGTATTCAACTGGGATGGTTATCTTTACAATGATTATGGGGAATGCCTTTGCAGCCTTCACGGTCATAACAGCAGGGATTGGGATTCCTTTTGTTATCTCACAAGGTGGAGATCCAGCAGTTGCTGGGGCTTTAGCGATGACAGTCGGATTTTGTGGAACGCTTATGACACCAATGGCAGCAAACTTTAATGCTTTGCCAGTAGCCTTACTTGAAATGAAAAATGAAAATGGCGTTATCAAAGAACAAATTCCAATGGCTTTGATCATGATTGTGTTCCATGTCATTTTAATGTACTTCTGGGCATTTTAGGACAGAGGACTTCTATTGAATCGGGTATTTCTGATATAATGAATAAAGAAGGGTAGCGATGAATATGAAAATTTTAGTTACAGGATTTGATCCATTTGGCGGAGAAAGTTTAAATCCGGCATGGGAAGCAGTAAAGAAAATCCCTGATACCATTAATGGAGCAGAAATTAAAAAAGTTATGATTCCTACTGTATTTGGAAAAAGTGCAGAAGTAACAGACGAGGCTATTGCAGAGTTCAAACCTGACTATGTACTGAACATCGGTCAAGCAGGGGGACGATTTGAATTGACTCCTGAACGTGTAGCCATCAATGTAGACGATGCTAGAATTCCCGATAATGAAGAGAATCAGCCAATCGACGTAGCCATCAAAGAAGATGGAGAATCAGCTTATTTCACTCAATTACCCGTTAAAGCGATGGTGACAGAGATGAAAAAAGCAGGTGTTCCGGCATCCGTTTCTAATTCTGCAGGTACATTTGTATGTAACCATATTATGTATCAAGTACAATATATGATCGATAAGAAATATCCAGAAATCAAAGCAGGATTCATGCATGTGCCGTTTATTCCTTCACAAGTATTGGATAAACCAGGCAAACCGGCCATGAACCTTGAAGATATCGCTTCGGGTATTACAAAAGCTATCGAAGCAATTGTTGCTTTTGATGGAAAAGAAGATTTAAAAGCGATTGGTGGAACGACTCACTAAAAGCTCATTAAAAAAGAGTGACGCGATGCTGTAAGATGCATCGCGTCACTCTTTATATATATTAATAAGTTTGTGGTCCGCGTCTTCTAGCGAAATCGACAAAGCGAAATTTATCTAGTCTGTGACGAGACTCGGTGTATTGGAATAGTCTGGTATCTTCGAGATGGACATCGCTTCTGGTTACCACGATATGGTGATCATCATGGAGAGACATTAAGGTACGGTCCTCATTGGTAACCGGTTCAACCGTGAATTCTTTTCTAGCGTATCCGATTTTAAGGCCAAGTTTATGTTCGATATAGTGATAAAGAGAATTTTCTGCTTCTTCATCTGGAAGTTCTTCTATAACCGAAGTCAGCAGGTAGTCTTTATCTAATATCACTACCTCCTGATTGACTTTTCGAGCACGAATCACCGTATGGACTTCCGTGCTTTCAGGAACTTTTAAAAACTCTGCAATATGCTTAGGGATTTTAGTAATCTTGTTTTCGATCAACAGAGTCTGACTAGAGATATTTTGAGCGTTTTGAAGTTCTTGATAACTGGTTAAGCCAGAAATTGGAAAATCAAACCGTTTAACATCTAAAACAATGGAGCCTTTACCCTGTTTCTTTTGGATATAGCCACTCTCTAGTAAGAGCGTTAAGGCTTTTCTGATTGTTTCACGCGAAACATTGTATTGTTTTGTTAAATCGTTCTCGCTCGGGAGTAAATCTCCAGATTTATAGGTTTGGTTTAAAATAGCTGATTCAATATCGACGAATATTTCATGAAATTTACTCAAGTGATTCATTCCTTTATTCATTCTCTATAGGATTTTACCATAGATAGTCGCTTTTTTAGTAAAAAAATAAATCGTAGTGTATAGTAGATGTTTGATTTATAATTGAGAAAATAAGATTCAGTTGAGAGGTGTTCACGTGAAAAAAGTTTTAATTACTTTATATATAGCCGTTTGTGCTGTGATCGGTTTTTGGATAGGGTACCATGCAGCCATGACAGATACAGACATCGGATGGTTACTGATTCGAGCAGGACTTATTTTGATTAGTATCGCGATTTTCGGATTTATTCATATCGTTATTCATGAAGTGGGTCATTTGATAGCAGGTAAAGTTTCAGGATATCACTTTTCCTTTTTTAGAATAGCAAATTGGGCAATTGTAAAAGAACAACATCAATACAGAATGGCAAAATTTTCCATAGCTGGAACGGGTGGACAATGTTTAATGATTCCAGCAGAAGAGGACGACAATCCACCGTACCGTCTTTATTTATTTGGAGGAGCTCTAGCGAACTTTATTACGGCTGCCATCGGGTTAGGTATTGTTTTATTGGGGATTCAATCTGTTTATCTTTATAGCTTTATTTTTACGGGGATATTCACTGGTGTCATAAACTTGATTCCTTTTAGTATTACAGATGGTAATACGTTGAAACGACTAAAGATGGACCCTAATAAGCGGCCGCAACTCTTCCAACAACTAAGACTTAGTGAAGAATTCGTCAATGGGAAAATGTATGGAGAGATCAAAGATCATGACTTGATTGAGAATCCTAATGAACCTATGACAGAACAATTTAATGCTTACACAGTGCTCGTTCGGATTAACCGGGAACTAGAAGCAGAGAATTTTGGTCATGCACTGGAACTGATTGAACCTTTATGGAATCAGCGTTCGCAGATGGTCAAGTCGTATCAGATGGACATTTCAAGAGATTATTTGTTCTGTCATCTTACAATGGAAACGGAAGATACAATGATTCAAGATGAGATCAAAGAAGACCCAGTTTTCAAGCAATACTTGAAAACGAGTCAGTTGGAAACATATAGAATCAAAGCAGCGATGGCCTTCTGGATCGACAAAGATCTGGATCAAGCAGAAAGCTGGCTTGAAAAAGCTGAAAAATCGTTGGATCAAGCGCCAACCTATGCAGATAAGGCCTTAAATAAAAAGCTACTTAATTTCGTGGAGGAAAAAGTCTCGCAAGAACGCGTTAACCGTAAGGCGATGAACGATGTAGAAGAAGAGCTGGTTTAAAAGAGAAACCGGTGAACATTTTAAATATTTCTGTTCACAATTCACTAATAAAAAATAAGTTAAGTGGTTGACTTTTTTACCCATTCCTTATATCATTTACAGTGTTGAGCAAGACAGAATATGAGTAAGTTAAATAGTGGTAAAGTAGTGAAAGTGCTTTTCCACCTCAGGTCTATTTAAGTAGGCATTATTGGGGTGGACCAGGCACTTTTTTTGTGAAGAAAAATAGGAGGAATACCTTAAAATGGCAATCGAATTTGATACTATTGCAGCAATTTCTACCCCTCCTGGTGAAGGCGGTATTGGAATTGTTCGAATCAGTGGGGACGAAGCGATGGAAATCGCAGACCGTGTCTACCAATTAGGAAATAAAACGTTAAAAAATCAACCGACACATACGATTCATTATGGTCATATCGTGAACCCAAAAACCGAAGAACAGATTGATGAAGTTATGGTCTCTATAATGAAAGCACCAAAGACCTATACTCGTGAAGATGTGATTGAGATCAATACACACGGCGGTGTACTGGCCGTTAACCGAGTATTGCAGACTGTTTTGCATAATGGCGCACGTCTGGCAGAACCTGGCGAGTTTACAAAGAGGGCTTTCTTGAACGGTAGAATCGATTTATCTCAAGCAGAAGCGGTAATGGACGTAATCCGTGCGAAAACGGATAGAGCGATGCATATGGCGGTCACACAGCTTGATGGAGATCTCTCCCGCTTGATTAGAAACCTGCGTCAAGATATTTTAAGTACGCTAGCGCAGGTAGAAGTGAATATCGACTATCCTGAATACGATGATGTAGAAGAAATGACAGCGAAACTACTTGTCGAAAAAGCAGAAAAAGTGAAAGCACAAGTAGAAGCTTTACTAGATACAGCAAGCCAAGGAAAAATCTTGCGTGAAGGGCTCGCAACGGCTATTATTGGTCGACCGAACGTTGGGAAATCCAGTTTGCTGAACGTCTTGATTAAAGAAGATAAAGCTATCGTGACAGAAATCGCCGGCACAACGCGTGACGTTGTGGAAGAATACGTCAGCGTTAAAGGCGTGCCGCTTAGACTGATTGACACGGCAGGGATTCGCGAAACGGAAGACATCGTCGAACGAATCGGTGTTGAACGTAGTCGTAAAGCATTGAAAGAAGCAGACCTAGTCTTACTGGTATTCAACCAGAACGAAGCGTTGACACCAGAAGACAAATTACTGATCGAAGCAACAGAGGAACACCATAGAATTGTGATTTTAAATAAAATGGACCTTGAAACAAAGTTAGATATGGACGAGTTGAATCAGCTTGTTGATCCAGCAAGCATTATCCAGACATCCATCGTGACACGTGCTGGTATGAACGATCTAGAAGCAAAAATTGCTGATCTATTCTTCTCAGGGAAAACAGGTGAACGCGACGCAACCTACGTATCAAACGTACGTCATATTGCCTTATTGAATGAGACAGTCGATGCTTTTGATGATGTGATAGAAGGTATTGAAACTGGTATGCCAGTCGATTTAGTACAAATCGATATGACTAGAGCCTGGGACTTACTAGGTGAAATCACTGGAGATAGTGTACAAGATGAATTGATCACGCAATTATTCAGTCAATTCTGCTTAGGAAAATAAACCATTAACCTTATAAACGGACTTTATATTAGAAAGGAACAACTTGATGCAAACTTATGAAGCTGGAAGATACGATGTCATCGTTGTCGGTGCTGGTCATGCTGGATCAGAAGCAGCACTTGCAGCCGCAAGAATGGGTTCAAAGACTTTACTGATCACAATCAACTTAGATATGGTTGCTCATATGCCATGTAACCCATCGATTGGCGGACCTGCTAAAGGAATCGTCGTGCGTGAAATGGACGCCTTAGGTGGCGAAATGGGCCGTAATATCGACAAGACATACATTCAAATGCGTATGCTTAATACTGCCAAAGGACCGGCAGTACGTGCTTTACGTGCTCAAGCAGACAAACATCTGTATTCCATTGAAATGAAACGTACGATTGAAAGAACAGAAAACCTAGATATGAAACAAGGGATCGTTGATGAGTTAGTCGTTGAAGACAATATTATTCAAGGCGTAATCACCAATACGGGTGCCATTTACCGTGCCCAAGCGGTTATTTTAACAGCGGGTACGTCTTCTCGTGGAGAAATCGTGATTGGGGAACTAAAATATTCTTCAGGTCCCAACAATACACAACCATCCATCAAATTATCTGAGAATTTACTAGAACTTGGTTTTGATTTGGACCGTTTCAAAACAGGAACACCACCAAGAATCCATAAAGATTCCATCGACTATTCGGTAACAGAAGAACAACCTGGAGATTTAGAACCACATCACTTTAGTTTTGAAACGCCAGATGAAAAATATCTTCAAGACCAAACTTCTTGCTGGTTAACGTATACCAGTACAACTTCTCATGATATCATTCGTGAAAATCTGCACCGTGCACCCATGTTTACAGGAATCGTTGAAGGTGTCGGCGCTCGTTACTGCCCGTCTATCGAAGATAAAGTGGTTCGTTTCTCTGACAAACCGCGCCACCAATTGTTTTTAGAACCAGAAGGTGAAACAACAGACGAAGTTTATGTACAAGGTTTATCTTCTTCTTTACCTGAAGATGTGCAGTTAGCAGTATTACATTCAGTAGAGGGTCTAGAAAATGCGAAAATGATGCGTACAGGTTATGCAATCGAGTACGATGTGGTTAAACCATACCAACTACGTCCTTCACTTGAAACAAAAATGATCAGTGGATTATTTACTGCCGGTCAAATGAATGGAACATCGGGTTACGAAGAAGCTGGTGGACAAGGTTTGATGGCTGGAATCAATGCAGCGCGTCTTGTTCAAGGAGAAGAACCATTCGTCATGAAACGTAACGAAGGCTATATCGGCGTTATGATCGATGATTTGGTCACAAAAGGAACGAATGAACCTTACCGTTTACTGACTTCACGTGCAGAATACCGTCTATTATTACGTCACGACAATGCAGATTTCAGATTAAGTGAAATTGGTCGTGAACTAGGGTTACTTTCAGAAGAAAGATATCAGTTATTCCTAGATAAAAAAGCACAAGTAGAACAAGAATTGGCTCGTTTGAAAAAAATTCGCCTAAAACCGACAGATGTTACTGCTTATCTTGAAGAAAAAGGTGAGCCACAATTGAAAGATGGTATTTTAGTGTATGATTTCATTCGTCGCCCTTATGTTAAATACCCAGATATTATTCAATTTGCGCCAACAGAAGAACCGTTATCTAAAGAAGTTATGGAACAAGTTGAGATTGTCATTAAATATGAAGGTTATATTGAAAAAGCTTATCGTAAAGCGGACAAGGTCAAACGGATGGAAAACAAACGCATTCCAGAAGGTATCGACTATAGCTCAATCAATGGTATCGCAACAGAAGCCATCGAAAAATTAACAAAAATTCAACCAGAAACGATCGCGCAAGCAAGCCGAATCAGCGGCGTCAATCCATCAGATATTTCGATCTTGATGGTCTACGTGGAACAAGGCAGTGTAGCAAAAGTATAATTGATTTTATAGAGATTGGTAAGAGAAGTTCAGCATAAATTTAATATAAAACATCAAAAAAAGTTGCAGAAAACTGCAACTTTTTTTGTACAAAATTTAAATATGCTAAACAATCTTGAATCTTACGTTTAGTATATGTTACCTTTAACGTATTTTCAGAAAATATTATTGTGGTTCATGGAGATTAAATTTGAATAATTTGGAGGACGTATGGAAATACATTTGATTTTCTTAGTTGTGGGATCAGTATTTTTAGGATCTCTAATGCGTGCGACATTTGGATTTGGAGATTCTGTCATAAGTATGCCACTGCTTGCATTACTACCGATTCCTTTTTCGTCAGCGGTAGCTTTGGTCGGTTTAGTAGGATTCACTGTAGCATTATTTTCTCTATTCAATAGCTGGAAACAATTAGATATTATTATTTTAAAATGGTTAGCTATCTCCACAGTTATAGGTATTCCTTTTGGGCTGCTATTAGTACGTTTTGTAGAAAAGCGTTGGATAAATTTGATACTAGGCTCTCTACTAGTTATATATTCTATTTATTCAATACTAATTTCGAGTAAAAAACAAATACAGATAGGTAATGATCATAAACACCTTAATTATACTATTCCATTTGGTTTCGCCTCGGGTATGCTTGGAAGTGCATATAATATGAATGGGATTCCTATAGTACTCTATAGTACAATGAAAGACTGGCCTCCCAAGCAATTTAAAGAAAATGTACAAGCTCATTTTTTGATATCGAGTATACTAATAATTTTCAGCCACTATTTGAGTGGGTTTTGGACTAAAGAAGTAGGGTTGTACTACCTCACTTCTATTCCTGCAGTTGTACTTGCTATTGTATTGGGAAATTATTTCTATTCGAAAATTAAGGTCGACAAATTTAGACATTTTGTTATTTATTTTATCCTTTTACTAGGCGTATTTACATTTATTGATTTTCTTTGGGGGTAGCGACTTTATAGTCTAAGAACCGTAGAAGATTAGGCTGCAAGTAAACTAACCAATATTAAACATGGAAGTTCGCATAAACAAGCCGAATCAGCGGCGTGAAAGTATAATATATTGATACATCTAAAGCGAGGAGCCGTGGACTTGATCCATGGTTCCTTTTTTATGTCTAAGCGTTATTTTTGCCATGAGATTGAACAGGGCGTAGACTAATGATAGAAAATAAAAATACAATAGGAGTGAAGTATAATGAGCCAAGCCGTTGAAACGCTAGTCAGTAAAGTAGCTGCCTGTGCAAAAGCGTGTAACGAATGTTTTGATGCCTGTTTAAAAGAAGACGATGTCAAGATGATGGCAAACTGCATCCGAACAGATCGTGTATGTGCAGATATGTGCGGAATCGTAGCAGATTTTGCCTATAGAGAAAGCGAAATATTCCCTGACCTAGTAGCCGCATGTGCTAAAGCCTGTGGTATTTGTGCAGAAGAATGCGAAAATCATGAAATGCAGCACTGCCAAGATTGTGCAGTAGCTTGCCGCGAATGCGAAAAAGCTTGTAAAGAATACCTTGGTCAATAAGTTAAGTAGATACTTCATATAATAATAAAGCCCCGCTGAAGAAACCAGTTCAAGGTTTCTTCAGCGGGGCTTTTACGAGAAAAGACAACTTATCCATATTTCAGATATTATCTCTAAGAAGTTTATAGATATTTTCCTGTGGTAGAAGTATTTGTATTCAGCTTCATAATAATGCAACAATGCTTTTCATTTTGATGAGTTATTCCGCTAGAGAAAAAACACAAAATAAATACCCTGTTCTAGCAAGGCTTCTAACGCAATATTATTGTAAAATGTTTCGTTTTTTATTTTCTAAAGTTTAAACTTTTATTCGTTTTAGATTACTAGGATTTGTGTCAAATAGTGTAGATAAGATAAGCTACTTACAAGAAAGACATATTGATCTAATAACAACTATAGCCTATCAGAGAATATCACTTCTTTCATTCTGTATAGAAAAACAATGCTAGAAAATTCTCCCAACGCTAAATAGTATGAAATCAAAATCTTGAAGTCAAAAAAATAGAGAGCATATCGAATTAATGACTTAAAGACTTAGTGAGCAAGAGGGAATTACTTAAAAAGAACATTGGGTAATATACCCCTATGGGTATTTGACAAATGGACATTTTTACTTTAACATACCCCTATAGGTATTTAAAAAAGGGGGATTCTATGAAAAATATCAAAAGTAAAGACATTGGTCAGTACACTGAAGAGTACTTAAAACAACTTGCTGCGAGCGGGCAGTTAATTGACGTACGTACTCGTCCAGAATTTGATAGTGGTCATATAGAGGGCGTTCGTCTTCATTCGCTCAGTGAGATCGATTCATTCGAAGGTGATTTGAGTCGAACATATCATATTTATTGTCAGTCAGGCAAAAGAAGTCAACAGGCTAGTGAGTTTTTAAAGGAAAAAGGTTATTCGGTCGTGAACTTGGAAGGTGGATATGAACGCTTTTTGGAGCATAAGCAAGAAGTGGTGAAAGAGGATAGAAAACGATTGAATTATAGTGGCATGCAATGCCCAGGTCCTATTGTTCATTTAAGCCAAGAAATCGCTGATATAGAACTGGGTGATCAAGTTCAAGTAACGGTTACAGATACCGGATTTTATAGTGATGTAGAAAGCTGGGCAAAACAAACGGGTCATAAATTAATCCGTTTGACCAATCAGGACGGAGTGGTTGAAGCCGTCGTACAAAAAGAAGAGAAGTTAGTACAGCAAACGGAACATACCGCAAGGGGTACGACGATTGTGTTGTTCAGTGGAGAATTGGATAAAGCGATCGCTGCAATGATTATCGCAAATGGCGCGAGAGCAGCTGGAAGAGAGGTAACAATTTTTTGTACGTTTTGGGGACTTAGCGCGCTGAAAAAACCTTCCTTATCAAATCGAAAGCAATCAGGCTTAAGCGGACTGTTCAAAACCATATTGCCCAAGGAACCGACATATATGCCTTTATCGAGAATGAATGGATTCGGTTTAGGAAATAAATTCATGCGCTATGTGATGAAACAGAAAAATGTGCAAACTTTACCTGCGCTTATTGATCAAGCAATTGCGTTAAACGTCAAGTTTGTAGCTTGCACGATGAGCATGGACGTAATGGGTATCACATCAGAGGACTTAAGGGAAGAAGTTCACTATGGCGGCGTAGGTACGTATATTGGTGATGTAGAAGAATCAACGCATAACCTGTTCATTTAATAATATAATAAAGGAAGAAGTGACTCGAATGTTTTCATTTTTTAAACCGATGAAGCAAATTTCTACCCAAGAATTGAAAAGACAATTAACAAAAAAGCCCCAGTTGATTGATGTCAGGACGTCAAGTGAGTTCAACAGCGGACATATTAATGGGGCTATTAATGTGCCACTAAACGAGATTCAGCGTTTCAAAGGAAAGAAAGATCAACCGGTCTATGTAGTTTGTCAGTCCGGTATGCGAAGCAAACAAGCAAGTAATCGACTTGAGAAAAATGGCTATAAGGTAATCAATGTTCGTGGAGGAATGAATCAATGGAAAAACAACTAAAGGAGCACGAAAAAATGGATAGAGTAATTATAATAGGTGGTGTCGCAGGTGGGATGTCAGCTGCAACGAGGTTGAGAAGATTATTATCAGACGTAGAGATTGTCGTTTATGACAAAGGACCTTATGTATCCTTTGCCAATTGTGGTTTACCTTATCATGTTTCTGGAGAAATAGCAGAGCGAGAGAAACTAATCGTTCAAACACCAGAAGCACTGAAGAGTAGGTTCGATATAGATGTGAAACCGAATCATGAAGTTATTGCGATTTCACCCGAGAATAAAACAGTCACGGTTAAATTTGACGGAAAAATGATTGAAGATCATTATGATAAGCTGATTCTTTCTCCTGGAGCAAAGGCCTTTATTCCACCAATAGAAGGGCTAGCAGAAGCAGAAAACACAGTTACTTTACGGAATGTTCCAGATTTGGATGTAATCATGGCTCGTCTTAATCAGTCGAATACTAAGAATGCGGTTGTCATAGGAGCAGGGTATATCGGCTTGGAAATGGCTGAGAATTTAAGAAAACGTGGACTCAGCGTGACGATTGTAGAAAAAGCATCTCACGTCCTTCCTTCTTTTGACGAGGAAATGGCTGCATACGTGCATAATGAACTTGTGGCTAACGACGTAGCAGTCTTAACAGGACAATCGGCGGTAGCGTTCCAAGATAAGGGAAAAGTCGTCCAACTAGAAGACGGTACGCAGCTTAAGAGTGATTTAACCCTTCTATCTGTCGGTGTTCAACCAGAAAATACATTGGCAGAAGCAGCTGGCCTTACGCTAGGACACCGTGGTGGTATTGTTGTGAATGATCAATATCAGACAAGTAATTCTGATATTTATGCAGTAGGAGACGCAATTGTAGTTAACCAACAAATCTTAACTCAAGATGCGTTGATTTCGCTAGCCTCCCCTGCTAATCGACAAGGTAGACAGGTCGCCGACGTGATTGCAGGTCTCAATAGAAAAAATAAAGGTAGTATCGGAACAGCTATCGTGAGGGCTTTTGATATCGTCGCAGGATCTACAGGGTTGAGTGAACGTGTAGCAAAAATGAACAATTTATCTGTCCACGTCCTTCACTTACAGGGTAAAAATCATGCTGGATATTATCCTGGTGCGGAGAATATTTTACTAAAAGTGATTTTCGATAAAAAAAGCGGTACAATATATGGTGCTCAAGCGATTGGCGCTGACGGTATAGATAAAAGAATCGATATCCTGGCAACAGCAATTAAAGCGAATATGACGATTGAGGATTTACCAGAATTAGAATTTACGTATGCACCTCCATTTGGCGCTGCTAAAGATATCGTCAATATGGCAGGATATGCTGGATTAAACTTAATGGAAAATTTAAGCGAAGCCATTCAATGGCATGAACTGGAAGAAGAAGTTTCATCTGGTGCTGTTCTATTGGACGTGAGAAATACTGCTGAATTAAAACAGGGGAGATTCAAAGATAGTGTACACATTCCGTTGGATAATTTAAGTGAGCGTTTGAATGAACTGGATCAATCGAAGCAATATATCGTCAGTTGCCACAGTGGATTAAGAAGCTATATTGCTGAAAGATTGTTGAAAAATAATGGATTTACTGTAAAAAATCTTGATGGTGCTTTTGCACTATACCAAACTATAAAACCGGAGGCGCTTGTATATGTATAGATCAATCGGAGCAGATGAGTTTTACCAAGAAGTAAGAAACAATACACGTACTATCTTAGATGTTAGAGAAATAGACGAATTTGAAAATGGTCATATACTGAATGCACGTAACTTACCAATTAGTCAACTTGGAAATGAAATGACTGGTCTGGATAAGGCTTCAACTTACTATGTTATTTGTCACTCTGGTGGCCGTTCGACAATGGCGAGTGAACAATTGGCTGAGCAAGGCTACGATGTTATCAATGTAATGGGCGGAATGTCTAGCTGGAAAGGAGAAACGACGAAAGATGAATCAAAGTGAAGAACAGAAACGCAAAATGACGAATCGTCTCAAGCGAGCAGAGGGACAAATTAGAGGCGTTCAAAAAATGATCCAACAAGACGATGAATGTATAGATATAGTTACACAACTCAGTGCCGTTCGTTCTAGTGTTGATAGAATGATTGGAATGATTGTAGCTGAAAATCTTAAAGACTGTCTAGAAAATCCTTCAGATAGCATAGAAAATCAATCAAAAAAAATAGAGAAAGCTATACAGTTAATTGTCAAAAAGTAGAGTACAATAGCTGATGTCGTAATTTCATATATTTGTAACATCAGTTACCTCTAAGAAGATTCTATCGATGTCATTCGATAGAATCTTCTTTTTTAGGTCCCACTTTTNATTTCATATATTTGTAACATCAGTTACCTCTAAGAAGATTCTATCGATGTCATTCGATAGAATCTTCTTTTTTAGGTCCCACTTTTGGTGAGAGAACTAAATGATTTCTGAAAGAACTAAAAATGATAAATCCGTAAGCTGTTTTTTTATGCTTTCCACCTTTAAATTAATGGAAAAATTCAATTTGCAGGAGTAAACGCATGAGATAGGCTTTACCTCGAACGACTCAGTTCATAGTAGAAACTATATTTTATTATCTTCGTTCGCTTTTATGAACGTAACAATATTGTAAAATGTTGCGTTTTTAACTATGGTAAAATGCTTAACGATTTTTTTAAATAAGTGCATAATTCAAAGTGAATGTTATTATTTTTGTAATTCTAGATAGTCTTTATGGGTAGTTATATTGCTGATCAATGTATATGGCACAAGTTCTTGATCTTTACAACTTATGAACTCAAAAGTTTGATTCGTACCATATTCTTTAACGTTATAAATGAGATCTGGACATTGATTCAAAATATCAAGATTCAAAATGGCTTTTTCAGAAGTTTCAGCTAGTTGAAGTAAAAAAGCAAACAACAAACTACCATTATCAACTACATTGACTATAGATTTATGATTATTCTCCCAGAAAGGAGATAGTACTGTATCTTGCTTAAGAACCGATTCATTATTAAGTTTTCCGTCTGCAAAAAAACTTAAGTTATAATCGTAGCGAATGGTTTTGCTTTCAAGTACAAAGTCCCCCGTATATAATTTACTACCCATTTTAAACAATAGCTGATAGTCATTTATTATTTGCCGTGGGTAAGCATCATTTATATCCTTGATTAAATAATCTAGACAGCGCAATTGATTTAAATTCATCTGAGTCACACTCCTTATTAGTATCATATTAGTTTTTATTTTATTCGTCGTTAACTAATACTTTATATTCTGTTAGAATAATATTTATTTTTTCGGAAACTATAACACATTCAACAATATTGTTAAAAATTTTAATTCGAAACAGTCTAACCTATACCCTTCAATCACAAAATAGCCTATCAAAATACAGTTTAAAATTCTTAATTCTATAAAAAAGGGAGTGGGTTTCTTTACTCCGAATAAGTTTAATATTTGAGGGCCACAACATTGGATAGGTACTCTTTTTTGTTCAATAAAAAAGTTTTTAGATTATCCAAATGAGCACCCTCTAAAATTAAGCAACGATTTTAATTCCAGTATAAAGAAAGTATACAAGGACTGTAAATTATATTTTGTGACGTCAATTACTTTCTAAAAGAAGGCAAATAGTTGTAAACAGCATTTTTTCTTACAATAAAGTAAATAGAAATTAGGATAGAAATAAATTCTGCTAATGGGATAGTAACCCAGATGCCAATTTCTCCTATCATTTCAGGCAGTATCAAAAATCCAATGAGTACCAATCCAAAAGTTCTTAGAAAAGATATGATACCAGAAATCTTTCCATTAGAAAGAGCCGTGAATAACATAGAAGAAAATATATTGAATCCAATAAAAACAAATGCGATTCTAAATGTTCGGAAGCCTTCAAGTGCAATGTTGAAAGCACGACTTCCTGGAGAAATCATGAATGAAATTAAACTCGTACTAAAAACGAATGAAGCTGAAAAAGTTGCGATAGATACAATTAGAATAAATCCAAAACTGTATTTTACAATATTCTGCAGCTGTTTATGATTTTCATCCCCATAGGAATAACTGATAATAGGAGCAATACCAGCAGAGTATCCCATAAAGATAGCCGTGAGTAACATCAATATATAATTGATTACCGTTATAGCAGCAACACCGTCAACGCCATAATATTGAAGCATCAATAGATTTAAAGCAAAAATAGTAACAGAAGCTGCCATGTTGGAAATCATTTCTGAAGAACCGTTAATAGATGTTCGAATCAGAAAAGTCCAATCTAAATCTGGTTTGACGAATTTTAAGTTACTTCGTTCAGGTCGGGAAAAGTACCAGACGCCAATAATCGCGGGGATAAACATACCGATTCCCGTCGCTAAGGCAGCTCCGGCAATACCCATTTTAAAGGGAACAATAAATAGATAATCAAGTACAATATTCGCTATCCCTCCAATAATTGTAATAATTAAATTGAAATGTGGTTTTCCTTCAGTAACAAAGAAGTTCTGAAATAAAATCTGTAGAAAAGTAAAAGGAACAAAAGCGATAATGATTCCTCCATAAATAGTGGTAAATTCTTGCAGCGCCTCACTTTCGTCTGCGCCAAGCACTGAAAATAAGGGACGTAGTAATAGCAGACCGAATATAGTTAACAAAATCCCAACGACCATACTAGCTATAATGATGAGAGAAAAGTTTTTTCTTGCTTCTAAAGTCTTTTTTTGTCCCAGTTGTCTAGCGATGATGGCGTTCGCACCTGTACCAAACATTAATGCTACTGCCCAAATCACACCATAAATGGGGGAAAAGATGTTAATGGCAGAGAGTGCCGTTGTATTAATAAATCTGGAAACAAATAGGCCATCCACCATTGTGTAAATAGCCGTAAAAATCATCATGATGATAGTTGGCATAGCATAACTCACGAGAGAAATAAAAGTGTATTTTTTTCCTAAATCATTTATCTTATTCATGTTAATACTCCTATTTTTAGTCTATTTAGTATGATAAACTATGGAGTAACACTATAGTCAAGGAGTTGATCAAATATTCATGAAAGAAAAATATTATTTAACAACAGGACAGTTTGCTAATTTAGTAGGTGTTCCAAAAGATACGTTGTTTTATTATGATAAGATTGGAATTTTTTCTCCTGAAATGAAAAAAGAGAATGGATATCGATATTATTCCTTTTATCAGTCAGAGGTCTTTGAAGCAATAAGACTACTTAAGACGTTAGGTATATCTTTAAGTGAAGTGAAAAACTATATGAAGCATAAATCGCCAGAAAATCTTGTGGTGTTACTAGAGACAGAGAAAAAAGTTTTGAAGAAAAAAATCTCAGAATTACAGTCCATGGAAGAATTATTGAATAAAAGAATATCTAGTACAACTGAAGCCATTGAGAAAGATCTTAACCAAGTCGGAATTGAATACATGACAACAACATTCTTGTTTGCTACAAAAGCGGGATCGGTCGTGGATGACGATATTCTTCTTGAGAGTATACAAAGTCATTTTAAAAGTTTACGATCAATCAAAAAGCAAACCGTATTCTCACAGTCGATTGGCTGGACACTTCATTCTGAAAAAATAATGAAAAAGAATTACGAAATATACGATTCTATTTATACAACTATGTCAGATGAAAAATATAGTAACTTTATAAAAGAAGCCGGAAATTATATCGTGTTATATCACAATAACGTTCAAGCAGATCTGTCAGTCAGTTACCAAAAAATTTTAACTTATATAGAAGAAAATCAAATTGAGATTGAAGGATACTTCTTTGAAGAAACGCTTTTAGATGACTTATCAGTAAATGGTTATGAAGAGTTTGTAGTAAAGATTTCTGTTAGGATAAAAAATAAATAAAAGAACCCCTTAATGAACCGACCTTGATATATTAGACCGAAAATCTAATTATAGGGGTCGGTTTTTATGATCAAATATGATCTAGCCTTAAAATAGATGGTGGTCAATGAGTATTTGAATGGAATAGCAAGCATCTTGGTCAATCATTAAAGGTAAATACAGTTGTCTTATTTACAATAAACACAATATATGGGAAGAATTAAAAAAATATAAGGTTACCTTAACCAAATTAATATGAGAGAAACGACAATTATCCTTGTAACTGAAATTTACGATAATTTTGATAGCCAGTCTCATGAAATTCAAGTCTATGTACAGCCCTAACCCAATGATTAGCTTCAGTCAGTAGTCCTATTTCCGAAAAATCGAAATTTTTATTTTGCTAAATGAAAAAAAATTCTCTCTCGGTGAATATTTGAACACTACATTCCATAAACGGGGAAAGGAGCATTGTAAAAGAGAGTACTTTATCTTTTTGGGGGGCGACACCAATTATCTATTGATTCCGATTTTTTTGGTCTCAATTGTCAACGTAAATAGTAGATTATAGTAGTATGATAATGCACTAACGTAACATTATTAGAGAATGTTGCGTTTTTTAATAATTAATGGTGGGATTTTTAAAATAAATAACTAAAATTTAGCATTCACCAGGGGGGCAACGAATCGTTGCTACTATATGATTAATAAGTACTAGTATTATTTTAAATAAAGTATATAGTTCTAAGTAAATAAAGAAAGGAGAGAAAAGATAAAGTCCATATAATTGTGTAAAAAGAAAGGCCATATGA
>NZ_JAYXKP010000006.1:0-182505 GCF_036039175.1 Marinilactibacillus sp. XAAS-LB27 | reverse complement strand
GTTAATCGCGTTGTCGCAGGTTCGAGCCCTGCTTGCGGAGTTTTTATTTGCAAAAAATATCAGCCGCTTTAGCTCAGTAGGTAGAGCGCATCCATGGTAAGGATGAGGTCGCCGGTTCGAATCCGGCAAGTGGCTTTTATGAGACAACGTCCTTAGGCGTTGTCTTTTTTTGTCTCTATAACTCTATAAATGGAAGTCAGCATAAAATATGGGCTGATTTATTACCGATTTTTTGTTAAGTTTATGTTTTATCGGTCTAAGGTCTAATGTCAATTAGAACAGGTTTTGGTATACTATCTACTGATCAGAAGTTTATCAGAATAAGATTTGGAAAACTGAAGACATCTCTTTAAAGATCATAATAGTATTTGAAAGACATTAAAGGGAAATAGAGGTAATTTATGCTTAAACTAAATATGCTGTCGTCAGCAGAAAAAGTTAAGGGCCAAGGCGTTGGTTCGGCTTATAGGGAATTTATCAACTTACTGAACAATGATGATTCAAATACATATGAATTAACGATCAATAAAAATATAAAAGCCGATATTACACACTACCATACAGTGGATTTTTTGTTTTACCTCTCTACATTCTCCAGAAAAAAAAGAGGGATAAGAGTAGGGCATGTCCACTTTTTACCGGAAACACTGGAAGGAAGTCTACAGTTACCTTTTCTCGTAAAGAAAATTTTCAATAAATACCTTCTTTCGTTTTACAACAGAATGGATGGATTGGTGGTCGTAAACCCCTCTTTTATTCCTAAATTAGAAGCGCATGGAATCAAGAAGGAAAAAGTAACATATATTCCAAATTTTGTAGCAAAAAAAGACTTCTACCCAATGGGGATTCAGGAAAAACTGGCTATTAGAGAAACACTGAGTATACCAGAAGACGCATTTGTGGTGATCGGAGCTGGACAAATCCAGCATCGTAAAGGAATACTGGATTTTATTGCGGTCTCAAAACAACTCCCTCAAGTTCAATTTATCTGGGTAGGAGGATTTTCGTTCGGAAAAATGACTGCAGGATATGAAGAATTAAAAAAGATTTTTGATCATCCGCCGAAGAATGTACAATTTACGGGTATTATTGATCGTGCTTTGATGAATAATTACTATAACGTTTCAGATTTATTATTTATGCCTTCTTATAATGAACTGTTTCCAATGACAATTTTGGAGGCTATGAGTAGTGGTATTCCTATTTTAACCAGAGATTTAGAGTTGTACGAGGCTATATTGGAAGGATACTATATTAAGGGGCATACAATAGCTGAATTTGCGGCCTCTATTGAGCGAGTAAGATTGAATCAAGATAATTACCAGGATGCAAAAGAGAAAGCGCGTGAGGGAGCACAATATTACTCTGAAGAGCGACTTTGTAGTATATGGAAGGACTATTATCATGAAATCTATAGGAATTGAATTAAAGAAAAATAAGCTAATTAGCTTGTTTTTGGTTCTTGGTATCAGCGTTGGTTATATTATATTTCATTTTAGAGATATTGATGTACATGCTGCGGTAGAAAATTTACGACAAGTAGAAGTTAGATGGTTACTCATAGGTATGCTCGTAATGTGTTTTTACTGGTTTTTAGAAGCTATGGTGCTTCGAAGAATCACTAGAAAAGTTGATAGTCCTCAGACTGTTTGGGAGTCTGTCAAAATTACAATGATTGGACAATTTTTTAATACCATCACACCATTTGCTAGTGGAGGACAACCCGCTCAATTATTTCTGATGAAAAAGAACGGAATATCTGTTGGTGTAGGCAGTTCGATTTTACTAATAAAGTTTATCATTTTTCAATCGATGCTCGTTTTGAGCTCTACCATTGTGTTAGTTTTTGGGTTTGGGTACTTACAGAATAACTCTATTCCCCAATTGAGTTTATTGATTGTGATCGGATTTATTTTAAATACAGTCGTGATCATTACGCTTATAACAATCGCAAAAAGTAAGCGAGTAGCTTTTTTTATTGCTCATTCAGTATTGAGACCAGTATCATTTTTTGTTAGAAAAGAACGATACGAGCTATGGAAAGCAAAATTGGATCGTAAGCTTCTTTCATTCCATGAAGAAAGTAATCGAATGAGTTTTGATTTAAAGTTGTTGTTCCAGTGTAGTTTGTTGACGATAGCACAACTGAGTTTGTTTTTAAGTATTCCATTTTTCATCATACAAGGACTAGGCATTGAAAATGTCAATTTATTTCAGGTTATTGCATTTCATGCATTTATCATGATGTTTTCCTCATTGGTTCCTATACCAGGAGGGAGTGGCGGAGCAGAATACAGTTTTTCTTTGCTATTTGGCCTGATTCTTCAACCAACTATATTGATACTATGTCTAATATTCTGGCGTATCATCACTTATTATAGTTGTTTGATCTTTGGCGCATTTTTCTTTTTTGCTAAAAGAGATGAAGTTAACGCAAATACTTTTGAACAATAATGAATCCTCCTAGGAATACAGACGATGTAAGTAAGTGTCTGCATTCCTAGTTTTTTATGTCTTCGATTATGATAGAATTCTTACTTACGAAATGAGAATCTTTCAGGGTACAATAGTTGAAGCAATTAAATAGATAGGAGAATTTATGCCGAATACGAAAAAAGAAAGTTTATATTTTGGTTCAATTATGTGCTTTGGAATGGTATTGTTCATGACCATATACAATCTGTACTTAAATGGAATGATTGGACACCTTAGTATTTTAGAAGGAATGGGGGATTTTGTAATTGGATTTTCAATTGCAATCATGCTCGATTTGTTCCTAGTAGGTCCAAACGCAAAAAAAATAGCGCTGAAACTTACGCAAAATACTGAGAATCCAATTTTTAAAGTGATTGGGATATCTGTATGCATGGTTGTAGGTATGGCCTTCTTTATGTCTATATATGGACTAATTTCTACGTATATTCATACAGATAAAGCTACCGAGTCCATCATGCTTGATTACGTATCTATTTACGGAAAAAACTTGATCGTAGCTTTACCGCTGCAATTAATTGTGATGGGGCCGTTAGTACGATTTATATTTATGAAATTCATTAAAAAATGAAACGAGTATAATAGCAGGGATAAATCGTTCATAAAAACAAATAAAACCCGGAAATTAACGACCTCTATAGGAGTCATTGATTTCCGGGTTTTTCGTTAGGGTATAGATAAATTTTTAAAAATCCGCAGCTTCTTGTACATTTGATGGAATAGCACCAATTTCACCGGTTTTACGTAAAACGAGTTTAGTGATAACAGGCCCAGAAAACTCATACAGCAATGTTGCACTTAAAACAACGGTTCTGATTTGGTCAGCATACTCAGGTAGAATACCAGCTGAAATGGCAATCAAACCAATACCGACACCTGCTTGAGGTAGCAACATAAAGCCGAGATAATTTCTAACAACTTTAGGGGAATGCGTTAATAAAGCTCCAATATAAGCCCCAGTGAATTTCCCGACAATTCGGAAAACGGTATACATAATTCCAATTAAACCTACAGTTGGAATGATATGAATATCTAACTGTGCACCAGCTAATACAAAAAATAATATGAATATTGGAGGTGTAATGCGATCAGAAAATTCCCCCATCTGTGGTGCATCGCTTGAAATATTCGTAAGCACAGTACCAGTCATCATAGCTGAGAGTAACTCTGATACGCCAAGTCCAACCGAAATACTGCTAGATAAAAATACGAAAGCAATGAGTAAACCAAGCTTTTGCCCAGATGTTTTTGTATATTTCAAAGGATACTTCATAGCAAAACCTACAGCAGCACCTACAGCCAATGCAATAAAGACACTAAAGATTGGTTGGAAAATTGAAGATAGGACATTGATACTTTCACCTGAAGTGTTCACCATTATTCTAACTGCAGTGGAACAAAATCCAAATAAAATAAGGGCAGTAGCATCATCTAGAGCTGCTACGCTTTTGAGCATTTCAGATACTGGTCCTTTTGCACGATATTCTTTCATAACGAGTAAAATTGAAGTTGGCGCTGTTGCTGCAGCGATTGCTCCCATAATCAGAGAAAATGCTGTGTCACTCCCTATGAGTATCAACGAGCCCGCCACTAGCACCGCTGCTAATGTGGATTCGATGGCGGCAATAATCAGTGGAGTCAAACCAACTCTTCTCAAGTAGCTTGCCTTGAATGATAGTCCGATAGTAAAAGATATAAAAGCTAAAGCAATTTCAGATATAATTTCCATATTATCTATAACTGTTTCGGGCATGATATGGAAAAATGATGGACCAATCAGCAGGCCTCCAAAAATATAGCCTGTAACAGTTGGCAGTTTAATCATAGCGGCTACGCGACCGAATAAAGACCCTATAAGTAACATCAGGGCCACGTAAAACATAGTGTTGAATTCCAATTTAATCTCTCTTCCTTCCTAGCAAAGTATGTTAATGAAAACCTTCAGTGAATAAAGTCGGTATGGCAAACAGTACACCAGTATCCGGATCTGATAGATCTCCGATAACATCTTTAACGACAGTACGTATCGTTTCAATTTGTGACTCGTCTACAATCGTGAAAATCATCTTGTTCTCTGAATGATCAGATGTAATAAACGGACGCAAAGTAGAAAGGATTCGAGTGTTTTCAAGTGTAGATAATTGTTGTGCCATACCTACAGAATTTAATACTGTAGCAGAATCAATGCCTGCACTTGTAAACTCTAAAAGTAACTCATCTAATAACTCTGTTTTGTTTAATATCATGATGACTAGTATCTTGTGATCTTTAGAAATTTCGGACATAAAAATGTCTCCTCCTTTGGGAAATAACGTTCTTTGGCGCTCTAGCATTATTAGTTTACTCCTCATTTTTTAGATGTCAAATGATTTATGGATGTTTTCAGAAAAAAATTGATTTAAAGCGGTTTTATTGACGATTTAGACATCTTTTTCACTTATAAAAGGTAAGATAGAAGTAAATTCTTTTAAAATATGCTAACATTAATTTCATAATAATTTTAGGAGGTTGCTAGATGGAATTTACTAAAGGCGAAAATCGATTCTATAAAGAAGAAGATGGAAAATTACTTGCGGAAATTACTTTTGTTCCTAATGATAACGTCGTTGCAATAGATCACACATTCGTAGATCCTTCTTTAAGAGGCCAAGGTATAGCAGAGCAATTGGTTGATACTGTAGTGGAAGATATGGAGAAGCAAGGAAAGAAAATCAAGGCAGTTTGTCCGTATGTAGTTGAACTATTTGATAGAAAATCTGACAAATACAAGACAATCAAAGTAGAAGCGTAAAATTTTAAAAAAATCATATATACTGTTGACAAAAGGGGTATTTCATAATACAATATATCTTGTGTTAAAAAAAGCACGAGATAGAATNTCAAAGTAGAAGCGTAAAATTTTAAAAAAATCATATATACTGTTGACAAAAGGGGTATTTCATAATACAATATATCTTGTGTTAAAAAAAGCACGAGATAGAATGGCCCCTTGGTCAAGCGGTTAAGACACCGCCCTTTCACGGCGGTAACACGGGTTCGAATCCCGTAGGGGTCATGTTGGAAATTTGTTTAAGATATGTTCACTTTTGGGCCGGCTTAGCTCAGTAGGTAGAGCAACTGAATCGTAATCAGTGGGTCGAGGGTTCAATTCCTTTAGCCGGCATTCAGATGAAACATGGTTTCTAATATATTTTGGAGGGATAGCGAAGTGGCTAAACGCGGCGGACTGTAAATCCGCTCCTTCGGGTTCGTAGGTTCGAATCCTGCTCCCTCCATTTTTTGGGCTAGAGCCAAGCGGTAAGGCAGCGGGTTTTGATCCCGTCATGCCCCAGGTTCGAATCCTGGTAGCCCAGTATTTTAAAAGCTAGGTAGCAGCTTCTGCTATCTGGCTTTTTTTTATGACTTTCTTCAAAGATTAAATGTAACGAATTTTCGCTTTAATTAACAATAAAATGGCTTAATTATGATATACTTGTTTCGTGCATGTTTAGAATTAGGAGGTGACTTTCATGCCCTTTGATTTATTAACGGACTTTGACTGGTCGCATTTGTTTACGTGGAGAACAGCTATCAATATTGTAGATATCATGATCGTAGCATTCTTTATCTATCAGTTGATTAAAATTGTCCGTGGTACAAGAGCGATTGAGTTGCTCAAAGGTATAGGGGTAATATTATTACTTAAATTATTTAGTGCCGTATTACAATTGAATACAACAGAATTTATTGTGAATTTTGTCATTCAATGGTCTGCTTTGGCTTTGATTATCATTTTCCAGCCAGAATTAAGACGTGGACTAGAGCATTTAGGTAGAGGCTCTGTTTTTGGTAGAAGAAAGAAAAGTAATCCAAGCGAAGTCGTCGTAGAGGATATGGCACAAGCTATACAGTATATGAGTAAAAGACGAATTGGTGCATTGATTTCTATCGAAATGGAAAGTGGTTTGGATGAATATATTAAAACAGGTATATCAATAGGAGCAGATATTTCTTCTGAACTTTTGATCAATATCTTTATTCCAAACACACCATTACATGACGGTGCAGTTATCATCAAAGATTTCAAGGTTATGACAGCAGCGAGTTATTTACCATTATCTGAGAGTCCTGCAATTCCTAAAAAGTTAGGAACGAGACATAGAGCTGCGATAGGACTGTCGGAAGTTACGGATGCGATTACGCTGATTGTTTCTGAAGAAACAGGAGAAATTAGTATCGCTCGTAGCGGAAACCTCATTACTGAAATGAGTAGTAACGATGTTGTGAATTATTTAAATAAAGAATTAGTTATGACTGAAAAAGAAAAAGAGACACAAGGACCGCTACAAAGAATCATTGACTCCGTTCGGAAAGGAGTGTCTGGTAAATGAAATGGAACTTGGATAATAACTGGGTAACACGCTTTATTGCGCTGTTCTTTGCGATTTTATTGTTTTCATTTGTTTACTACGAGGAAGCATCTAGAAATCTATCAACGAATCCAACAGACGGTGCTAGTATTACAAGTACCGAAGTGATTACAAATATGCCGATTGATATCAATGTTGATCGGGATCGTTATTTTGTAGCTGGGATACCAGAAACGGCAACAATTCGTCTGGAAGGACCGCAAGCAATATTAACGCAGACACTAGCTACTCAAAATTTTAATATTGTTACACCGGATTTAAATGAATTAGGTCCTGGATCACATACGGTTCGTTTGGAAGCAGAAGGCATTAGTAGTCAATTAGATTATAGTATCAGCCCATCTGACTTCGCTTTAACAGTGGAAGAAAAAAGAGTTGAAGAACGCGAAGTACGCGTTGAATTTAACGAATCCACGCACCTAGCAGAAGGATATAGAGCCGGGACACCTGTTTTATCTTCTGAAAGAGTTCGAATTTCCGGAGCTGAATCAACGATGGATGAGATTGCAGATGTAATGGTCGTCGTTGTACCAGAAGATAGTGGCGTTACAGATGATATAGACATGACTTTAAATGTATTAGTTTTAAATGATATGGGAGATCCTTTGAATGTAAATATCGATCCTCAGCAAATTGACGTGATGATTCCTGTTGAAGGAACGCAAAGAACGGTTCCAATCGTTTTAAGAGAAACAGGGACAGTAGATGAAAATTACACTTATGCACTCGAAATTGCACAAGGAGAACCAGAGAATATAAAAGTAACGGGAGAAACAGACGCTCTTGAGGCGCTGAATAACTTCTCTGTGGAAGTAGATGTTTCAGGCATTACTGAATCAACGGTTCGAACAGTACCTTTGAAATTACCTGAGGGTATCACGGAAACAGATCCTGAAGAGCTGGAAGTATTGATTCGAGTAACAACAGGTGATGAGGAAGCTTCAACGGATGGAGACACTTCAGAATAAAAATCAGAGTTTTTGTGAATGAAAAGGAGACTATTAAACAATGGGAAAATATTTTGGAACAGATGGAGTAAGAGGAATTGCAAATGCAGAATTAACTCCAGAAATGGCTTTTAAACTTGGTAGATATGGCGGCTATGTGCTAGCTCAACATACAGATGAAAAAAGACCACGCGTATTAGTTGGAAAAGATACTAGGGTATCTGGACGTATGCTAGAGTACTCATTGATTGCTGGATTACTTTCTGTAGGAGCGGAAGTCTTAAGACTAGGTGTATTGACGACTCCTGGGGTCTCATACTTAACGCGTCAACAAGGCGCAACTGCTGGTATTATGATCTCAGCTTCCCATAATCCAGTTCAAGATAATGGAATCAAGTTCTTTGGGGCAGACGGATTCAAGTTGTCTGACGATCAAGAACAAGAAATTGAGGCATTGATTGATGCTGATGAAGATACTCTACCGCGCCCGAGTGCAGATGGTTTAGGAACTTCTGAAGAGTACAAAGAAGGTATGCTGAAATATATCCAATTCTTGACACAAACAATCTCTGGCGATCTTTCTGGTATCCACGTTGCCCTAGATGGTGCCAATGGAGCAGCTAGCCCGCTATTGAATCGTTTGTTTGCAGACTTGGATACAGAATTTGATGTAACTGGAGCTTCACCTGATGGATTAAATATTAATGAAGGTGTCGGAAGTACACACCCAGAACATCTTGCAGAATTTTTACTTGAAAAAGGTGCAGATGTTGGATTATCTTTTGATGGCGATGGCGACCGTTTAATTGCTGTTGATGAATTAGGAAATATTGTAGATGGAGATAAGATTCTCTATATTTGTGGTAAATACATGCATGACGAAGGACGTTTAAAGAAAAATACGATTGTCTCTACAGTTATGAGTAATATCGGTTTTTATAAAGCGATTGAAGAACATGATTTAGAATCTGTTAAGACAAAGGTCGGAGACCGTTATGTAGTAGAAGAAATGCTTAAAAATGGTTACAACTTGGGTGGAGAACAATCAGGACATGTCGTGTTCCTTGATTATCATACAACAGGTGATGGATTATTAACGGGTGTTCAATTACTAAACGTTATGAAACAAACAGGCAAAAAACTATCTGAGCTAGCGGAAGAAGTGGTTACGTATCCGCAGAAATTAGTGAATATTCCTGTTACGGACAAACACAATGTAATGGACAACATTGCAATCAAGACAATTATTGAAGAAGTTGAAGCTGAGATGGCTGGAAATGGACGTGTGCTCGTTCGTCCTAGTGGGACAGAATCATTACTGCGAGTTATGGCAGAAGCAGAGACTGAGGAAGCTGTAGTCAACTATGTAGAACGTATCGCCAATGTTGTACGTGAAGAGCTTGGAACGAATTAATCAGCTTAAACAGTAAAAGGTCGAAGCATTTGCTTCGGCCTTTTTTGTTTAACTCGTTATAGCGAAGAAACAAAACAATCGGTATAATAAAGAACAAAATAAATCGTCAATCGAAAGAAGGCAGAAACAGTGATAGAGTTAGACAATCTTTATGCGAAACTGACAAGAGTGAAAGGGGCGTTAACCGTCAATCAAAAGCAATTAAACCAGTGTATGCGGGCAAAAATAGATGCAAAGCGAGTATACGAATCTTTTACAGAATCATCCGAACATTATACAAAACAACAGTTTAAACGTTTTTTAACCAGTTTGATTGGCAGAGAAGGACAATACATAGAAAAAACAAAGCAATCTAGAACCAAAGCTTATAGACATCTAAATGATTGTAATGAAGCTTTGGAAAAAGCCTTTTTAGAGCACGAGCGTTTGGAAAATGAACGTAATCGATTGACAACGCAATTGCAAGCACTGAAGCAGCAATTGAGCGAAACCAGTGATACTTATAGAGAAGAAGTGCTTGAAGCGTTCAGTGAGAGAAAGCATTGGCGAGAGGTATGCGAAGAGATTGATGAAGCTTTTTACATTGGACAAAAGATATTGAGATATGTAGATGAAGCGATAGATGCTTTAGATTCTGCAAAGTCCTGGTCAACTGTCGATATGCTTGGAGGAGGATTCATAACAGATCTGGTTAAATATGATCATATTGATAAAGCTGAATCCATTATGAAAAAAGTAGAAGGTAGCTTGATTCGCTATCAAGAAGAATTGAAAGATGTTTCTTACGGTTGGGATAGTGGATATGAATATCTCTCAAATAGTCATCGTTTAATGGATTTCTTGCTAGACAATATCTTTACGGACGTTAGTAACTATAACAAAATCCAAGATAATTTATCGAGTCTTGAAAATCTACTAAATCAAATGAATACTTCTCAAAATCGACTGAGCATGCTTAGGAAACAGATCGAAAAAGAGATAGAACAATCACTAGACTTATATGATTTAGATAAAAATCAGTCTTAAGCATGATAGAATTGTCCGAATGGCTTTAGTAAAATAAAGATACAGTTAAACAAGGACAGTATGCCAAAGGATGAATTTGATGATGGATAAAGAAACAGAGATGTTGTTAGAGATGGTTGAACATGGGAAACAAGAGTGTCAATTGACGGCATTCATTTTGCTTTTAGAAAAAAGTGAAAACCGAGTTGACTGGTCTTATGAAGTCTGGGGAAAATTAATTTTAAACCTGAAATCACCCGATCTCTATCAGAGGGTTGGTGCAAGTCAGCTGTTATGTTATCTATCCATTAGCGATCCTGAAAAGAGGATTTTACAGAGTTTTCAGGATATCTGGCAGTGTACATATGTCCCAGATCAAGAGCTTGCTGAGAGTGTATTACGTGCGACCTGGAGGATTGGATTAGCAGGTCCAGACCAGAGGATCATTTTGCTCCAAGCCTATGAAGAGCGGTTCAAGGCATTATGTAGATCTGGCAATAAAGTAGACCAGTCAATCTGCTGGACTATCATGGAAAATCTCGAAATGTTGAACAAACAACTACCAAATAAAACAACGAGTACTTTAGCAAATCAGCTAAGAAATACTGAAATAGCAAATAAAATTTTATACAGTTACAAATAAATTGATTTGAAATTGGAGGGTATAAGATGTTACCAGTAGGAGAAATTAGAAGATTGGCCAGACAAACGCTACAAGGTAGATGGAAGGAAGCCGCTCTACTGAATATTATTCCAGTATTGATTGGTTTTTTGATAGTTGGTGGTGCAGCTGCTACATTTAGTTTTTTTAATCCTGACTTTTTTAATAACGACCTAATTTTTGGTGGAAATCCTAATACAGATGCGACTTTTAGTATGAATATAAGGGAAATAATCTCTAATATTTTAACGATCTTATTTGCTACGGGTGTGTCTTATACTCTGTTAGATATGGTCAGAAATCCAAATTATGAAATTGTGCCGCTAAAAGATTCACTACAAGTATTTAGAAAAGGTTACACTATACCTGTCCTAGGGATGTATATACTGCAGTGGATTTATATGTTTCTATGGTCACTTTTGTTTGTTATACCTGGTATTGTTAAAAGTTTTTCTTATGCTCAAACTTATTTCATCTACAAAGATGCTACAGAGAGTGGGCACTACCTTTCACCAACGGAGTGTATCACACGCAGTAGAGAGTTGATGGATGGCTATAAATGGAAATTATTTGTACTAGAATTGAGTTTTATTGGATGGCATTTCTTGGGAGCATTAACGTTAGGTCTGGGTTATCTTTTCATCACACCTTATATTGAAACTTCAAAAGCCATTTTCTACGAAGATCTTCTTCGTTCAAGATGAGGATAAAGAAGTCGATTAGTAAATGGAAAATCATTTGCTGATTGACTTCTTTTTGTAGCAGTGATATGATTACTAAAATTAATGTAAACACATACAAAAGAAAGGGATGGACTCATTGAAAAATCTATTTTTGAACATGAATAAAGCTTGCTGTTGCACATGTTGCACAGTTTATTCTTCATGCCCTCAAAAATGTTTTATCAAAATCGATGAGCCAATCCAGATAAGTCAATAATTCTTGAGAAATTCAGGTCTTAGGCAAATATGGATAGCATTAAGTCTAGTTGATTTTAATAAAGTAGTGAGTGCGCATGAGGCATAGCCTTGTGCGCTTTTTTTATTATACGGAAATCTTACTAAAGGAGTGTGGAGAATGATTTATCACAATGTAACAGAATTAATTGGACGAACGCCTATGCTTGAAATAACAGGATATGACATACCTGAGGGTTCAAGAATATTAGCAAAACTTGAAATGTTTAATCCAGGTGGCAGTATTAAAGATCGCTTAGGTCAAAAGTTGATAGAAGCAGCGTTGCAGTCGGGAGAAATCACTAACCAAACGACAATTATCGAACCGACTGCTGGTAATACGGGGATTGGACTAGCGCTAACGGCAATATCATACGGTATGCCGACTATATTTGTTGTTCCAGAAAAGTTTAGCCAGGAAAAGCAACAATTGATGAAAGCGTTAGGGGCAAAAATCGTCCATACACCTACAGAAGAGGGGATGAAAGGTGCTATCCAAAAAGCGAAAGAATTAAAAGATCAACATCCAAATGCTTATCTTCCTCTACAATTTGAAAATGTACGCAATCCGGATACCTACTATGAAACACTTGGGCCGGAACTGATAGCTGATTTGGATCATCACTATCCAGATTCTTTTGTGGCTGGCGCAGGTAGTGGAGGAACATTTAGTGGTATCGCCAGATATCTAAAGGAACATGACACAAATATTTTGACGGCTGTCGTAGAGCCGGAGGGTTCTATTTTGGGTGGCGGGCAGCCAGGTCCGCATGAAACAGAAGGTATTGGTATGGAATTCATTCCGACCTTTATGAAAAAAGAGTGGATTGATCAGGTTTATACGATTTCAGATCAAGAAGCCTTTTTTTACACAGAAGAATTAGCTAAGCGAAATGGTTTGTTCGTGGGAAGTTCTAGTGGCGCAGCTTTTGCAGGAGCGCTAAAAGAAGCTAAACGATTACCAGCAGGCAGTACCGTCATAACAATTTTTCCAGACAGTAGTGAGCGATATTTATCAAAAAATATTTATAAAGGGGTTCAATGATAATGAGAATGAAAACAACTTACATCCACGGTGGTATTAGCCATGACGAAGCGACGGGTTCAGTAAATGTACCGATTCACCAGACTTCCACTTACAAGCAAGAAAAAGTAGGAGTTCATAAGGGATACGAATATTCTAGAACCGGAAATCCTACCCGAGCAGCGCTTGAAATGCTCATTGCTGATATGGAAGGTGGGGTTCGAGGATTCGCTTTTGCATCCGGTTCAGCCGGAACGCATACGATTTTCTCGCTTTTTTCAAAAGGAGATCATATTATTGTTGGAGATGATGTTTACGGTGGAACATACCGATTGATGGATAAGATTCTGAAAAGATTAGGATTAACCTTTACCATTGTGGACACAAGCAAGATTGAATTGGTAGAAAAAGCCATTCAAGATCAGACAAAAGCTATTTTTCTAGAAACACCGACCAACCCACTGCTAAAGATAACCGATATTGCAGCTGTTGCAAAAATAGCGAAAAAACATCAGCTAATTTCAATTGTAGACAATACCTTTGCGACACCGTATCATCAAAAACCACTGGAACTCGGTGCTTCTATTGTTTTACACAGTGCATCTAAGTATCTCGGCGGTCACAGTGATGTCGTAGCCGGACTAGTCACAACAAATGACGATAAACTGGCCGAAGAGCTTGGTTTTCTTCAAAACGCGATTGGCGGAATCCTTGGACCTCAAGACAGTTGGATCATTCAAAGAGGGATCAAAACGTTAGCCATTAGAATGGATGCACATGAAGCCAATGCCAAGAAAATTGTACAGTATCTAGATGAGCATCCTCAAGTAGCGAAAGTTTATTATCCTGGTCTCTCTTCCCATCCAGGTCATGAAATTGCTAAAAAACAAACAACTGGTTTCGGTGGCATGATTTCATTTGAATTGGTTGAAGGATTTTCTGCTAAAGGGTTTGTTGAGGCGTTAAAATTGATCACTCTGGCAGAAAGTTTAGGGGCCGTGGAAAGCTTAATCGAGATTCCGGCATTAATGACACATGGTTCGATTCCAAAAGAAAAAAGGCTGAAATCTGGTATCAAGGATGAATTAATCAGATTATCTGTCGGGATCGAAGATGTAGAGGATTTGATTGATGATTTAAATACAGGCTTTTCTCATGTTCAAGATCAGTAAGTAGAAGGAGCACGTATGGAGTCCTTTAAAGAATTAATTCAGACATATAGGAGACAAGATCCAGCCGCTAGAACCAATCTTGAAGTTTTCTTAACGTACCCAGGGCTATGGGCGACCGTCTATTATAGAATCGCTCATATTTTATTCAAAAGAAATTTAAAGTTACTTGCCAGAATAATCTCAACATTTGCTCGGTTTCTGACAGGCATAGAGATTCATCCAGGTGCAATTATCGGTAAAAGACTATTTATTGATCATGGAATGGGCATTGTGATTGGAGAAACAGCAGAAATAGGAGATGATGTACGAATGTTTCATGGTGTAACACTTGGTGGTCGTGGAAGTGAAACAGGAAAAAGACATCCAACCATTGGTAACCATGTACTTCTATCGGCTCATGTACAAGTAATTGGAAACGTAACAATCGGAAACTTCGCCAAGATTGGTGCGGGGGCAGTTGTCTTGAAAGATATTCCTACTGGGGTTACAGCTGTCGGGATACCTGCTCAAGTTGTTAAAAGAACAGTTAATAGTGTCAGTAGTGAGTTGAGAGAGGAAGAGCAGAATGGGTAGAGAATTCTTAGAAGTATTTTCTGAATGGGCTGAAGACTACGATACATTCGTTGAAGGAAACGATGTTCAGTACAGAGCCGTGTTCGAAAACTACGAACACATATTGGACGAAATCGTAGCCAGAAGTGGAGAGCACGTGCTTGAATTTGGAATTGGCACGGGTAATTTGACGCAGAAACTAATAGATCATGATAAGCAAGTATTCGCAGTAGAACCTTCAGCACAAATGCGAGAACAAGCGAAAGAAAAACTACCCGAAAGCTTTATTGTTTACGACGGAGATATGCAACGATATCCTACGCCAGTTGGAGTAATTGACACGGTTGTCAGTTCATACGTCTTTCACCATTTGACTGATAATGAAAAAGGTGATGTTCTAAAACAATATATTCAGCTCCTTCCCAAAGGTGGAAAAGTCGTGTTTGCAGATACTTTATTTATATCTGAAGAAGCGTACCAATTAAAGATTGAAGAAGCGTCAAATCTGGGGTATGCTGAACTAGTAGATGATTTGAAAAGAGAATACTACCCGCTGCTACAACAGGTTCAAACGGCATTTGAAGAAGTAGGCTTTGTAGAAGTATCTTTCCAGCAAATGAATGAGTATGTTTGGATAATAGAAGGGGAAAAGGATTAGATTCACACTTTAATCATTGAGCGAAATCTTCGCTATGAGAAGAATAAAAGGAAAAAGGAGAACAGAATTATGGTAGAAAAAAGAATGAACGTTGAAAGTTTCAATTTAGATCACAACAAAGTCATTGCACCATATGTAAGAGTCGCAGATCGCAAAACTGGTGCAAAGGGGGATGTGATTGTAAAATATGACGTTCGCTTCTCGCAGCCAAACAAAGAGCATATGGATATGATGGCTGTACACTCTCTAGAGCATTTGACTGCGGAACATATTCGCAATCATGCCGATTATGTAATTGATTTTGGCCCAATGGGATGCCAGACAGGGTTTTACCTAACCGTAATCAACCATGAAAATTACGATGAGATTTTAGATGTACTGAAACGTACAATGGAAGATATTCTAGAAGCTGACGAAGTACCGGCTAGTAACGAAAAACAATGTGGCTGGGCTGCACATCATACCTTAGAAGGCGCTAAAGAAGTTGCACGTGAATTTTTATCTAAACAAAACGAATGGCACATTATCTTTGCAGAAGATGCAAAGTAATAGAACAGTTCAAGAGAAGGTCCAAAAGGATCCTCTCTTTTTTTCTTTTGAACATGCTATAATAAATAAAAATCGTCAAGGGGAGATTGAAATGAAAAATCAGTACATAAACTTAAACGAGCGCTTATTGAAAACTTACGATGGTACATTATCGAAAAATGGCGTTTCTGGCAAACGAATAGCAGAACGATTATCTGTACTAGCAAATATTGGTTTAACAGAAGAAGATGGCTCTCGACGTCCAGGTTTTTCTTTTCTTGAAAGAGAAGCTAAGGATAAAGTGATTGGATGGATGAAGGAAGCCGGACTGACAACTACCGAAGATGGGGCGGGGAACATTTTTGGGAGATTAGAAGGTGAAAAGAAAGGAAAACCAGCCGTCTTAAGTGGTTCTCATGTGGATACCGTACCAAATGGGGGACATTTTGATGGAACAATTGGTGTCTTAGCCTCTCTTGAAGTCGCTCAGGCATGGAAAGATACAGGTTATATTCCTGAGAAACCATACGAAGTGGTTGTATTTACCGATGAAGAAGGCTCTAGATTTAATGGTGGATTAACCGGTAGCGAAGCAATGGTAGGCGATACAGATATGGAAAAAACTCTCCTACGAAGAGATTATGATGGACGCCTGTTTGAAGAGGTCATCCAAGATGTTGGACTGACTGTTCAAGGATACCAAGATGCTGGAAGAGAATTATCAGAAATTGAGACTTTCATAGAAGTGCATATCGAACAAGGAAAGAAATTAGAGAAGGCTGGGCTTCCTTGTGGTGTTGTTACGGGAATAGCAGGACCGTATTGGTTGAAAGTAACGTTTGAAGGGATTGCAGGACACGCTGGAAATACGCCAATGGACGACCGTAAAGACGCGTTGGTTGCAGCTAGTGCATTTATACAAGAAGTTAGCAGACTACCATGCACAGTCAATGATTCAGCGGTGGCAACTGTCGGGAATATCCAAGTTAAACCAAATGGGACAAATGTTATACCTGGAGAAGTTGTGTTATATATTGATATTAGAGATATACAATTTGATTCAAGAGCAGAACTGATTGATAAGATTCTTGAAGCAGGAAAGATAATAGAAGCAGAAACCGGTGTGAACTTTGATCATGAAACAGTGCACGACGTTGCCCCTTCTCCAGTTCCAGAAAAACTGCAGCAACAATTATCCGAGAGTTGCCGAGCTAATGGAATAGAGCCGTTTATGCTGTCTAGCGGTGCAGGACACGATGCGATGATTTTAGGACGTCATATTCCCTCAGCGATGTTGTTTATCCAAAGTAAAGATGGAATTAGTCATAACCCGAAAGAGTGGTCTGAACTATCAGATTGTATCCAGACAATTCATGTATTGAAACATTACATTGAAAGTTTACAAAACGCCTAACAAAAAAGCCACAATCTCTTGAGTTGAGATTGCGGCTTTTTTTTCATATAAATGGTTTATCCACGATTTCGTCCGTTCCCACTGAAAATGAGTACAAGACGCAAGACACTTAAGAATGAAGCAATAGCAGCAGCTACATAAGTCAGAGCCGCAGCATTTAAGACTTTACGTGCTTGAGGAATTTCTTCTCTACTGAGTAATCCTTGAGTTTCAAGTACTTGAATCGCACGATTCGAGGCATTGAATTCTACTGGTAAAGTAACCAGTTGGAATAGTAAAGTCAGAGAAAATAATAGAATACCGATATTAACAAACATTCCACCAGCTTCACCTAAGAAGAATCCTAAAAACAGGAGTGGAAAAGCTGCAGTTTGACCAAAGTTCGTTACCGGCACAAGTGCTGCACGCAGTCTTAATGGACCGTAATCGTCACGGTCTTGTAGAGCATGACCTGCTTCGTGAGCAGCAACACCGATTGCGGCAACGGATCTGGAGTTTCTTGTAGTATCTGACAAACGTAAAACATTTTCTTGAGCGTTGTAATGGTCCGTTAAGTTACCACGGATACCTTCCAAACGAACATCTTGAAGATGTCCAACATCTAAAATCTTACGGCAGACCTCTGAAGCAGTCAGACCGTTTTTGCTGTTAACCTCACCGTATTTTCGGTAAGTGGATTGAACATACATACTTGCAAAACCTGAAATGACCATACCGATAATGATCAAAATAAATGTGTTATCCCAATAGAAAAATGGAAGAAATGGCATGATATTGACCCCCTAATCAGTCGTGTGTTTTATCGTTTACTTGTTTTTTAACATCTCCATTATACCATAATAAAACACATGTTTCAGGGATATCACTGCAATAGTTATGATGAATTTGTGAAGAACGATTAAAATAGCATTGAAGAAACTTTCTCAGGATTATTGCTAACATAGTGTTAAAAGTGTATGATGATTTTAAATGATAAAAAGATAAGAATAATGAATTTAAGATGAGTTTTGAGTGTAGAGAATAACTAAACATAATTACTTTTGAGGAGGATTCAATGCAGGCACTAATCGTTTTAGATGCGCAAAAAGGTATTTTAAAAAGAAAGAATTTCAGTAAAGAACTAGCACATATTCGTGAACTAATGGATGATTTTAAGAAAAGACAGCAAATTGTCGTCGCCACAAAACACATACTCGAAGATTCTGATTCTATATTTGATCCAAGTTCAGTAGAGAGTGAGTTAGAAGAATCTATTGAACAGATGAACATAAAGGTAATAGAAAAAGATTCACCGAATGCTTTATCAAATCATGCTTTACAAGCGTATTTAAAGCTAAAACAGGTCAGTCATTTATTTGTCGTAGGTTTCAATGCAGAATATTGTTGTTTGTTTACTTCAATAGCTGGAATAGATAGGGGATACAAGGTCACTTATATAGAAGATGCTTCGGGTTCTGTAAATGATGAGGACACATACGAAATGAAGGGGCTAGACATTGTTGATTTCGTAGGAAGCGTTCTGGACTGGTCTGGAGTCGTTGAAGTTTTGTATATGGACGAATATAAAAAACAATATTGTTTTTAAAAGAATGCTTTTAAGAAGGTGAGAACATGCAAAAGGATGACTTAAAATACAAAAAAGGAGCCTTTATATTTGGGATGGGACTAATGAGTTTCTTTGTCTTAAACGTGATTGCAAGCGTAATGGGGATGGATTTATCAGGACCAATCGTTCAAATTTTAGAAATGATCTTTGGGTAAATACTTATTGGAAGACAAAGCGCCTAAGTAGCTTAACATTAGGCGTTTTTATTTCGACTCTATTTTTACTAAATTTACTTGTATGTTTTTACTAAAAGGCTTACAATGTAAATAAATACAGTTGAAAGAGGGAGTAGCATGGAGACGAAACAATTATTAAGCGGATTCAAAGAAGTGTTTGGAAAAGACGGAGAACGTGTATTTTTTTCTCCCGGAAGAATTAATTTAATTGGAGAACACACAGACTATAACGGAGGAAAAGTTTTTCCTTGCGCGATTACAATGGGCACATATGCAGTGGTATCTATGAGAGAAGATCAATCTGTAGCAGCTTATTCAGCGAACTTTCCAGATGACGGCATCATGCATTTTGACTTAACCAATATTGCATACAAAAAAGCAGATAAATGGACGAATTACTTAAAAGGTATGACTCAATACATCCAAGAAAATTATGGCTCATTACCTAACGGATTTAACATTTACATTAATGGGAATATCCCAAATGGTGCATCATTGTCTTCTTCTGCTTCACTAGAGCTCCTGACAGGTGTAGTGATTAGAGAGGTATTCCACTTGGATATTGAACAGCTTGATCTAGTTAAATTAGGTATGAAAACTGAGAACGAATTTATGGGATTAAACTCAGGAATACTGGATCAGTTTGCAGTTGGGATGGCGAAGAAATCTCATGCCATGTTACTGGATACCAATACATTAGAGTATGAGCAAGTTCCTGTAGACTTACCTGAACATAAAATCTTAATTATGAATTCAATGACACGAAGAGAACTTGTAGACTCTGAATATAATCTAAGAAGAAGCCAATGTGAGGAAGCTCTTGAACAACTACAGACGGTTTTAGAAATTTCTTCATTAGGTGAGCTATCTGAACAAGAATTTGAAGAGAACAAACACGTAATTGGTGAAGATGTACTTGTTCGTAGAGCAAAACACGCAGTTTACGAAAATAAAAGAACAGAGCGAGCAGCTGATGCCTTAAAATCAGGAGATTTAAAGACTTTTGGTCAACTGATGAACGAGTCGCATACTTCTTTACATGAAGACTATGAAGTGACAGTTAAAGAAACGGATTTATTAGTGAAATTAGCATGGAAGCAACCAGGTGTTGTTGGCGCTAGAATGACAGGTGGCGGATTTGGTGGATGCTGTATTGCAATCGTAGAACAGGATGCAGTAGAAAACTTTATTGAACAAGTTGAGAAAGCGTATGAAGAAGAGATTGGACATCCAGGCGAGGTCTATATAGCAGAAACAGCGGACGGAACAAAGGAATGGGATCTTGTATGACAGACGTGACTTCAAAAAAGTTGGAAACACAGTCAATCGACCAGACGATTGTGTCATTTATAAAATATTATCAGACAAATCATAAAATTGATCCGCTAGATAGTATTTACTTTACGAATAAGATACTAGAGTTGTTAGATAAAAAAGAATTGAAGTCAGTTGAAGTACAAAAGGTTTCCGATCCATTAGAGTTACTGGATCAAATGATTGAATATGCAATTCGCCAGAACGTAATCAAAGATACACTATCTGAAAGAGACGTCTTGGAATCTAAAATTATGGATGTGATCGTACCGAGGCCTTCAGAAGTGAACCGTACTTTTTGGGAACGATATAAAAAGAATAAACAAGAAGCGACCGATTACTTTTATAAACTCAGTAAAGATAGCAATTATATCAAAACGCGGGAAATTGCTAAAAATATAGAATATACGCATGCAACAGAATATGGAGAAATTGAGATTACGATCAATCTTTCTAAACCAGAGAAAGATCCAAGGCAGATTGCTCTAGCAAAAACAGAGAAGTCAGACTATCCAGTAAATTTATTATGTATAGAAAACGAAGGATATGCAGGAAACGCGAACCATCCTGGAAGAACGAATCACCGGATTATCCGATTGGACGTTGCAGGAGAACCTTGGGGATATCAATACTCTCCTTATCTGTATTACAATGAGCATGCGATATTCCTTTCTGAAGAACATCGGGCGATGAACGTTGGGGAGAAAGCTATTCGAAACTTGCTGGATATTTTGACTACGTTCCCGCATTACTTTGTAGGATCGAATGCTGGTTTGCCAATTGTTGGAGGATCAATTCTTTCACATGATCACTATCAAGGCGGCAGACACACCTTTGCCCTAGATCGTGCTGAAATGGAGCACACCTTCCAATTAAAAGATCTGCCGCAAGTAACAGCAGGGATTGTTAAATGGCCGATGTCCGTTATTCGTATCCAGAGTACAGATCAGCAATCGATGGAAAAAGCTGCTAAAAAAATTATGACTGCATGGGGACTTTATGAAGATCACTCAGTCGATATTGTTTCTTTCACAGGCCAGACACCACACAATGCGATTACACCTATTGCCAGAATGAGGGGTGATCAATTTGAGCTGGATCTAGTGCTCAGAAATAATCGCACATCTGAAACTTATCCAGACGGGATTTTTCATCCGCATCAATCGGTGCAGCACATCAAAAAAGAAAATATCGGCTTAATAGAAGTCATGGGTTTGGCTATTTTACCACCAAGGCTTGAACGAGAGTTAGCTGAAGTACAGAAATATCTTGTTGGAAAAAAGGCATCTGTAGAAAAAATTCACCAAGAATGGGCAGAGCAGCTTAAAGCAGAACATGGAGAGTTGAACGAAATGACAGCCGATGAAGTGATACAATCGGCAGTAGGAGAGGTATTTCTACAAGTTTTGAAAGATGCAGGTGTATTTAAACGAGATCAGGCTGGAAAAGAGGCATTTAACCGTTTCGCTGAAACGTTAAAAACGGTATAATATACAGATGATAACGCTTGCTTGAAAGAATTATTTAATAGAGGAGGAAGTAAGTTGAAATTAACAACAAAAGCATTTGGATTTTATTTGAATCAAGAGATAACAGAATACACCATGACGAATACAAACGGTATATCTCTTTCGGCGATTCCTTACGGTGCGATTGTAACTAAAATCGTGACGCCAGATAAAAGTGGAAAAACAGCAGATATTACGTTAAACGTTGAAAGCCTAGAAGATATGCTTGCGCATAGACCCTTTTATGGCGCAACAATTGGTAGAGTGGCTGGACGTATAACCGATGGTCAATACGAGGTAGACAGTACTCAAGTTCAGTTGGATGTGAACGAAAAAGGGAACCAGTTGCATGGTGGACCTGAAGGACTGGACACCAAACTTTTTGATGTTGAGACAAAAGAAGCATCGAACTCAATTAGCTTGATATTCTCTTACAAGAGCCTAGCTGGAGAAGAAGGTTTTCCAGGGAATTTGGATGTGACCGTTGAATACACCTTGAATGAGAATAATGAATGGACGATTATTTATACAGCAAATACGGACAAGACGACTTTGTTTAATCCAACCAATCACATTTACTTTAATTTAAATGGCGATATTCATCAGCCGATATTAAACCATACGCTTCAGTTGAAGAGCTCTAAACATGGGACGCTTGGTGACAGAAATTTGCCAACAGGACAACTGGAAGACTCTAAAGGAACTCCGTTTGATTTTTCTGAACCGAAAGTTCTCGAAGAAGCTTTATTATCAAATGAACCTCAAATCAAATCATTGTCAGGACTCGACCATCCATTTGTACTGGATCAGACAGTAGAAGGGCCTCAAGCAATCTTGACAGAAAGCCAAAGTGGTCGTAAAGTGGAAATGTATACAGAAGAACAAAGCGTCGTTATTTTCACACATAACGCTGAAATGGATGCTTATACGGTTAAAGGAAGACCGGCTCCTCAATATGCCGGAATCACACTAGAGACACAAGCTTTACCGGATGCTGTAAATCAGGAAGGCTTCGGTAACATCGTTTTACGTCCAGAAGAAACGTACCAGTCTAAGACGACCTATCGTTTCAGCACAGTGAAATAATTGAATAAAAATAAAAAAGGTGCTCTTTTGAGCATCTTTTTGTACAATAGGTAAGATAAGGAAGGAGGGGTAAGGATATGGCGACATTAAAAGATATAGCTGAAAAGGCAGAGGTTTCTACTTCGACCGTTTCCAGGGTATTGAATTATGATCCAACACTTTCAGTAGGAGATGAAACGAAAAAAAGAATTTTCGAAGCTGCTGAAGAGTTGGAATATAAGAATCACCGCAAGAAAATTACTCAGAAAAAGTATAAAGTTGCGATTGTAAACTGGTATACCGAAGAAGAGGAGCTAAACGATCTATATTACTTATCCATTCGTCTGGGAGCAGAACAGCAAGCGCAGCTGATGGATTATGAAATTGTACGAGTTTATCATAGAGAAGAAGAGAAAATGGAGAGCGACTTAGCAGGGATTCTAGCAATTGGTAAATTTAGTCCTACCCAAGTTAAAAAGCTGAGACAACAAGCTCCCTATATTTGCTTCGTGGACTATATTCCAGATGACCGCGCAGATGATACGGTTCTAATTGATTTCAAGGAAGCGATGCGCCAAAACATTGATTATCTGATTCAAACGGGGCATGAAAAAATTGGATTTATAGCTGGAGAAGAGTCTTATAGTGATCTTTCCGGTACATGGACAGACCCAAGAACGAATCATGTAAAAAATTATCTCAAGAAAAAGCAGCTTTATAACGAGCAGTACTTTTTCAAAGGTGCTTTTCGAGTACAAGATGGCAAAGACAATATGGAAAAAGCCATCACAAAACTAGGTAAAGAAAATCTTCCTTCTGCATTTATTGCAGCAAATGATGCGATTGCGATTGGGTGCCTCAAAGCCCTTTATGAGCATCAAATCAGAGTTCCTGAAGAAGTTAGTATTATAGGATTTAATGATATCTCAACTGCAAAATACATAACGCCGTCTTTGACTACAGTTAAGGTATATACAGAAGAGATGGGACGTAGTGGAATTCAACTTCTACATGAAAGAATTCAAGAAGATAGAGAAGCAATCAAAAGTGTCACCGTCAGTACAAAACTGATTAAAAGAGACAGCGCATAAAAAAGGTTTACTAGAGTCTAATCCACTCTAGTAAACCTTTTTTAGTATGGAGTTAAAGTTCGAATGCGTTGACTTGTGGTTGATATCCTAATTTAACTCTAGCTTGATCAATATCTAGTCTAGGGAATGTATTATTGGAAACGCCGTTAACAAGTAAATAGGGTTCTTCCAGTTCGGCTTTCAAACAGCAGTCAATGAGGTGATTCATATCTTTATAGGAAAAATAAGCTCCTCTTGAATACATATCTGCTTCCGGATCCACACCTTCTCCCGGAGACTTGTAATCACCAATACGAATACCAATCGATTCAATACCTTTTTTAAAGGCATAATAGCTAGCTAAACCTTCCAGAAAAACTTTTGATACACCATAAAGATCATCCGGTCTGATTGGATCAGACGTTTTAACTTGAACATTCTTTGGATAAGCATCACTTGCATGGATTGAACTAGCAAAGATAATGCGCTTCACGCTTTTTGCTTTCTCTGCTGATTGATAGAGGTTTTGAGGAAGCTTATAATTCAAGTCCAGCAAGCCTTCATAAAAGTTGGCTTCAGCATCAGGATTCCCTGCCAACTGAATCACATATTCCACACCATCTAAAACTTTTTCCCAGTTCTCTAAGACCGTTAAATCTTCTTCAATAATCTTTGAACCTTCTTTTAATTCACTGGGAAAATCAGAAAAATCAACATCCGCAAGAACTAAGTCATAACTTTCTTTCAAATGCTTCACTAAGTTTGTTCCAATTGTGCCGGTAGCACCCGTGATCAGAATTCTAGTCATCGTTTTTCTCCTTTTATATTTAATTTAAGTAAGGTGAGTTATAAGATTCGGTTGATAGTACAAAATCAGCCTACCTTCAAATGGGTAAAAGGTAGGCTGAACTTATTGTTTGACTAATCTTATTAATGCTTGTCTTTATCTTCGATGGCTTTACCGTATGTTTCGTGGCCTTTGCCTTCAACTTTTTGAGTTTTACCTTCTACTTGTTTGCTCTTGTCATCTGTTGCTTTACCGTATTGGTCTTTAGCTTCACCAACGACTTTATCTTTAGCACCTTTTAATTTACTTTTCATGCTGTCTTTGTTATCTGCCATAATTGAAAACTCCTCTCAATTTAAAAACTGATAAAACGGTTACTCGTTCTTATAGTATAATCATAAGGTGAATTACTCTAAAATGCAAAGAATACGCTCGTGAACAGTGTCTCATTGGTTTCTCGTATAGGATAAATATGCTAAACTAGACTAAAGAAAAGGAATTCAGCAAGGAGAAAACAAATGCGCATTCTAGCAATGGATACATCTAATCAAACAATGACTGTTGCCGTAGTAGAAAACGGTATAACAGTAGCAGAACAAACCGCGAATGTTAAAAGAAATCATAGCATACAGCTCATGCCAGCAGTGCAAAGAGTGATACAAGATGCTGGCATGAAGATTGAAGAAATAGACAGAGTTGTCGTTGCCAAAGGACCAGGATCTTATACTGGAGTCCGAATAGCGGTCACGGTAGCCAAAACACTTGCTTGGACAAGAGAAATAGAACTTGTAGGTGTGTCTAGCTTAAAAGTATTGGCAGGAAACGCGCCCCAGGGGATAGAGGCTTTGGTCGTTCCCATCATGGACGCTAGAAGAGGAAACATCTATACCGGACTTTACCGTTTTGTAAACGGCAAGTTAGAGCAACTAGAAAAAGACCAGCACGTCTCTGCAGAAACATGGGTCAACAGGCTGTTAGAAAGAAAAGAACCTGTTATAATTGTTGGAACAGATTCAGAAAAACATCGAGAAGTATTTCAGCGGTATTTAAAAGACCGTTTAGTTGTTTTACCAGAATTTCAGCAATTACCAAAAGCTAGCGTGCTTGCATGGATAGGAGCGGAAGAAGAACCGGTTGACGTTCATACATTTGTCCCTGAATACACGAAATTAACAGAAGCAGAAGAAAAGTGGAATGAGGCAAATCCTGATAACAAAGGGGGAAGCTTGGTTGAAAAATATTAAACAATGGTTGACCGATAGAATACCTGCGCACAAACAACCGCTTCCTGGACCAATAGCGGAGCGTGTCAGGTTGGATCATCATTGCGTTGCGCTAAGTGACGAACAGTTTTTGAGTGTAAAAATCGCTACAGAAGAGCACATTGACGATCTTCTTTCGATTGAGCGTAGATGCTATGATGGTCACACACCTTGGAATCGAGCAGCACTGTTCCACGAGATCCGTTACAATAAAAATGCTTTTTACATGGTTGTGACGGATCAAAAGGAACCAGTCGCTTTCCTTGGATCTTGGTTTGTCTCAAGAGAGGCTCATATCACGAATATCGCGACAATTCCTGAGTATGAGGGTAGAGGGATAGCTACTTTTTTGATTGAAGAATTGAAACAGATTGCGATTTTTGAAAAAATGGATAAAATCAGTTTAGAGGTTCGAGTATCAAATACTCGAGCACAAAGACTGTATAAAAAAATGCAATTTACGAATGGGCGAGTCAAAAAAGGGTATTATGCAAACGATAGAGAAGATGCATTGGAAATGACAATGATGTTAACCAATAACTGACCGAAACAGACATGAGGAGCAAACATGATGGAGATGAATCAATCAAATCTAGTTTATCGTTTTTTGGAGCATCAGGAAGATATTGCAGAAACACTACACGCCTTGTCAGAGGAAAGTTTTGCATTTGGATCCCCTTGGACAATTGATCAATTTGAGGCAACTTTCGAACAGTCCAATCTATTCTATTTACTTGTTGAATACGAAGGAGAACTCATTGGATTTCTGGGAGGTTCTAAGGTACACCTAGAAGCTGAGGTATATACGATTGTAATCAAAACAGACTTTAAGCGAAATGGTATCGCCACTCAATTGTTGCAAGAAACCAAAAAAAGATTACGAGAAGAAAACGTCACAGAATTATTTTTAGAAGTTCGGATATCGAATGAACCGGCAATCTTACTGTATAAAAAATCGGGTTTTGTTCCTGTTGGTGTTCGATCAAACTATTACTCAAATCCGCAAGAAGACGCTGTTGTATTGAAATGTGAATTATGAAAGTGAGCATATTAGAATGAAAAGAATTTTAGCAATAGAAACAAGTTGTGATGAGACAAGTGCTGCCGTTATAGAAGATGGGACAAAACAGTTATCAAATATTGTCGCTTCTCAGATCAAAAGTCATCAAAGGTTTGGGGGCGTTGTCCCAGAAGTAGCCAGTAGACATCACGTTGAGCAAATGACCATTGTCATGGAAGAAGCACTAAAGGAAGCGAATACGACTTATGACCAGCTTGATGCCATTGCGGTTACGGAAGGTCCAGGACTGGTAGGGGCTTTACTCATTGGTGTCAATGCAGCAAAAGCTGTGGCCTATGCACATGATTTACCGTTGATTCCCGTGAATCATATCATCGGACATATTTACGCCAATCAACTCGTACAACCGCTAGTATTCCCACTTTTGTCCTTGGTCGTTAGTGGCGGACACACAGAACTGGTCTACATGAGCGCACCAGGAGAGTATGAGATCATTGGAGAAACACGGGATGACGCTGCTGGAGAAGCTTATGATAAGATTGGCAGAGTACTTGGTGTCCCTTACCCTGGCGGAAAGCACATTGATGAAATGGCTCACAAAGGAGCCGATACCTTCAACTTTCCAAGAGCAATGATGCAAGATGACACAAATGATTTCAGTTTCAGCGGGCTAAAAAGTTCGTTCATCAATACCGTTCATAATGCTGAACAAAAAGGAGACGTTTTAGATCGGTATGATTTGGCAGCGAGTTTCCAAGCAGCTGTTGTTGAAGTATTGGTCAAAAAAACAATCAGATGTGCAAAAGATAAAAAAGTGAAGCAAATTGTACTAGCTGGAGGCGTTGCCGCAAACAAAGGGTTACGCACAGCGCTGACACAAGCAGTAGAACAGGAATTATCAACAGTCGAACTTGTGGTACCACCTCTAGCACTCTGTGGAGATAATGCCGCAATGATTGGTGCAGCTGCTTTTATTGATTCAACTGAACATAACCAATTAGATTTGGCATTAAACGCACAGCCAGGACTAACACTATAAAAAAACCATTCCAAATCTGTTTGGACTCTAATCGAGTCGCTACAGAAATGGAATGGTTTTTATTTTGCTTCAGCTTCTTCAGATGCGAGTAACTGAACGCCTCGAGCAGGTATCGGTGTAGAAAAAACGATTTGTGTAGATGTTTTACCGAATCGTTGAAGATCGTTTATGAAATCATCCAACTCAGTTGTTGTTGGGTAAGCTGCTTTGATCAGCATTGAAAACTCTCCGGTTACACAGTTACACTCCAATACATTAGTCGACTGTTGAATGTATGGATAAAAATCTTCTTTCTGAGTGGGGCTTAAGTCTAAATGAATAAACGCTTGAATATGATAGCCCATTTTTTTCAAGTCTGGGGAAGCAATATATCTTCCAAGAATACCTTCGTTCTCCAAACGGTGGATACGAGCTGAGACAGCTGGAGAAGAAAGATACGTTTCTCCTGCAATTTCTTTTAAAGATGCACGACTGTTTTTTTGAAGTATCTCAACAATTTTCTTATCCATTTGATCCATGTAAAACAAGCCCCTTTTTTAACAATAACTATCATTGAATCATTGTTATACTGAAATTTAATTGATGAATGTATTCTTTATTATAGCAATTTGATTTTATTATACCTTAATCAAAAATTAATGCAATAATGTTTTTAGGTATACCAATAGTTATTTAAAGGTTTGAAAGTTACGCTAAACAGCTTTTAAATAAGTATACCTGTATTGGATGGTAAGAATAAGATCTACGTGTGCATCGTTATTCTTAAAAGACGTTATTTCAGTCTTTATTGAAAACTTTCGAGTTCGACACTAGCCGTTTCCCATTGTTCCATGAGTGTCTCTTGCTCTGCTTGAAGTTTTTCGTGTTCGCTTGAAAGTCGCGCCGCCTGATCTGCATCATCATAAATGGCAGGATCGCTGAGCTGTTGATGAACCTCATCCAATTTTTCTTCATTTACTTGCAATTTCTGTTCTAGTTCTTCTATTAATCGCTCTAAACGACGTGTTTCTCTTTGTTGCTCTTTTTGCTGGGCACGATTAGAGCCATTAGACAGTGAAGAGGTGGATGATGCAACCGGATTTGGTTGATTAGTTTCTCCTGTGTTTTTAAGCGCAGATAATGCTTCTAGTTCTTCTTTCTTTTGGAGATAATAATCGTAATCACCTAAATACAGTGTGAGTCCATCTTGATTGATTTCAAGAACTTTAGTAGCCATACGATTAATAAAGTATCGGTCATGGGAAACGAATAAAAGCGTTCCCTCGAAATCAATCAGCGCGTTTTCTAAAACTTCTTTGGAGTCTATATCCAAATGGTTAGTGGGTTCATCTAGTATAAGGAAATTGTTTTTTTCCATAGCTAGTTTTGCTAAAGCAACACGTGCTTTTTCGCCACCACTTAAAGAAGAAATAGATTTTTCAACGTCATCTCCAGAAAACAGAAAGCTTCCTAGTAACGTACGAATAGATTGTTCAGGGATTGTTGGGTGTTCATCCCATAGTTCGTCTAAAACACGCTTCGTTGAATGAAGCAGAGTTTGTTCTTGATCATAATAACCAGTATCCACTTTAGTACCAAGCTGGATAGAACCAGCTAATTCTGGAATCTGACCAACCAGTGTTTTGAGCAAGGTCGTTTTTCCGACTCCATTTGGACCGACTAAAGCGATCGCATCTGTTTTTCGAATATCTAAATTGATGGATTCAGATAAGACATGATCATCATATCCTATAGCAAGCTCTTCCGTTTGAAGAACAACGCTACCTGATTCTCTTTCAGTATAAAAATTAAAGTTAGCCGACTTTTCGTCATCTTGCGGTTTGCCCATTTTATCCATCTTATCCAGCATTTTTCTTCTGGATTGAGCACGTTTGGTCGTAGAAGCTCGAACAAGATTCCGATTGATAAAATCTTCAGTCTTCTCGATTTTCTTCTGTTGCTTTTCGTATTCTTTCCACATTTTTTGAATAAGCTCTGCTTTTAGTTTCAAATAATTAGAATAGTTTCCTGTAAAGTGTTGAACCTTTCCGTTGCTTACTTCGTAGATTTCATTGACAACCTTATCTAGAAAATAGCGGTCATGTGAAACAATCAGTAGAGCGCCTGTATAACTTAAAAGGTATTTTTCAAGCCAAGCTAGCGTATCAATATCTAAATGGTTAGTGGGCTCATCCAAAACTAATAGATCTTTTTTCTCCAGTAGCAATTGGGCAAGCGCTAAGCGTGTTTTTTGACCACCAGATAATTGAGAGATCGGCATTGAAAAGTCTTCTTCGTAAAAACGGAAACCATGAAGTACGGAACGGATTTCACTTTCATAACCGTAGCCATTTTGTTGTTTGAAGGATTCTTGCATGATGTCATAGCGTTTGAGTAGTTCCTGATATTGCCCTTGATCTTCTAGGAGACTAGGATCACTCATTTTGGCTTCTAATTGACGCATTTCTTTTTCGAGTTGAATGACAGACTCAAAGACGGTCAGCATTTCTTCCCATATAGTTCTAGTCGACTCTAAGCCGGTATGTTGATCTAGATAACCGATAGTCAAATCTCTTTTTTTGTTCACGCGTCCAGCATCGGGCTCTTCTTGTCCAGATATAATATGAAGTAAAGTTGATTTTCCTGCACCATTTCTTCCAACTAGTCCGACTCGGGCAGCTTCTTTGATTTCTAGAGTAACGTCATCGAACAAAATCTCTGCACCGAAGTGACGTGCAACTTTCTGAGTTTGTAATAAAATCATTTAAATTCCTCATTTTGAATTATTAGGTCTTTTTATCTCTATAGACTAAGTGCTTTTCCGTATAAGTGTAGCATATCTAAAGAATGATATACAGGTAACAGAATAGGAGGAATTCAAAAAACTTTTTATGTAATCGGTTACTTTGAATAGTCAAAATAATAAGCCAAATTGTCCATTATACAGATGTTTTTTCACAAACTACTTGGAAAGTTTGTTAGTGATTAAAGTTAACGTAGCTACAAACGCTTATTTTATGGTCATATTAACTTTCATTTTCCGATTTACATGCTATAATAACTAGTGAAACATCTCTTACACTTGTGAAATCTGATTCATAAAATTAACTTAAATAGGATTAACCTTTCAATCAGAAAAGGCAATTAAACCATAAAGGAGAAAAAGCATGGTAGAAAAGAAGATTCCTAAAGCAACTGCAAGAAGGTTACCCCTTTATTATCGTTATTTACGCTTTCTCCACGAAGCCGGGAAGAGCCGAGTATCCTCAGCAAAATTGAGTGAAGCCGTAAAAGTAGATAGCGCAACAATCAGAAGAGACTTTTCATACTTTGGAGCGTTAGGTAAAAGAGGGTATGGATACGATGTCGAAGCACTGATGAACTTTTTTAGCAAGACGCTCAATCAAGACCGCCTGACGAATGTCGCTTTAATCGGCGTAGGGAATCTTGGACAAGCGCTATTGAACTATAACTTCAGACGTAGCAATAATACAAGAATTAGTGCTGGCTTTGATGTGAATAAAGAACTGATTGGTACGGTTCATCAAGGCGTACCTGTCTATCATATCGATGAGATGGTAGAACAACTTGATTTACAACAGATAGATGTTGCCATACTGACGGTCCCTTCAGAAATCGCCCAAGAAATGGCGAACAAATTAGTTGAAGGCGGCGTAAAAGGAATTATGAACTTTACTCCAATTCGAGTAAATGTACCGGATAATATCCGAGTACATAATGTCGATTTGACCAATGAGCTTCAAACATTGATTTATTTTATCAACTATTATCAAGAGCTAGATGAGGCTGAAGATGAAGTCGTGATTGATGAAGATACAGGAGAGCTTTTTGTCGAAGAAGATTAAAGAGCTAATCAAAAAACTGCAGGCTATTCGTTCAAACACTTGAACGAGCAGCTTGCAGTTTTTTAAACTTTGTAATTTTTTTTGATTTTATAGTAGACTTGTACTAAACGCGTACCTTGTACAAAGTCTCGGGTAGCTAAAAGAACGAATAGTATGGGGAAAAAATCCCAGCCATCTCTTTGGACAGAATTGATGGTTACATAAATCAAAGCGGCAAACATAGCATATTTCAAAAAGATATAAGTGAGTAATTGTTTAGTTGTCATTAAAAAATCCTTTCATAAAGCATGTTCCTTATACAAAAAATATTTGAAGTATAGCGAATGTATTCATTAAACTATGAGCGATAATAGGTGTCCAGATATTTTTGGTTTTATAGTATAACCAAGAAAAGACCAGTCCCATAACGGAGTAAACCAGCATTCTACCATCAAAGTGAATGAAAGCGAAGGCTAAAGAACTGACTACTGCAGCCCCAATACCACCAATTTTTCCAATACTCAGACCGAATAAAACTTTTCGGAAGACAAACTCTTCCATAATAGGGCCTGCGATAGCGACCGTCAAAAAGAAATAAGGATATCGCTTGATGATTTCAAGAATGCCTTGGGTATTTTGAGAGGTGACGGGTGTTCCTAAGAAACTTACTTCAATAAATGTAGCAACATACTGGGAAACAACTGCGATAGCGAAGCCAACGACTCCCCAAAGAATCACTTCTGATTTTTGAGTGTTGAGGGGTTTTTCGAAGAAAAGATCGAATTGTTTTTTTCTATCCAGGTAAATCATAAGCCCGGCTCCTAAACAGAATAAAAGGATATTCGACCAGATTCCACCAGCAGGCTGTAAAGAAGCGGGTAATACCTGATTAGATAGTACAGTTAACATTTGAATCATAATGTAAATTAGTACGATTTGTAGTCCGGTTCTTTTTTTGTTGTGTGTGTCCATGTGACTCATCCTCGCTCTATCATAACGTTTAGTCAAAGCTGACAATACTAGTAACTTAACATAAAAGCTAAGCGTATTCCAGATGAGATTTTTAATCGATTTTTTAACATCAAAAGGGTTGCAAGAAATCCTCGTTTTGAATATACTAAGTATTGGAGTTAGCACTCGCGCACTTAGAGTGCTAACACGAATCTAATCAACTAAAAAATTATCGGAGGGATAACACCATGTTAAAACCTTTAGGAAATCGTGTTCTTCTAGAAGTCATCAAAGAAGAAGAAAAAACTGTCAGTGGACTTGTTTTACCAGAATCGGCAAAAGAAAAGCCACAAACAGCGAAAGTTGTAGCAGTAGGTAATGGTAAAGTACTGGAAGATGGTAGACGTGCAGAAGTCGACGTTGCTGTTGGAGAAAAAGTTATTTTTGAAAAGTACGCAGGCTCTGAAGTGAAATACGAAGGTAAAGACTACCTAGTGCTTAAAGATACAGACATCATTGCTGTAGTAGAATAGTTTTTTCACAGTTGTAAAGTATTCGTACCGATACGGTCAAATTAATTATATAAACCAAAACTTGAACTTAAAATTTTATCAAGAGGTGAATGGAAACCATGGCTAAAGATATTAAATTTTCTGAAGACGCACGTTCAGCTATGCTACGTGGAGTTGACAAATTAGCAAATACAGTAAAAGTAACATTAGGACCCAAAGGAAGAAACGTTATTTTAGATAAAGCTTTCGGTGCTCCTCAAATCACTAACGATGGTGTAACGATTGCTAAAGAAATCGAACTTGAAGATCAGTTTGAGAATATGGGCGCACAATTAGTAGTTGAAGTTGCAAGCAAAACAAATGATATTGCCGGTGACGGTACAACTACAGCAACAGTACTGGCTCAAGCTATTGTAAACGAAGGAATGAAAAACGTGACAGCTGGAGCAAATCCAGTAGGCATTCGTCGCGGAATCGAAATGGCAACTAGAAAAGCTGTTGAAGCATTACACGAAGCGTCTACTAAAGTTGAAGGTAAAGAGTCAATTGCTCAAATCGCTGCGATTTCTTCTGGAGATGGGGAAATTGGTCAGTTACTAGCAGATGCTATGGAAAAAGTTGGTAGTGACGGTGTCATCACTATTGAAGAGTCTCAAGGTATTGAAACAGAACTTGACGTTGTCGAAGGTATGCAATTCGACCGTGGTTACCTTTCTCAATACATGGTAACAGACAACGAAAAAATGGAAGCAACTCTTGAAAATCCATACGTTTTGATTACAGACAAGAAAATTTCATCAGTTCAGGATATTCTTCCTGTACTTGAAAACATTATGCAACAAAATCGTGCTTTACTAATTATTGCGGATGATATTGAAGGAGAAGCACTACCTACTTTAGTACTAAACAAAATTAGAGGAACGTTGAACGTTGTAGCGGTTAAAGCGCCTGGTTTCGGTGACCGTCGTAAAGGGATGCTTGAGGATATCGCGATCTTAACAAATGGTACAGTAATCACAGATGATCTTGGACTAGATTTCAAAGATATGACGATTGATCAATTGGGTGTTGCTGGTAAAGCAGTTGTTACAAAAGACGATACAACACTTGTTGAAGGAACTGGTGATAAAGGTAATATCGAACAACGTGTTGCAATGCTTCGCGCACAAGCTGAAGAAACCAACTCTGAATTTGACCGTGAGAAATTACAAGAGCGTATTGCAAAACTTGCAGGCGGAGTAGCGGTGATCAAAGTTGGAGCAGCTACTGAAACGGAAATCAAAGAACGTAAATTACGTATTGAAGATGCTTTGAATGCTGCACGTGCAGCAGTTGAAGAAGGCGTGATCGCCGGTGGTGGTACGGCTTATATCAACATCTTAAGTAAACTTCAAGAAATTGAAGCAACTGGCGACGAAGCAACAGGTGTTAAAATCGTGATTCGTGCGCTTGAAGAACCTGTACGCCAAATTGCTTTCAATGCAGGACTTGACGGTAGCGTAATCGTAGAACGCCTGAAACATGTAGAACCTGGTATCGGATTCAATGCAGCTACTGGTGAAATGGTCAACATGGTAGAAGCAGGCATCATTGATCCTACAAAAGTAACGCGTTCAGCATTACAAAATGCAGCTTCTGTTTCTGCATTACTTCTTACAACTGAAGCAGCTGTTGCAGATATTCCTGAACCAGAAGCTCCAGGAGCTGGAATGGATCCAGGCGCAATGGGCGGCATGATGTAATCAATCAAGTAACATAAGATTTGAATAAATATTACAACTAAGTGCTGTTCTGTAGAATGATCTGAAGTACAATTGAATAAGATTTTACTCGGAGGGCATATTTTAAAAATAATAAGCTGGATAAGAGAGACAGATACTTTATCTGTTTTCTTATCCAGCTTTTTTTTGTGGAGGAAAAAATGAATTTATTAACAGACAACGTAAAAAAAGTTTATCAAAAATATCTTGTAGCTGCATTCGGGAGTGCTTTAATCGGCTGTATATATGGATTGGTAGATACAGCCGTAGTAGGGCAATATCATGGGCCAGAAGGTGCAGCAACTATGGCTGTAATTGCACCAATATGGAATATACTATATAGCTTAGGACTTTTTTCGGGCATTGGTGGAGCAGTACTATTTAGCCGAGTATTTGGCCAAACTCAAAATAAAAATAAAGCAAATGAATATTTTTCAATCTCGCTACTCTTAACAATAATGTTTTCAATTATCATTTGGGGAGTGCTTTTAATTTTTGAGGAACACCTTTTTACATTGTTCGGTGCAGATGAAGCATTAATGATTCTGGCTAAAAGGTACTTGGTGCCCATTAAGATGATTGTACCCGTTTTTCTTATGAACAAATTTTTGATTGCTTTTCTGACTAACGACTCTAATCCAGTTCTGGCAACCAAGGCAGTTTTAATGGGTGGATTGTTCAATGTAGTAGGAGACTATTTGTTTGTATTTGTATTCGATATGGGAATATCTGGAGCAGGATTAGCAACTGCTGGAGGGGCAATACTTACCTTAGCTATATTAACTACTCACTTCTTCAGCAAGAAAAATACATTACGTATAGTGAAAATTAGTCATTTACCTAGAAAATTACTAGCCGTCTTGAATACTGGATTCTCTACATTCTTCATTGATATTTCAATGGGAATCGTAACGATGTTATTCAACAGACAAATTATGATTCATCTAGGAACAAATGCTTTATCTATTTATGGAATTATTGTCAACATTGGTACATTTGTACAATGTTGTGGATACGGAATCGGTCAGGCAGCTCAACCATTGTTATCTGTTAATTATGGGGCGAAGAAAATAAAGAGAACGATTGCTACCTTGAAACTCAGTTTAAGTACCGTAACGATCATAAGTATTGGATGGGCTTTTGTAACATTAATGTTCCCAACTGCATTTGTATATCTTTTTATGGCACCAACAGAAGCCGTTCTGAACATTGCACCATTTATTATTAGAAGCTATAGTCTGTCATTCTTGTTACTACCTTTTAATATATTCGCCACATATTATTTCCAATCAACAGAAAAACCTGGAATTTCTTTTGCGATTTCGGTAACCAGAGGTTTGGTGTTGAGTGGAGGATTGATTATACTATTACCGACTCTGTTTAATGCAAATACCATATGGTTTGCCATGCCAATAACTGAGTTACTAGTAGCGATTCCGGTTGGGATAATCATTTTTAAAAGTTTCAAACAAAACGATAGTATAGAATATAATGATGTAGAAAATAATTGAAAAAGAATATGTTATGATAAGAAATGAATGAATTTAAAAAAATCTCTAAAGGGGATAGAATATGAATGATCAAACTGTAGCCATAGTAGGACTAGGGGCGCTAGGCATTTTGTACGGACAGCACCTTTCAAATGAACTTGGTAAAGAACGGGTTAAAGTCATTGTAAGCAAAGAAAGAAAAGAACGATACGAGCGAGAGGGTGTTACACTGAACGGTGAACCGTGCGATTTTAATTACGTACTGGAAACCGATCAAGGAAACCCTTCTGACCTGATTATTGTTTGTACAAAGTCGCTGACACTAGATAGCGGAATGGACTCTATGAAGCATCAAGTAGGACCTCAATCCACCATTTTATCTTTGATTAACGGTATAAGTAGTGAGGATATTCTAGGTGCCAGATTTGGGGAAGAAAAAGTGATTCCGACAGTAGCGATTGGAATGGATGCGACAAGGGATGGACAAAATGTTCGCTCAAAAGTTAAAGGCTGGCTGCAGATAGGCGCTGAGGTGCCTGAGAAGCTTGAAAGACTCAACATTGTATCAGGAATTTTTGATGAAGCCAATTTTCCTTATAAAATTGAAGAAAACATCATGCTGAAAATTTGGGAAAAGTTCATTATGAATGTTGGGGTTAATCAAGTCGTAATGGTACATGAAACAACGTACGAAGGTATTCAAACAGGCGGAGCTTATCATGAACAGGCGAGAGCTGCTATGGGTGAAGTGGTTGAAATTGCTCAGGCAGAAGGCATTCAACTTGAAGAAATGCATATTCAGAATGCATTTGATATCATTGATACCGTTGACCCGAAAGGTATGCCTTCTATGCGACAAGATGGTCTTGCGAAAAGACAAACAGAAGTCGCTTTATTTGCAGGAACGATTTTAGAAAAAGCCAAACAATATGGTATCTCTACACCAGTGAACGAAGAGCTTTACCAACGCATAAAAGAAATCGAACAAACTTTTTAATCAATGAGTCTGATAAACAATAAAAATAGCCAATCATTTCATTGGCTATTTTTAAACTTCTTGATTTAAAGTAAGACTGGAAAACTAAATCAAATGGAGTGAAAAGCATGCGTGCATGGACAATTAAAGAACCCGGATCAAGAGAGCAACTCGTCATAGAAGATCGAGAAAAACCACAACCCAAAGAAGGGGAACTTCTGATTGAGGTTAAAGCAGCTAGTATCAACAGAACCGATACACTGACAAGACAAAATCCGTCACTTTCAAAACCTTATCCTATTTTAGGCGTAGAAGTGAGTGGCGTGGTAGTTGAGAATCATTCAACAAATCAAGATCTTGTACCAGGTACAAAAGTAGCAGGGCTCGTTAACCAAGGTGGATATGCCGAGTATGTGACGATGCCGGCAGACCGTGCAATCGTATTTCATGAATCTTTATCTATGGAAGAAGCTGTCGCAATCCCGGAAGTTTTTCTAACTGCGTATCAGACGCTATATTGGCTAGGAGAGTTACAGTCAGAACAGAAGGTATTGATTCATGCTGGAGGTAGTGGTGTAGGAACAGCAGCCATTCAACTCGCACGCCATCTGAGTCAGGCACAAATCTTTACTACAGCAGGTCATGAGGATAAATTGAAAGTGGCTAAAGAACTTGGAGCAGACACTGTAATCAACTACAAAAAAGAAGCGTTTGAAGAAGTAATCAATACGGTGACAAATGATAAAGGTGTAGATGTCATCCTTGATTTTGTTGGCGCCTCTTATTGGGAGAAAAATATGCAAAGCGCTGGACTGGATGCTAACTGGATACTCATCGGAACGCTAGGCGGAACGGTTGTAGAAGAAGTCGCATTAACTGATCTATTACAAAAACGGATTTCTTTAAAAGGAACACTTTTGACGCCAAGAAGTGATGCATACAAAGCAAAACTAACAAAAGAATTTGTGAAATATGCTATGCCGTTGATTGAAAAAGGCGATATTCGTCCGATTATTCACTCGGTTTTACCATTTGATGAAGCAGAAGAAGCTCATCGTCAAATGGAAGATAACGAGAATACCGGGAAAATTATTCTCAAAATCGGAGAGTAGTCTAAACGCTAAATGCAGACTAACTGTTCTTTATAAATATATATTAAAATAACTCATCTACTTTTTAAGGTAGATGAGCTATTTTAGTGATTTATGATAAACAATTATTGAAGACGTTTGTGGAGATCGATGATTTCTACTGCCATATCTTTAAAGGTAATAGCATTCATCAGGTGATCTTGACCATGAACCATTAAAAGAGACATTTCAACGCTATCACCAGAGGCTTCTCTGGTCAAAAGTCCCGTTTGTGAATGATGCGCCTGAATTAACGCATCGTCTGCGAGTTTGAGTTTCTCATCGGCTGCCTTGAAGTCGCCTTCCTTAGCCGCGTGAATGGCTTCCATCGCATTACTTTTGGCATCTCCACCATGCATGATTAATCCCATAATCGTTTGAAGCATTTCTTCTTGTTTTTCAGTTCTATCTGACATACACAATTCTCCTTCTTAAAAAGCGCTCGATAAGTCTAAACGGTGCGAAAAGGACTATTCGCTTAGAGCTAATGCTCTGTCGAGAACACTTTTCCCATTCATCATTCCGTAATCTCTCATATCAATGACTTCAACGGGGATACCTTTATCGGCTACTTTTGATTCCATCTGTTTTTTAAGGAATTTAACTTGAGGACCTAGAAGTAAAACGTCTACAGGTTTAGAAGCTAGGTAACTATCCGCTTCATTGGCAGAAACTGCAAAAATATCCGTTTCAACACCATCTGCTTCAGCAGCTTTTTCCATTTTAGATACAAGCATACTTGTACTCATTCCGGCAGCGCACACTAACATGATTGTTTTCATTGACATAATAACTTCTCCTTCTTTAGATAAACTGGATTAAACTATAAACGATTTGTACACGGTTACATTGTGATGTAAGAACCGTATAGGATATCAAAGAGCGAATAACTGCTTTGAAATCGTTTACTTCTTATATACTATTTATACACTAAAATTTGTTCGAATTCAAATAAAGATTAGAATTAGTACAGATTTAAAAAATAATATAGCGTGTAATCGATGACATATTACAAATGGCGAGTAGAAAACTTTATTCAAATAACTGATTTGGAGCAAGAAAATTTGTAAAATGGTAGAGTAGTGATAGTGTAGAAAAAAGAAACAATCAAAGATGAATTGGTTTAAAGTTGGAGGAATACAATGAAGAACTATTTAATATATGACGTAGGCGGCTCTTCAATCAAATATGCCGTAATGAATGAAGAAGAGATTTTAACTAAAGGCAAGACCAAGACACCTACAAATAATATGGAAGACTTTATGGACGCCATTGGAGATATTTACAACGAGTTCAAAAGTGACATTTCTGGAGTAGCTTTCAGCATGCCTGGCATTATTGATTCAAGTACAGGCTATGCTGTTCACGGAGGATCCCTTGAGTTTATTCATCAAATGAATTTAAAAGAAAAACTGGAAGAAAAGATCGATCGGACGATTGTGATCGAAAATGACGGTAAAAGTGCTGCCCTTGGAGAAGTTTGGAAAGGGAAGTTACATGGTATAAAAGATGGTATTGCACTGATCATTGGAACAGGAATTGGTGGGGGCGTTATTGCAAATGGTCAGTTGATTAAAGGACATCATTTAGCAGCTGGGGAATTCTCTATGATTAGAACGGATGGCCAGTCGCCGCTAGCTAAAGACAAAGTATTTGCGAATAAAGGCAGCGCAGTGAAACTGGTTAAGCGAGCCGCCGAAGCTCTTGGCGAAGATCCAAAACACTATTCTGGGATAGAGTTCTTCAAAGAAATTAAAGCGGGTAATCAGAAAGCGGAAGAACTATTTTCGCAATACTGTCAGACCATTGCAGCTCAGATCATGAACTTTCAAACCATGTTTGATCCTGAATTGATTGTGATTGGGGGCGGTATGAGTGAAGAACCGTTATTTGTTAAAGGAATTCAGCAAGCCGTTAATCACTTGTTTGCTGAAGATTTTATGACAGAAATTAACGGTTTTCAAGCGAATGTTGTTCAAAGTGAGTTGGGAAATGAGGCGAACCTGTACGGAGCGCTATACCAGTACCTGTTGAAAACAAATCAAAAAGATATAGCAGATAATTTCGAGTAAGAGAGGGGAGGCAGTAACAATGAAAATCAGTGCGATTCAAATGGATCTTGCGTTCAATGATCCAGTCAAGAATGAAGAAAAAATCGAGCAGCTCGTGGGGGACATTATTCGAAAAGAGTCTCCAGATACAATTGTACTTCCTGAAATGTGGAACCTTTCATTCTATCCAAAAGACGTTAAAGAGAACGCAGATAAAGAAGGTATAAGGTCAAAAGCTCTGCTTAGTAGATTAAGTAAAACACATCAGGTCAATATTGTGGGCGGCACTGTCGCAACGATTTCTAACGGACAACTATTTAATTCAAGTTACCAGTACGACCGAATGGGTCAACTGATTCATACCTACCATAAGGTGCACTTGTTTTCACCTTCTGAAGAAGATAAAGTCTTTACACCAGGTCAAGAACTAGGTGTGTTTGAATTAGATGGCATTAAAGTAGGCATTGCAACCTGTTATGATTTGCGGTTTGTAGAATGGATTCGCTTGTTGGCGCTTGAAGAGATTGAAATTTTATTTGTTCCAGCAGCCTGGCCGCACCCACGCGTCAGTCATTGGCAGACTTTACTGAAGGCTCGAGCCATTGAAAATCAAGTGTTTGTGGTAGGCGTCAATAGTATTGGTCAAGCAAACGAACTGAAATTTTGTGGACATTCTGTGATTTTGGATTCATTAGGAGAAGCTTTGGCTGAAAGTGCAGAAGAAGAAACCATTCTGACTGCTGAATTAGATTTGAGTCATCGAAAAGAAATCAAAACACAAATCAATGTGTTCAAAGACCGCAGATCAGAGCTATACCAGATAAAAAAGAAAAATAATAGGTTCTTTTAGATGCAACTTTCGGTGAGAGAACTAAATGATTTCTGAAAGAACTAAAAATGATAAATCCATAAGCTATTTTTTTATGCTTTCCACCTTTAAATTAATGGAAAAATTCAATTGGCAGGAGTAAACGCATGATATAGATTTTATTCAGAATAAAGATTATACTTATATTACCCTTTCTAAGAACTCTCAATCTAGTTTTTAGACAAGCTCTTTAACTCTCCAAGGGCAACGATTAACTCTTTTTTCTCCTCGACTAAGAAAACCTTAACCGAGTATCCTGCTGTAATTTCTTTAAATCCTTTAATTAACACCAGTCTATCTTTTAAATGCTTAAGCTCTTCATTTATAGGTTCCAATATGTAATAAGCTCCTTTTTTTAGCTCATAATTTCTTCTTCCATATTGGCCGATAACGTCTACCTTGATTTTTTCTACTTCGGTGTTGTTATTTCTTATAACAGAAGCAGTTGTTACAACCTGATTCACATTAGTTCCTCCATACCGTTTTAATTATCATACTATAGTTGTAGAAAAATTTTGGAATAATATGCCTATTAAGGGATATGTTGATTAAACAGGTTAAAGGATAAATCATAGTGCAACGTTAATAAGGATGTTGCGTTTCTGGGGATACAGTTATCATTATTGACGAAGTCATAGAATGTCCTAATGTATAAGCTAAATGAACTGTTAAGACGACTGCTATACGTGTCTTTAACGTTCTTTGTAAGATATTCAATAATTTTTAAAAGTGATGAGACAAAAGATCAAGTAAAATAATAAGATACGCTGGAAATCTACTTTAGATTTTCAGCGTATCTTATTTATATATAAGCAGTTGGAGCGCATCTGTTGTTTAATAGATATGCAAAATCGACTTTTTCCTAACCTTGGTAATTTACTATAAAAGCGATTAGTTTATGTTTGATTCTAAATCTAAAATATTAGCATGCTTAATCTCATTTACAGACAAGTATAGTTGGTAACTACCATGCTCAAGGATTTCTTCAAGGATATGGTTCAATGTATCCTGAGAATAAACTTTTACTTTTAAATGATAACAACCTTCTCCAGATATACGATTAACTTCAACTATTTCACTTCGAGTATTAATATACTGAATAAAAGATTTATGGCATGAAGTTTTTAAATAAATAATAATAAAACCAGTATAAAAAATCCCTAAATTCAACTCATTAATTGCTAATGTGTAAGATTCAATTATACCAGCTTCTTCAAGTTTTCGAACTCTATTTCCCACTGCTTGTCCGGTCATATTTATTTCCCTACCTAGTTCTTTCCACTGGATACGAGAATTTTTAGATAATAGTTTAAGAATTTTAAAGTCAATGTTATCAATATCCATGATACAATCCTTTCATCATGAAAGTATATGGCCTAATAGAGTTTCATTGGTGTATAGACCGATAAAAATACTTTCTTTATTATATATAGTATAACAAAAAAAACATATGAGGTGACTGAAAATGAATACAGCTTTAATTATTGTAGATATACAGAACGATTATTTCCAAGATGGGAATATGCCATTAGTCAATCCAGATCAAGCCCTTTTAAATGCCACTAAGGTTCTAAAATGGTTTAGAAAAAATAATAAAGAAAACATTTTTCACGTACAGCATATCGCTAGTGATCCGTCAATGGGATTTTTCATTCCCGATACAAAAGGCGTTGAAATCCACACCTCCATTCAACCTGAAAAGGGTGAAGAAGTTGTGATCAAACATTTTCCAAATAGTTTTTTGAATACGACTCTTCAAAGTAAATTAAAAGAAAAAGAGATAACTAGCGTTGTGGTCGTTGGAATGATGACTCATATGTGTATTGACGCGACTGTTAGAGCAGCTGTAGATTTAGGGTATCAAGCGACACTTATTGAAGATGCATGTGCTACAAGAGACTTGTCGTATGCTGGGCGAGAAGTAACTGCTGAGTCAGTTCACAATGCATTTGTTGGGGCACTAGATGGTATGTATGCTGGTATTACTTCCACAGAAAGATTTTTAGTTAATAAAAATTAAGTGATTTCCTACTAAAGAATCAGCTTAATGAAAGGTAAAATTATGATTTGCTTAGTTAATTTAGACAAAGTAGGTATAAATAAAAAAGTTAAAAATCTTTATATGAATGAATTTCCAAAATACGAGCGGTACCCTTTTTGGTTTTTAAAATACCAATCTAAAAAAAAAAATAGTGATTTTTATGTTATTTACGATGACAACGAATATGTCGGTTTATTGTATTTAATTTACTATAAGGATATCGTCTATATCCTCTATCTAGCTATTAATCATTCGAAGCAATCTAAGGGTTATGGTAGTAAAATTTTAAATCAGTTGAGCCAAACTTATAGAGGGAAAAGATTATTACTAAATATTGAAAAAATAGATAGTACCGCATATAATTGGGAACAACGAATCAAGAGGAAGAAATTTTATAAAAAAAACGACTTTACAAACACAAATTTTGAAATTACAAATAAACACGTTGTTTATGAAATCTTATTTCAAGGTAAAGAAGTATATGAAAATGAATACCATAGGCTGTTTAAATCTTATTTAGGATCAATATTATATTGGTTTTTATCCTAATAATCTTGTCAATCGTAATAGAATTAATAGGTTAAAGAGGCGAGGACTTTTGTCCTCGCCTCTTTAAGGATTTTATTGTGGTGTACCGAAAATCTGCGTTGCATAGAGGAATTCTCCGTCATAATGAACACCGATACCAACTTCTTGGAATTCGGGACGAATCATATTTTCGTAATGGCCTTCACTTTCTACCCAACCATTGAAGAGTAATTCTGCCATAGCTGTTTCATCTAGGTAGTTCGTTGCCATGCCTAGGTTCTCGCCGACAATTGTATAAGGATAGGAAATTCCTTCTTCCTCAAAAACCGAGAATGTATCTGAACCATCTGGACGAGTATGAGAGAATAACGTTTCAGTTTCAACCGCTCTAATGTTCGCTACTTCTCTTAAGGTCTCATTTGAAGTGAGTGTAGAAACTTGTTTGTCTTCACGTAATGCATTCAATAAAGTTAGAATTCTATTTTCTACAGCATCATAATCAAGATCAGAAGAGCGTTCTTGAGCGACAGAAGAGACTTGCGTTTCTTTGGGTTGTTCTTCAGGAGCGAATTGCTTAACAAGCTGTTCCGGGTTTTGCAGACTTAAGTTTGACCAGTCGTCTGGAGCTGGGATAAAACGCACGATAGTATCAAGCCAATTTCCTACCATTGTGTTTTGCAAAGCGTTTGTAGTCGCTAGCCAGAATCCTAAAATAATGGCCAATATTAGTACGACTAATTTTCTAATATACTTCATGAGTACAACCGACTCCTTTCGATGGATGCTCACATATTGTATCAGAAAAGTTTGAATAAGTTGAGATTTTGCTATGGATTCTTTAGGTCATAATTTTATTTGTTACGAGAGAATCGTTAAAAGAAATTCATTATAAGATTTTAAACATTCTGCTTCATTTCGGTACAGGCATTCGGTATAATTAGAAAAGTTCTTTTAAAAAACTTGAGAATTCACAATAAAATATAGTAGGTGCACAGTCAAATGAAAAATATGAAATCGAACAAATTAGGCACGATGCCAATGAACCGTCTCGTGCTGAATCTTTCTTTACCGATGATGATCTCGATGCTGATACAGTCTCTTTATAATGTTGTAGACAGTATGTTTGTTGCTCAGATCAGTGAAGAAGCACTGGCGGCACTATCTCTTGCTTATCCTATTCAAATGCTGATGATTGCGATCCAAGTAGGGGCAGGAGTCGGTATGAATGCAGAAATGTCTAGGCGTTTAGGCGAAGATAATAGAGAAATGGCCAGTGAGACAGCGAACAATGGTGTATTTTTAGGAATTTTCCATTATATCATTTTTCTCGTATTAGGACTTACACTAGTGCGACCGTTTTTCGAAGCTCAAACAGATAATCCAGAAATTATTCAATACGGAATAGAGTATACGGTCATTATTACGACTTTTTCAATTGGTAAGTTCATGCAATTTGTTTATGAACGATCCCTTCAGGCTACAGGTCGAACATTTTATACAATGATCACTCAAGGGACCGGGGCAATTTTAAATATTGCATTGGACCCAATCTTGATTTTTGGATTATTCGGTGTTCCAGCTTTAGGTGTCTACGGTGCAGCAATCGCTACCGTTGCCGCTCAACTCATCTCGGCATTATTGGCTTTTTATTTTAATGCTAAATTCAATGATGATATTGATATGCAGTACAAAGGGTTCAGACCCAATTTTAAGGTCATCAAGCGTATTTATGCTATTGGTGTACCTTCTATGATCATGACATCCATCACTTCTGTAGTAACACTTCTATTAAACAACATTCTCTTACAGTTCACACCTACAGCTACAGCGGTTTATGGTGTCTACATTAAACTTCAAGGCTTTGCTTTCATGCCAGTTTTTGGACTGAATAATGGTATGATACCAATCGTTTCTTATAATTATGGGGCCCGAAACAAGAAAAGAATGATTAGTGCTATTAAAATTTGTCTGATTTATGCCATGAGCATGATGCTGATGGGCACGATATTGTTCCAAGCCTTTCCTGAACAATTACTAGCGTTGTTTAATGCGTCAGATGAAATGACAGCGATTGGTGTTTCTGCGCTTCGAACAATTAGTATTAGTTTCGTGCTAGCAGGCTTTAGTATTATTATAGGGACAGTCTTCCAAGCGCTAGGGAATGGTATGCTCAGTTTATGGGTAAACGTGATTAGACAACTCGTTGTACTCGTACCAGTAGCTTACGTGCTCTCGCTTTCTGGAGATGTACATTCTGTCTGGTGGTCAATTGTTATATCAGAAGCTGTGGCTGTGGTCTTTTCAGTTATTGTTATGCGCTATGTCTACAATAAGAAAATTCGTCCGATGTCTAACAACGAACCATTGAACCCAGAACGGTTTGCAAACGAACAAGTTTAAACGGTCCAAGTCTTTTAATTCGACCTTCTCTTAAATCCTAAAAGCCTTTTATTCGATTTTTCAGCAAGTAGTTTGTTACAATGAACTTAGAGTTTTCAAGAAAGTTTCATGATAACATTCAAATTGAGGAGAGACTGATATGATACCAAAAATTATACACTACGCTTGGTTTGGTGGGAACGAACTAGGAGAACTGGAAGAAAAATGTTTAGCTAGCTGGAAGAAATATTGTCCTGATTGGGAGATTATGCGTTGGGATGAATCAAATTTCAATCCAGAAGAACATGGTATATACACAAAACAAGCTTATGAAAGAGAAGACTGGGCCTTTGTCTCAGACGTTGCGCGTCTTTATGCTTTAAAAGAACATGGTGGCGTTTATTGCGATACGGATATGGAACTCATTAAATCTATTGAAGATTTTAGAGACTTACCAGCGTTTTTCAGTTTTGAAATCGAGACAGAAATTTCGACTGGGATAATCGGAGCAGAACCCCATCATAAATTTATTGAAGAATTATATGATGACTATGATGGTCGTGAATTTATCTTGCCAGATGGATCAAGAGATGAAAAAACGAATGTCATCCGTATCACAGAAATCATGACAGAGCGTGGATTAAAGCCAGATAATACAAAACAAATTATTGAGAACTGCCACATCTTCCCTTTAGAGTACTTTTCTCCAAAAGATTATTGGTCTAGAGAAATAGATGCAACAGATAATACTTATGGTATTCATCAATTTACAGGTAGTTGGTTATAAGAAGAACATGAAATTAAAGAAGTTGCCAAGTGAGCACGTCGCCACTTGGCAACTTCTTTTTTTGAATTGATTAAGTTTCCTTAAGTAAGAAAAAGAAACGAAAAAAAGTAATTTTGAAGATTGATTTTAAAATCTATCTCTAGTAATAAACCTCATGATACAATAGAAAAGAATTTAGGAGGCGAAGGACATTGAAATTATATACAAACGGTAAAATTTATCTTGAAAGAGAACAATTCGCGACAGCGATGCTAGTTGATGAGGGTTACATAAAAGAAGTTGGGAATCATGAATTAGTAAAAATTTATCAACATCAGTCCGAAGTGATTGATTTAAAAGGCAAGATAGTTGTTCCAGGTATGAACGATTCCCATCTGCACTTTTTGATGACGGCTGAATACCTTGATATGTTGAACATTACAGATGTCACTTCTATGAAGGAATTGATCGAGCGTTCAAAAGGATATATAGAAGATAAAGGACTAACAGAAAAAGACTTTTTATATACAGAAGGTTGGAATCAGAATTACTTTACAGATATACAAAAAATTCCTGACAGAACCGATTTGGATAAAATTTCTACAACTGTACCAATCGCAATGGTTCGAGTCGACCGCCATATTATGAGTTTGAATTCCAAAGCCATTGAAAGATTGAAATTGACAAAAGACTCTGTTTCTCAAAATGGTGGAGAAGTCCAAAAAGATGTTCAAGGCGAACCTACCGGAGTATTAACGGAAGGTGCGGTTGATTTAGTTCGCTTGTACTTACCGGAAACAAGTATAGAGACAAAAAAACAGTCGCTAAAAAAAGCTATGAAGCTGGCAAATAGCTTAGGAATAACCTCTATGCATACAAACGATGCCAAGGACGAGACGATTGAAGAAACGCTTGCCCTTTACAGAGAATTAGAAAAAGAACAAGCCTTAACTGTCCGTTTCTACCAACAAATCTGGTTCAATGATGCTACGTATATTCAGCCATTTTTTGACAAAGGCTATACATTCGGACAAGGTAGTTTCTATAACAAGATTGGACCAATCAAATACTTTTCTGATGGTACATTAGGTGCTAGAACAGCTGCTATGCGAGAAGCCTACGACGATGATCCAGAAAACAAAGGGATTGAAACGAAATCTCAAAAACAGTTAAATGAAGAAGTGAAGATCGCTGTTGATCATGGTTTCCAAGTCATTATCCATGGTATTGGGGATAAAGGTGTGGAAAGAATACTTGATGCTTATGACGAAGCGCTACAGGGAAAGCCCAATGAACTCAGATTGGGCGTCAACCATATGCAAATTACAGGTCGCGACCTTGTAGATCGTGTAATTGAAAGAGGATATTTGACCTATGTACAGCCTATATTTTTAAATGACGATATTCCGATTGTGTTTTCTCGTATCGGTAAAGAGCGAGCAGAAACGTCTTACGCTTTTGGAACCTTAGCCAAAGCGGGTGTACATCAGTCCTTCAGTTCAGATGCACCGATTGTGTCTTTTGATCCTTGGGAAAATATGTATTCAGCTGTTACCAGAAAAAGGTTAGATGGTACGCCAGAAGATGGATTTTTACCTGAAGAAGCCGTAGATATCTATACTGCTATCGACGCCTACACTTATGAGAGTGCTTATGCAAGTTTTGAAGAAGAGATCAAAGGTAGAATCAAACCTGGACAGTTAGCTGACTTCATCGTGATCGATCAAGATATCTTCACTTGCGATCCTATGAAGATCAAAGATACACAAGTACTTGCAACGATTGTTGGGGGCAAAGAAGTGTATAAGAAGGAGAACAGTAATGAAGAAAATAGAAGTTAAAGATACTTTAAAAAATCTGTTTCTGATTATAATTGGGTCATTTTTATACGCAATCAGTGTAAATACCTTCACTGTACCAAATGATTTAGCAGAAGGTGGACTGACTGGATTTTCATTGATCTTATTTTACTTGTCGGATATCGAACCATCGTATACGATTTTTATTTGTAATATTTTTATTATTGCGATCGGATATAAATTCTTGGACAAGAAAACATTAAACTACACAATTGTAGCGAATGGAATTATTTCAGTTCTGCTATTGGTCGTTTCAGGTCCGAAATGGGCTTTTATTCCAGAAACGACACTGCTAGCGCCAATTGGTTCAGGTGTCTTTATGGGCGCTGGAATCGGGTTAATCATGCTTGGGCATGGGACGACTGCCGGAAGTGACATCCTTGCAAAAATTATGCAGAAATATATTGGTATTAATATTCCGACGTCACTTTTACTGATTGACATTTTTATTGTTGTACCGAGTGTTTTTATTATCGGTGTTGAAAATGTTTTTCTTACGTTGATTAACTTATTTATTCAGACAAAAATGATCGATTTCGTACTAGAAGGATTGAATCCAAGAAAATCTTTTTTTATCATTTCAGAAAAATATGAAGAGATTGCGCGTCAGATTGAATTACAAATTGGTCGTGGTATAACGATACTTGACGGGAAAGGTCATTTCACGGGTAACAAAAAGCAAATTCTCTATATCATTATAAGCCGTAGAGAAGTGCTCACAATTAAAAGAATCGTAGAAGCCATAGATCCCAATGCTTTTGTCACCTTATCTCACGTTCAAGAAGTTACAGGAGAAGGATTTACTTATCTATCTCAAGAGGAACAGGCAGAGAGAATCACAGAAGCGGAAGAACAAGGATTACAATAAAAGAGACGAACTACTTGGTCTAGATTGGAGTAAATCATGAAACAGTCGATTCTATCATTGAACAAAGTTGGCTTTCAAACGAGTAAGCAAACGATACTTGAAGAAATCACATTTGAAGTCCAGGAGGGTGAAGTCATTACGCTGACAGGCCCTTCTGGTAGTGGGAAAAGTACGATATTGAAGCTGATCGGAAGTCTCTTCACACCTACCCAAGGAACCATTACCTACAAAGGAAAGAATTTAGAGAAAATCAATCCTTTGGATTACCGAAAAGAAGTTTCTTATTTCTTCCAAAATGCGGCTTTATTCGATCAGACGGTTAAAGACAACCTAGAATTTCCTTTCACAATAAGGGATCAAAAAATCGATGAAGAAAAAATCAAAGCCTATTTAGAGAAGGTGGAGCTTTCAGATAACTATTATGACAAACCGGTCACTGAGTTATCAGGAGGAGAAAAACAGCGAATTGCATTAATTCGTAACTTGATGTTTGAACCACGTGTCTTACTACTAGACGAAATCACCAGTTCACTGGATGCAAAAAATCGATCTATTATCTTAGGTATGCTAGATGATTTGAATAAGAAAAAACAAGTAACCATTCTTAAGGTAACCCATGATGAAGCAGAAATTTCCAACTCTACTAAAGTCATTAAAATTAGAAATGGAAGAATGGAGGATACTAATGGCGAATAGTCTTGAAATTAGTAACACATCGCTTCTTTTTTCGACTGGACTTTTATTGATTGCTATTTTTGTTGATTACAAACAAAAGCTGGGATTAGGAAACGAAATATTCGTAGCAGGACTTAGAGCAGTCATACAGCTTTTCATCATTGGGTATGTATTGAGTTATATATTTAATTTGGATAATCTCCTGGTTACTTTTGCCATGGTGTTGTTTATCGTATTCAATGCTGCCTACAATGCACATAAAAGAAGCGAAGGGATTCCAAATTCCTTGAAGATATCCTTATTGTCACTAGGGACGGGAACTACGCTGACGTTAGGATTACTGATCTTGACAGGAACAATTGAATGGGTGCCATCACAAATCGTTCCGATCACTGGGATGATTGCAAGCAATGCGATGGTTGCAGTGGGGCTGACTTATCGGGCGCTAAACGACAAATTTAAAGATCAAAGACAACAAGTTTTAGAAAAACTAGCATTAGGCGCAAATGAAAAACAAGCCTCTATGACTATTATCAGAGAAAGTGTTAGAACGGGGATGACACCTTCTATAGATAGTACGAAAACTGTAGGGCTAGTAAGTTTACCGGGAATGATGTCTGGGTTGATCTTTGCGGGAATTGAACCAACAGAAGCAATTCGCTACCAAATTGTCGTCATGTTCATGCTAATAGCTGTAACCAGTATTTCGAGTGTGATCGCCAGTTTTCTAGCATATCAGCAATTTTACAACGAACATAAACAACTGATTCCGTAATTGAAGAGTCTGATGGTAGACAAAAAAGACTAGAATTTGGATTTTGATATATTACAGTATATATGCCAATAAGGATAAGAATAGTTACTCTTAAGGGAATGTTACGATTAATATGTCAGGAACATTTCTGAAGAAAGAATAAAAATACATCAATGTTGTATAGGATGTATGGAAAGTTGTATAATGCGAACGAATTTTTGCTTTCATTACAGTTTGACATAAAACTAGCCGATTGAAATACAACTGTAAAAAAGTAAGTGATATAATACAAGCGTACTAAAAACGCGTAACAACAGGCGTTAGACCCTTTCATTTCATTCTAATCGTGGTAAGATTACATTCGGTCGCAGATAGATTAAGTTTTTAGTGAATCTATCATTCAATAATTAAGCGGCAGAAGTTGAGTATTTACACACTAAGGATAAAATGAAAAGGAGCACGACAATGATGTCAACAGTGCAAAAGTTTTTAATCAAAGCAGGAGCAACAATCGCGTTTGCTTCAATGTTTACTTTCGGAAATATGAGCGACGCTAGCGCTCAAGAAATGTCAGCAGATAACTGGGAACCAAGAACTGTTTCTGAAATTTCTTCAGAGATTGCAGCTCAAAAAGAAAATCAAGATGGTAACGACGCAGTTGAATATACTTTCCAATGGGGAGATACTTTATGGGGCGTTTCAAAAGCAACAGATGTTTCTATCGACAAGTTAGCTAAAGTAAATGATATTGATAACCGTAGCATGATTCAAGTAGATACAAAAATTTACTTGAGTGGAGATTCTTCAATCATTTCAGTTGAAAACAACGATGAAGTTGTCAGCTATGATGTATCTGAAGAAGAGGTTGTAGAAACAGAAACACCTAAAGAAGTTCAAGAATCTGTAAAAGAAGAAGTTGTTGAAGAAGAAGTCGTTACAGAAGCAACACCTGAAGCGACAGAAACAACAGAAGCAACTGAACCCGCTGAAACTACAGCACCTGAAGCAACACCTTCTGAAGAAGTTTCAACGTCTTCTAGTGAAGAACAAGCTTCAGCTCAAAGTGGAAGAACGGTTTCTGTAGAAGCAACTGCTTATTCACTTAATCAGCCTGAACTAGGAAATATCACTTATTCAGGAATCGATCTAAGACAAAATCCAAACGTTATCGCTGTAGATCCAAGCTTTATCCCACTAGGCTCTAAAATCAACGTGCCTGGATATGGTGAATTTATCGCTGGAGATACTGGTGGAGCTATTAAAGGAAACCGTATTGATATCCACATGACAGACATCCAACAAGCTTTACAATTTGGACGTCGCTCAATCGAAGTTCAAATCATCGAATAATAGTATAAAGTTAGAGCCTGACCAGAATGAAATCTGGTCAGGCTTTTTTTTTGCAAATTGTTCATTTATAGAAGTATTATTTTTTGAATCCAAATATATTTATGTTAGGTTATTATTGAGAGAAACGATTCTCTCAAAAAAAGATCGATAAAATAAAGGAGAGAGTAGAAAAATGAAGAAACTTGCAAAACTGACAACACTAACGATGACAGCCGGAATGTTGTTAGCAGCTTGTGGAGACACTACCGACACCGATATGGACGATCCAGCTACAGAAACAGACATGGATACCGATACAGGTACCGACATGGATGAAGACACAGACATGAACGATGATATGGACATGGATGATAGTGATACAGACTCAGACAGTGATTGATGAGCTGTAACACTTCACTTTAGAGAAAATGAAAAGCTGAGGACCCAAGCGGGTTCTCAGCTTTTTTAATTAATCAAGTAGTATATTGGATTTAACGACAACTTTATCGTGTTCCTTATAAACTCGAGGGATTCTTTTACCAATTCCACATAGGAGCTCATAGTGAAAACTATCGGTCAATTCGGCCATAGTATAAAGTGAAGGATAATCAGCAGATGGATCTCCAAAAAAGACAATCTCATCTTCTTCTGATATAGAATCAATATCTGTTACATCGAGCATAATTTGATCCATACAAATTCTACCGACAATCGGTGCTTTTTCTCCGTTAGCTGTTAGATACCAGCGGTTAGACAATTGTCTTGGGATACCATCAGCATATCCTAACAGAATTGTAGCGATCGTTCGCTTGCTTTCAGCAGTATAGGTTCGTCCGTATCCAACTGTATCTCCTTTAGAGATTGTCTTGATAAAAGCAGCGTGAGTCGTTAACTTCATAATGGGTTTCAAATCAATCGTATTTTCCATACTTTTATCAGGATGGTATCCATAGATAGAGATACCTGTTCGGATCATGTCCAGGTGAAACTCAGGGTAGGCTAAGGTCGCAGCGGTGTTACAACAATGCCTAAGATTAAATTTGATATCATTTTCTTCCAAGAAAGAAACAACGTTCATAAAGGTTTTAAATTGAGCTTTAGTAAAAGAAGGATCTTCTAGATTCTCAGCGTCGGCAAAGTGTGTGAAAACACCGTCGAACAGAACGAATTCTGACTTCATAGTATGCATGACGTTCAAAGCTTCTTGATTAGAACGTACACCAATACGGGACATTCCTGAATCCACTTTTAAATGAACAGTCGCAACTTTCCGAAGGTTTTCAGCAGTTTTACGCACTTGTTCAGCAATAGATTCGGTGAAAACAGTCATGGCAATGTTGTTTGCAATGGCGGTCGCAATGGTTTGTTCTTCGACAGGGCCAAACATTAAAATAGGCACTTCAATGCCAGCTTCTCTTAATTCAAGTGCTTCATCTAGTACAGCTACTGCAAGATAATCTGTACCCAGTTCTTCTAGTTTTTTACCGACTTCAACAGCACCATGACCATACGCATCGGCTTTTACAACAGCCATAAATTTAGTTTGAGTATCCAGTAGGCTTTTCATCTGATCATAGTTATATGCAATATGATCGAGGTTGATTTCTGCACGGGTAAAACGATAACTTCCATAATCCATTGTTCATCAGCATCCTTATGATTTGGTATTGTCTATTTTAACATGAATAGAAGCTGACATCGAAGTCATAATGCGTTAGAATCGTTATTCTTACAAAGTGTTGTTACAATTATCGTAAATAAGTTAAATAGATGAGGAGATATAAATATGAAAATAGGATCGAAGGGCTTTTTAATCGTCATGCTCAGCTTGTTCATGGTAGCCTGTTCCGATCAATCAGCTCCTGAGATTTCATCTGGAGCGGATAGGGACGTGACGGAAGAGTCAACTGAAGAAACGGATGCTACAGGTACAGATGAACAGATGGCAGCTTTAGATGTGGATCTTTATAATGGAGATTCTCAAAGAGCGGGTAATGCGATCTTTGACGAAAGTGATGGTAACGTGATGCTTACATTAAATTTAGAAGACGTATCAGCAGGAGATTTAAGTATTCAAATCCATAGTAGAGGTGAAGCGACACCTCCAAGTTTTGAAGATGCAGGAGATGATTTTCAAGAGTTTGAATTACCAGGCCTAGAAGTCTCCGAAGGTGGAGCGGTGAATCAATCGTTTGAGTTGGAGGGAGTCTCTCTTCTTCCAGAAGCAGAAGGTACCTTAGCTACAGAAGATGGATCTTCTATTATTATTTTAAATGGTTCGGGTAGTCCAATCATTGGTGGCATCATATTTCCCCCACAATAAATGAAAGTGAGCTGGTTTGTCTACTAAAGGCAAATCAGTTTTTTCTTTATATAGAAACTTGTTCTTGAACGCTCTCTTCGGTATGATAAGAACAATTCTATTCAAAAGGGGATAATCAGATGACGATCAACGAAAAGCTTCTAAACGGTTACAAGGAAAAATTTAATGCAGAACCTGCCAACCATGCCGTCAAGCAAGCTATTGCAAAAGTAGGGCTTGCGGATGCTTCTATCGATAACAACATGCTTAGAAGACATTCTTTTGTTTTCTCAAACGAAACAACCCGCGGTGAGATTACAAATCAGAAATCTAGTGGACGCTGCTGGATGTTTGCGGCATTAAACACAGCTCGAGTAGACACTATGAAAAAACTAGATGTGAAAACTTTCGAATTTTCGCAAAACTATACGTTGTTCTGGGATAAACTTGAGAAATCTAATTATTTACTAGAAAATATTATAGATACAGTTGAAGAACCATTAAACTCGAGACTCGTTCAACATTTATTATTTGATCCTATTCAAGATGGTGGACAATGGGATATGTTTTCTGGACTTCTTGAAAAATACGGTGCTGTTCCCAAATCCGTTATGCCTGAGACCTATCATTCTTCAAACACGAGAGAATTGAATACACTTTTAACAGCGAAATTGAGAGAATTTGCTGCTAAGATACGGGAAGCACATAAATCAGGTGCATCAAAGGAAGCTTTACTAGAAATAAAAGAATCATCGCTTTATTTTGTTTACAATTTGCTAGTGAAAACACTTGGAGAAATACCAGAAACGTTTACGTATGAATATAGGGACAATCAAAATGACTTCCACCGTATCAAAGACATCACACCACAAGACTTTTTCAAAGAGTATGTGGAATGGGACTTAAACGACAGAGTTAGTCTGATCAATGCTCCTACCGAAGATAAACCTTATGGAAAAGCTTATACGGTCAAGTATCTTGGAACTGTAAAAGAGGCAAAACCAGTCACTTATATTAACGTACCAATTGATGTGCTTAAAAAAGCAGCTGTTGCAGCCATCAAAGATGGAGAACCTATCTGGTTTGGTTGTGATGTAGGTAAAATGTTAGATCGCAAAGCAGGAATTATGGACCACCACGCTTACGATTACGAGGCAACACTAGGAGAAACGGTTGAATTAACGAAAGCCCAGAGACTAGATTACGGAGAAAGTTTATTAACACATGCAATGGTATTCGTTGGAGTGGATCTTGATGAAGACGGGTCACCAATCAAGTGGAAAGTAGAAAATAGCTGGGGAGATACTTCAGGAGATAAAGGGATTTATTCGATGAGCGATCAATGGTTCGATGAATACAATTACCAAATCACCGTCAGCAAAAAATATGTAGAGGAACAATGGTTGAAAGCACTAGAAGAACCTGTTACCGAACTAGAACCATGGGATCCAATGGGCGCACTCGCTATGATGCAGTAAAGTAATCAAATCAATTTTATTTTTCGAATTTAAAAGAGGCTCGTTAGATGTGTAAAACATTTAACGAGCCTCTTTTTTTAGAAGAATGCCATATATAAATGAATGGATGAGCCAATCGCTCCTCCGATCACGAAGTACATGATCATTTGAATAGGAACAAACCATTTGATTTCTGTTAGATCCGTTTTATTCTCCGTGGAGACTCTGGAAAGAAAAAAGTATCCGATACCGACTGTGATTCCAAGTATTGGCAGCATCATTTGAACTTGTTGCGGGCGCCACAATCCAAAAGATACTCCTATGACAAATCCCAATAGCTGTAGTATTCTACGATTTTTTTTAGAAATCATTTCCCGACCTCCTCTATTTGAATATGCCCACAAATTGTATCACATAATGAAATAGAATAAAGGTATAGAAAAAATAAAGATAAAAGGCTTGTATTCTTATACTATGTAATATATAGTATTGTGTATAAGGAGGTGTCGAATTGGACACACAGCTAAAAAAAGGGTTAATTGAATATTACATCTTAGCAAATTTGAATTATGGAGATTCTTACGGGTACGAAATTGTAAAGACCGTTTCTTCTCACTTACCAATCACCGAGTCCACACTATATCCTATTTTAAAAAGATTGGAAAGCCAGGGGAAAGTAACCACCTATTCCAATGCACATAACGGACGACTGAGAAAATATTATCAGATTCAGCCAGAAGGACTCAAAAGCATTCAGGGTTTCTTAGATTCTTGGGAGAAAGTTCAAGCGATACATGAATATATTAAAAGGAGTGTAGAAGATGAATAGAATTGAATTTATCAAAACATTGAGTAGCCACTTATCTTACGTTATGAGGCCAGAAGAAGTTCGTGAATTAGTAGATTATTATGATGAAATGATTCTTGATCTCATGGAAGAAGGCATGACAGAAGAGCAAGCAGTCAGTCAGCTAGACACACCTGAACAAATTATTGATTCTGTCAAAGGCACACCGCTTGAATGGGATTTACCAGTATCCAAAAAGTTCAGTCCATATCTTGTGATGCTCTTAATTTTAGGATTTCCGCTATGGGGTTCACTAGGATTAGCAGGGATTTTACTGGTATTCAGTCTTTACGTGGTGATTTGGTGTATTCCGGTTATGACTGGAGCTCTTGCTTTCGCAGGGGTTGCGGGTGGATTAGCGAGTACGATCTTAAGCCCACTAGCTTTAATGGATGGATTTCATATAGGGTTCACACAGCTTGGAATTGGTTTGATGCTATTTGGAGCAGGTTTACTGATTACATTGATAACGATAAGTATTAGTAAGCGGTTCGTTAGATATAGTCAGAAAACAACAAACTACTTCAAAGAAAAAGTATTTCATAAAAGGGGTGCAATAAGTCTATGAAAATCGGGAAAACTTTTTTAACAAAACTAAGTGTTGCTTTTATGGTTATCGGTTTATGTATTTCTTTTATAGGGTATGCAATTAGTGGATTTGATACTGAGAACTATACAGACAACCAAAATAGCTGGTACCGAGTCGTTCGATTCGAGTAAACGACTTAAAATCGTTGACAATAAAATAGAGGTAGGGTACTCTAGACACATCTTAAAAAAGATCGAGGTGTACTCTGGGCCAATGCGTAACTAATCCTATAACAAATCAATAAGACAAAAATAGGTTCTTCTAGAACTCTATTTAGTTGTGTCTTTATTAGATGGAATAGGATCAGGCGATTGTGCATACAGAGAACCGGTATAAAAATAAGTAGCTTTTTTAGACTTATGGATCTCTATCACAAATTCAAACCTCCCATTCCGCAACAGTGGAATAGGAGGTTTTTCCATGTTTCTTAAATCCTGATGGCGTTAAAGAATGGATAAGAGAAAGGGCGAGATCAACATGGCTTGGATAGAAGCAAATAAAATCACATACTCGATCAAAGATAGAATATTAGTAAATATAGAAAACTTGAAAGTAGAACCAGGAGATAAAATAGGATTAGTCGGAAAAAACGGTAGCGGGAAAACAACCTTACTGAATATTTTAAAAGGAACGATCAAACCGGACACAGGTAGGGTTAAACGCAGTCAGGAAGTGTCTTTTATTCCGCAATTAAAGGAATCGATTGGAACAAAAAGTGGGGGAGAACTTACAGCCCATGCAATCGTAGAGAGTCTCAAAGAAAAATCTGGAATACTGCTCGCTGATGAACCTACAACACATCTTGATATTGAACATGTGGAGTGGTTAGAAAAAGAAATCAAGGCTTACAAAGGCGCCTATATCATCATTTCCCATGATCGTGACTTTCTGGACAAGACGTGTACTAAAATATGGGAGCTCAGTCATGAAAAAATCACGGAGTATACTGGGAACTATTCAGATTACGAAGCATTGAAACAAAGTGATCTTCAACGTCAACAAGTGTCCTACGATTCTTATAAGAAAAAGGAAAAACAGTTAACAGAAGCTTTGGAAAGTAAAAAGAATAAAGCAGACCGTATAACAGATGAATCCAAAAGCTTTTATTTCAGAAAAAAAGCACAAAAACTATATAAAACCGCAAAATCTATGGAAAAAAGAATCGATCAATTGGAGACGGTAGAGAGACCGGAAGAACAAGAGATTATTAAGATGAAATTATCCAATGCTAGAGGATTTGTTAATAAAAAAATCATACGGGCAAACGACTTTGGCTTGGCGTTTCCTCAAAAGGTTTTATTTAAACCGACAAGTTTCTTTATCAAAGGCGGAGAAAAAATCGCCATCGTGGGAACAAATGGGAGTGGAAAGACAACATTACTGAAAAATATTTTGTGTGAAACGGAAGGTATTCAAACATCGGCGGCGATGAAGCCAGGTTATTTTGCTCAAAATCTTAGTGTATTGAAGGAACAGAAGACCATTTTAGAGAACGTACAAGAAGGTTCATTACAAACAGAAACGCTGATTCGGATCGTTTTGGCACAATTGCTGTTCAAAAACGATGATGTTCATAAACCGATTCACGTACTGAGTGGCGGAGAGCGCGTTAAAGTAGCACTGGCGAAATTGATTGTTGGAGATTACAATACCTTGATACTAGATGAACCAACGAACTTTTTAGATACGCAGGCAATTGAAGCGCTGGAAGCTTTACTCATGGAATATGAGGGAAGTATTTTATTCGTATCCCATGATCGCCGGTTTATGAATAAAGTCGCTGAACGGTTACTGATTATCGAAGATCAGTCTCTTAAAGTATTTGAAGGTCGCTATGACGTTTTCAAACAATCAAAATCTGTCAAAGGACCGAATGCATTGGAAGAAGAAAAGTTGCGTCTAGAAAACGAGATTGCGACGGTTTTAAGCCAATTAAGCATAGAACCAACAACTGAACTCGAAAAACGATTTCAAGAACTGCTGAAAATGAAAAAGCAATTAATCGAACAAATGAATCAAGCATAATGAACTTAATGCAAGCTTCTTCTCCTATAGATAAAGGACGAAGAAGCTTTTTTAATGATAGTAATCATTATTTTAAGAGATAAGATAAAGAGAGTATTACCTTGAAGTACTATAATATGTTACACTTAATAAGGAAAACATTTAATATGAAGAAACACGTTCGTTTAAACTCTATATTTGAATAGAATGTTTAAAAAAGAGTAGTGACTTAGTCCTTAAAAGCAGATTAATTTTATTGTATGTAAAAAACGACTATTGGTTAAAGAAAATCGAAAAGGAGCGGACTAGATGCACAAGGAATACGAAACGGCTATGGAACTGATCGTTTGTATCACAATGCCGAACGAAGGGGACCATATTATCAAGCTAGCAAATGAAGAGGGGGTACAAGGTGGTACTATATTTTATGGCGAAGGAACCTCTGGTAAAGGCATTTTAAAAACTTTAGGGTTGAATTCTATTAAGCGTGAAATTGTACTGATGGTAACTTCAGAAACAAAAGCTTCACGTGCTTTGAAACACATCGCAAAAGCAAAGGTTATGAAGAAAAAAAGTAATGGGATTGGATTTAGAGTATCTTTGAGTGATGTTTTAGGGATACATGAAAATATTGAAGAAAAACTAAATGATTTTGATGAGGAGACTAAAAAAATGCATCAAGCTATTTATGTAATTGTAAACAAAGGAGAAGCAGAAGATGTAATGGAGTATGCGCAAGATGCGGGTGCTCAAGGAGGAACAATCATCCAGGCGAGAGGCGCTGGCAATGCAGAATCTAGAACCGTCTTCCATATGGATATTGTTCCAGAAAAAGAAATTATTTTAATTATTGCTGAGAAAGAACACTCTCAGACGATTATTGATACCATTAGTGAAAAACTGCATATTGAAGAACCCAATAAAGGGATTTTATTTGTTACAGACTTAAATGAGACAATAGGACTTAATTAATCGAACTGAAAGGAGGTCTTTATTTAAGTGAATATTCTTAAAGAAAAATTCTTAGAAGTTATTCGCGCTGTTACACCAATCGTTGTTTTAGTGCTCATTATCCACTTCTTATTTGTTCCATTGCCGACAAGCTCTCTGATAGGATTCCTATTCGGTGCAATCGTCATTGTGATTGGACTTGCAATCTTCCTTATGGGAATTGATATTGCACTCGAGCCTATAGGATCGCATATGGGGAAAGGGATAGCAAGGTCTAACAAAATTATTGTAGTCGTCATCGTCGGACTATTGCTTGGATTCTTTATCTCTTCTGCAGAACCTAGTTTGACGGTATTAGGAAACCAAATTGGATTAGTAACAGGGGGAGATATTACTAGTTCCTTTATCGTTATTGTAGTGTCTTTAGGTATCGCGGTTATGGTTGTTGTTGGTCTGCTCAGGGTGGTTTATAGTTTGTCTATTATTCCTATTCTAACAATTGCTTATGGTTTGATCTTGTTACTTTCATTCTTTACCTCAACAGAGTTTTTATCAATTTCTTTCGATGCATCTGGAGCAACTACTGGTTCCATTACTGTTCCATTCCTACTCGCATTATCAACAGGTATTGCTTCTTTGAAAAAAAGTAGTAAAAATTCCGGTGAGGATAGTTTTGGACTCGTAGCGATTGCTTCTACAGGTGCCATTCTTTCAGTTATGATCGTGAACGTCTTTTCACCTACAGAAGAACTATCTGGTTCTTTAGATATTGTGATGGGAACAGAAAATGGCTTTTTCCTCGATTTAATTAGAGAAATTTTCAATCAAATTGGAGAAGTGATCGTAGCAATATTGCCAATTGTCATCCTATTCGGTTTGTATCAAATAATTTGGCTCAAGCTACCTAAAAGAAAGTTAAATAAAATCTTGATTGGTGTATTGTATGTCTTTATTGGACTCGTACTATTCCTTTCAGGGGTAAATGCTGGGTTTATGAACGTAGGAAGTTTAATTGGTTATACATTAGCTGCGCAAGAATCATATGGCCTGTTATACATTTTAGGATTTTCTCTTGGGTTCTTGTCTATCTTAGCAGAACCCGCAGTAAGTGTTCTGACGAAGCAGATTGGGGCTGTAACTTCTGGAGCAATCAAGCCAGTAGCAGTACTATCGACCTTATCTATTGGTGTAGGTTTAGCTATTTTACTTTCTACTATGAGACTGGTTATATTTGATTTAGAACTTTGGCATATTCTACTTCCAGGATACCTACTAGCTATTTTTCTCAGTTATGTCGTTCCTAAACGCTTTGTCGGGATGGCATTTGACGCAGGAGGCGTTGCATCAGGTCCCATGACGGCGACCTTCATACTAGCTTTTATACAAGGAGCTGCGGAAGCTATTCCCCACGCTAGTGTCTTGATTGATGGATTTGGTATGATTGCATTAGTTGCCTTAATGCCCATCCTCAGTTTACAGATCTTTGGATTGATTTATCATTTGAAAGCAAAACAAACTCAAAAAAGTGTGAACTAAAAAAATCCCTTTGTAAATCAACGAAAGTGTTGATCTACAAAGGGATTTAATTTTTAGCCTTTTATAGTGTTGCTGGTGCTCCAGGTCCCAAAGGAAGTCCGAATATATACCAGATAACTAGTAACATTGACCACGCAATCAAGAAAGCGATGGTGTAGTAAATCATCGTTGAAATAATGGTTCCCAGCCCACTTTTCTTGTCGTATCTTTGAGCAAAGACTAAGATCATAGCAAAATAACTCATTAATGGAGAAATAACGTTTGTAGAAGAATCTGCAATACGGTAAGCCATCAATGTCATTTCAGGAGCAATATTCAAGTTGAACATCATAGGTGCAAAAATCGGTGCCATGATAGCCCATTTGGCACTTGCAGATCCCATGAAGAGATTGATAAATGCAGTGAATAAGATAAAGGCTAGAATTAGTGGTAAACCAACAAATCCGATATTTTCGAGTAAGTTCGCTCCGTTACTAGCAATGATTGAGCCAAGATTCGTATAAGCAAAGTAATTGATAAACTGAGCAGCGAAGAAGGCTAATACTAAGTATCCACCCATTGAGCTCATGGATTCAGACATCCCTTTAACAAAGTCATGAGATGACTTAATTTTACCTATTGTGATTCCGTAAGCTAGACCCGGAAGAGCAAATAGTAGGAAAATCATAAATAATAGACCTGAAGATAAGAAGGCACTTAAAGTCATGTCACCGTTTGCGTCTAGAGCTCTAAGCGCAGCGTTTTGTGGGACCATTAGAAAGGCCATAACAGCTAGAAACGCAAGTAATGTGATCAAAGCATAAATGAGACCTTTATTTTCTTGAGAAGATAATGGTTCTTGTGTAGGTTTATAATCTCCGTCGTAGACACCAAGTCGTGGTTCTACAAATTTGTCGGTAACGAAAGCGCCGACACCAGTCAATACGAAAGTAGAGACAAAGATGAAGTACCAGTTACCAGTTGTTTCAACTGAATAGTCAATATTAGCAGACGTTAATGCGTCATTTGTAATTCCTGCAAGTAGAGCATCTGTTGGTCCAAAGATTAGATTGGCAGAGAAACCTGCGGATACACCGGCAAAAGCGGCAGCTAAACCAGCAATTGGATGACGTCCAGCAGCAGCAAACATAATCGCACCTAGTGGAACGACCACAACATAACCAGCGTCAGAAGCGATATTTGAAATAATACCGGCAAAGACAACCATGGCAGTTAACAGCCAAGTAGGTACATTACTCAATAACTTCTTCAAAGCAGAAGAAATCAATCCGGTCCATTCTGCAACCCCAACACCAAGCATTGCTACTAGAACTGTACCTAATGGTGCAAATCCTGTGAAGTTGGAAACTGCACTGTTGAAAATATAGGCAATACCCTCTTTATTCATCAAAGAGATTGTTTCAACAACACCGGGCTCTCCAGTTTCCGCATTGATCATTGGCGCATTTAAGCCTAGACGAACCGAAATTTCTGAAATAAATATAATACCAACAGCAAAAATAATGAAAATGACAACAGGGTGAGGTAATTTATTTCCAACACGCTCAACCATGCCAAGCAAACCTTTATTTGTGTTCTTTTCAGAATCACTCATAAATTTAAATCCTCCTTAGTTGATTGTAAACGACTATCTAAAATAAGAGTGAAATCCCAATAGCATATCGTCACTCTATAGATTTTAATACAAATAGAAGGAAACATTCAACATATTTTCATAATTAAAGTTATATTTATAAATAGTTCATCTAGATTTTCTCATATTTATTAAGTGTATGTAAATGTAAGCGTATAACATTTTAAATGGTGTAATGTACAGAACAATCTGTGCTAAAATCATTAATGTAGATCTAAACGAAAGTAGGAAAAATCCATGGCAGCAAAAAGATATCGTAATACAAAAGAAATCAGTTACTATATGTGCGATCGGACGCATACGCTAACACTCCCTATGCTCATTAATTTGATTTTAGAAGTTTCAGGAGAACAGTCGGATCAGCTTGGTCTGGGTGAAAAAGTGATGGAGGAGAAGGGATATTCGTGGATTATTTTACAATATGAATTCCACATCTCTAAATTCCCAGGAAATAAAGAAAAAATAGAAATCGAGACTTACGCGACTGAATATAACAAGCTGTTTTGTTATCGAGATTTTATTGTTCGAGACGAAGCCGGAACAGAACTAATCAAAATTCATTCGACATTTGCTTTGTTTGATCTTGAGAAGCGTAAAATGGCAAGACTTCCAGAAGAAATTGTGGCTCCTTACGAAGCAGAATTCACTAAAAAAGTGAAAAGAACCCCGAAACCTACGGAATTGGATGAAGAAACAGCTCGTTCTCAGCCTTTCCACGTTAGATATTTTGATATTGATACCAATCAGCATGTAAACAACTCAAAATATCTAGATTGGACTTTAAACACTTTAGGTGGAGCGTTTTTAACTGAACACAAATTGGTTTATGCGAATGTGAAATATGATAAAGAAGTACACGAAAATCAAATGATTCAAAGTCTCGTCAGTATTGAAAAAACAAAGGACAAGACCATTACTGCGCACAAGATTAGAACGGAAGGCGTAGCAAACTGTAGTGCCAGTTTTGAATGGAAACTTCAATCCTAATCCTTTTTAGAAAGTAGTGAAATCAGTGGTCACCATCAAAGATATCGCTCAAAGAGCAGGGGTAGCCAAAAGCACGGTATCTAGGTACTTGAATAATGGATCCGTTAGCCAGAAGACTCGAACAAAACTCGATGAGCTTGTGAAAGAGACAGGCTACACCCCCAATACATTTGCTAGAAGTTTGAAAGCAAACAAAACGAATATGATCGGCGTCATCATTCCGCGTCTGAATTCCGCTTCTACTAATGAAGTATTGAACGGTATTGATGAAAAGGCTAGAGAAAATGGCTATGAGCTGATTATTACGAACGCCAATCAAGATAGAGAAAGAGAACTAAGCAACATCCAAACGCTCGTTAAACAAAGAGTGGAAGGGATTATATTGCTTGCCAGAGAAATCACTGATAGCCATCAATCTCTTATTCAAGAAGCCAATTTACCTTTTCTTGTCTTAGGACAAAGAGCGGAGTCGATTCATTCCATTGCCTATGCAGATTATGAAGCGGGACAAAAGATTGGTCGGTATGCAATTGAGTTGGGACATAAATCGTTCTTGTTTTTTGGTGTGTCAGAACAAGATAAGGCAGTGGGCTTAGAAAGAAAACAAGGATTTATGGATAGTCTTGAAGAAGAGAAGGATATATCTGTTGAGATCATCGAGACAAGCTTTTCTAAAAGAATCGCCTATCAAGATGCCCTTAAAGTGCTTCCTAATACCAGTGCTTCCTACATTGTCTGTGCAACGGATAATATTGCAATTGCTGTACTGAAAGCAGCCATCGAATTGAATTATGCTGTTCCAGAAGATTTTTCTATCAGTGGATTTGGCGGTTACGAAGAAACCGATTATGTTCAACCGAGTATTACGACAATGAGTTACCCTTATAAGGACATGGGAATCCAAGCAGTAGAGTTTATAACGGAACTGATCGATGGAACTGAAATTCCTTATGAAACGTTACTGCAGAACGAATTAGTGGTTAAAAATTCAACTAAAGCAAAAAGGAAAGCCTAGAAAGAAACGGCTTTCTTTTTTTGCTTGCAAATAAAATTAGTTCCTGTTATGATGGATTCAAATAAAAGGAACCGGTTCTAATTCTATTCGAACAAACTTTTAGCGTTCAGCATTTTTTTATTTATTCTTTAATGGAACCGGTTACCGAAAATGAAAAGGAGAATGAAAAATGAAATATAATGAGACAATTGATAAGTTGATTGAAGTTGTAGGCGGAGAAGACAATATTCGAAATTTTGAGCATTGTGCAACGAGACTTCGAATTATTCTAAAAGATGATAGTAAATTAAATAAAGACAAAGTAGATGAGATTCCAGAAAGTAAAGGATACTTTTTCAATACCGGTCAACACCAGTTTATATTCGGAACAGGAAAAGTTAATGCTGTTTACGGTGAGATGGAACAGAGACTAGGGGACAAGTCGTCAGAAGACTCTTCAGGTGGCTTTAAAGATGATGTATATCAGAATCTAAGCCCTTTACAAAAGATTGTACGTACATTGGCGGACATTCTAGTTCCCTTGATTCCAGTGCTTGTTACGACTGGTTTATTGATGGGGATTAGAGGATTTATCCTCGAACTAGGCGTTGAAATGAGCCCGGACTGGTTAACGATGTTCCAGATGTTGACAGATACAGCTTTTGCGTTCTTACCTGTACTGATTGCTTTTAGTGCAACGCGTAAATTTGGTGGAAATCCGATTTTAGGGATTGTAGTAGGGTTAATGCTTGTTGCACCGCAATTACCGAATGCTTATGCAGTAGCCGGAGGAGAAGCGGAGCCGTTGACCTTGCTAGGGATTGATATCATTGGCTATCAAGGATCTGTGATTCCAGCAATCCTAGCTGGTTGGATGATTTCTAGACTAGAGCGTCTTTTCAGAAGTTTTGTGCCACAAATGATGGACTTGATTGTTACACCGTTTTTGACAATTACAATCACGATTGCAGTTATGCTGTTTCTATTAGGACCAATTGTTCAGATCGCTGAATCTGGGGTAATCAATAGTATTATTTATCTGATAGAAGCACCATTTGGAATAGGGTATATTATCTACGCTGGCTTCCAGCAAGTCATTACCATTACAGGTCTCCACCACTCCATCAGTATTATTGAGATCAGTTTATTGAATGATGGTGGAACAAACGTATTAAATACGCTTGGTACAGCGAGTATGGCTGGACAATTTGGAGCAGCTGTTAGTGCAGCTTTACTGATGAGTAGTAAATTGAAACGCTCTAATGCCTTAAGTGCAAGTGCATCTACCTTATTTGGAATTACTGAACCACTCTTGTTCGGTGTGAGCTTAAGATCCATGCGTGTATTTAGTTCTGGCATGGTCGGAGGAGCAGCTGGAGGACTAGTGACTTCTCTTTTAGGTCTTTCTGCAACAGGTATGGGCATCACGTTTATCCCAGGGCTGTTACTGTATACAAATAGTGTGAGTAATATGTTGCAATATTTACTTGTGATTGCTGTGTCCTTTGCTGTAGGTTTTGTATTGGTTAAAGTTCAAAGTCGACCAGTGCAAGCAGAATTGAATGCAAAGTAATAGGTTAAAAGGTTAAATAAGTCAAAAAGGATGGACAAATGAATCATATAAAAGAAACCTTACAAAAAGAGATAAAAGCAAAGCAACCGAATCTGGTTGAAAAAGTAGCAACAGATCCATGGAGACTTCATTTTCATCAGCAGCCACCTACTGGATGGCTCAATGATCCTAATGGTGTCTACCAAAAAGATGGTCTGTACCATTTATACTATCAATACTCTCCATTAGACCCAACAGGTGGAGTGAAATACTGGGGACATAAGACGTCGACAGACCTTGTTCATTTCAAAGAAGAAGAGATTTTCTTGTATCCGGATCAGACCTTCGATAAAGATGGCGTTTATTCAGGTAGTGCGTTTGAAAAAGATGGTGTAACCCATTTCTTTTATACTGGCAATGTGAAGCACCCTGGCACACATGACTATATTACTAGTGGTAGAGAACATAATACCGTTCATATGACAAGTCAAGATGGTTTCCATATCGACAGCCGAGAAGTGGTGATCGATTCAAGCGAATACCCGGATGGATTTACGCAACACATAAGAGATCCAAAAATTCTAGAAAAAGATGGTTTATTCTATATGGTTCTCGGTGGCCGTACAAGTGAAGATAAAGGTGCAATTTTGCTATATGTATCGAAGGATCTGTCTACTTGGGAGTATAAAGGAAACTTGTTGGAAGAAAGACATGATTTAGGGTACATGTGGGAGTGCCCAGACTTTTTTGAATTGAACGGACAAGATATTTTACTGATGTCTCCCCAAGGTGTGGAGCAGTCAGGACATGAATTTGAAAATGTCTATCAGTCTGGTTCAATCATTGGTCGAACAGATTGGGATACTTTGAAGTTTGAACCGACAGATGGGTTTGTGGAATTAGATAGAGGCTTCGATTTTTACGCACCGCAAACTTTTTTGGATGAGCAAGGACGTAGAATTCTTTGGGGATGGATGGGGCTGCCAGATATTGAGCCTGAATATTCAAACCCGACAATCGAAAGAGGTTGGCAACACGCTATGACCCTTCCGAGAGAACTTGCAATTGAAGAGGGGAAACTGAAGCAAAGACCTCTACCCGAGTATCAACTACTTCGAAAAGAAGTGCAACATAAGAGTATGGAACTAACTGAAGCGATTGAAATGATAAAGGAAACAAGTGATACCTACGAAATGATCGTTGAAGTTGTACAACCTACAAAATCTTTGAAAGTAAAGCTTTCTCAAGATGTCATCTTAGAATTTAATGGAGAAGTGTTCACACTCAAACTAGGAACTTCTGGATTTGGGCGTTCCAAAAGAACAATCGAACTATCAGAATTGACCAGTATTCACTTGTTTTTAGATACATCGTCTCTTGAAATTTTCCTAAATGATGGAGAGTATGTGCTAACGACTAGGTTGTATCCAACAAGTCAGTTGAATAGTATTGAATTCAGTGGTGATACATCTGTTCAAATCAGTAAATGGGATTTAGAAAAAGCCTAAATAAAAGCCCGAGTTGGATTGTACAACAAGTACAGATCAGCTCGGGCTTTTCGTATGGTTGGATTATTACTTAAACTTTTTCAAATACTTCTGTTATATAATCAAGATCAGTCGACTGTTCCAGTACCACGAGTAATTTCAGGCGTGCTTTTGGTCCACTGAGACCAGGAGCAAAAATGACACCAGCATTTTTCAGCTGCTTGCCGCCGCCTTCATAATCATAAATATCTTGAGCGATCCCATTAAAAGCTCGAGATGTCAAAACGATGGGGACACCTTTTTCAATCAAGGCGTGTAACCCTTTTAATGTAGCAGGAGGCATATTTCCAGCACCAAGTGCTTCAATAACCAGACCGTCAATAGAACTTTCGACAAGAGATTCTATTAGGAAACCGTCCATACCAGCATAAGCTTTCAGTAAAGGAACCACTTTGTTCACACTGTTGATAGGGAAACATTCTTTTTTGATAAGTTTCTGAAAGAACATCACTTCTTTTTTAGAGACGATTCCAATAGGTCCAAAAGTAGGTGTTCTGAATGTTGCAACATTAGTGGTATGTGTTTTAGTGACGTACCGTGCTGCATGGATTTCTTCGTTCATAACAACAAGGACGCCTTTATCTGCTGCGTCGTCTGACATAGCTGTCCAGACTGCATTCTGTAAGTTTCTTACACCATCAGATCCAATCTCATTAGTGGGTCTCATAGCCCCTGTCATAACGATCGGAATCGAAAAGGGCACCGTCAGATCTAGAAAATAAGCTGTTTCTTCTAATGTATCAGTTCCGTGTGTAATCACAACGCCATCATTATCATTTGTACGAATGGCTTCAAGAATGCGATTTTTAACAATCAGCATATCGGCAGGCGTCATGTGTGGAGAAGGCAGTTGCAGGATATCTTCTTCGGTTAATCTAACCTCTTGATCAAATACATATTTATATTCATTTAATGGATGTTCAGAACTTGGCTTAACGACTCCGGTACTCTGATCTGTACTCATAGAAATCGTACCACCTGTGTGCAATATTAAAATATGTTTCATTTTATTTCCTCGCAATCATCTAAAGTACGGATTTGTATATTTCTCGTAACCGATCGTTGTATCTTTACTGTGACCTGGGTAGACAATATAATCATCTGGTAATGTAAAAAGATACGTTTTAATACCAGGTAAAAGGATTGCGGGTTCACTGCCGGGTAAATCCGTTCTACCTACACTGCCTCTAAATAAGGCGTCGCCAGAAATCACGAACTGATCTTCATGAAAAATAAAGCTGACACTGCCTGGTGAGTGGCCAGGGGTTGGGACGACATCAAAAGTAAATCCTTCAATATCAAGTGTTTCCACCGGATCAAATAGGTAGTCAGCAGGGTTTGCGACAATAGGGAAAGGCTTGTTGACGGAAAGGTTTTTCGCAGGATTTCCTAGCCAGTCTTTTTCCGCTTCGCTAACGTATACAGGGATATCGTAATCCACTCGGATATCTTCCAAAGAACCGATATGGTCGAAATGGGTGTGGGTAAGCAGAACAGCAACTGGACGGACACCCAGTTCTTCGATTTCGTTTTTAATTTTACTAGTTTCGTCACCGGGATCAATAATTAGAGCCTGATCATCTTTGTAGATGATATAACAGTTTTCTTCAATGGTGCCGGTGATGATTTGTCTTACTTGAATCATACAGATATCCTCCAGATCGTAAACTAATCGTCGTTCTTGAAGAAGATCGACGTTGCTTTCTTATTATAACGAATTAAAAGAGAGCTGTCGAAGGAAGACGAAAGATTGGACAGCTAGATTTTTGAGGGTTATAATTTTAATTAGAATGATTATAATATAGGAGGAAAAATTTATGGTAAGCGAAAAATCAAAAGAGTATTTAAATACACTGGTCGCTACACAAGGACTATTTTATATTAAATTACATCAGGCACATTGGTATATCAAAGGACCAAACTTTTTCTCTCTTCACCCTAAACTGGAAGAACTATATGATGATTTAACGGAACAAATGGACGAAACAGCAGAGCGATTATTGGCTTTAGGTGGAACACCTTATTCAACGTTACAAGAATTCCTTGAACATTCACTGATTTCTGAATCTGTTGAAGAAAGAAAATTATCTGAAGAAGAAATGATCCATAATGTGATTACGGACTTTGAGATTTTAAGAGATGAACTTTCGAACGGTATTAAATTAACGGACGAAGAACATGATGATGTATCAAACGACATGTTGATTGCTCAGAAAACAGAAGTGGATAAAACAATCTGGATGATGCAAGCTTATAGAGGACACACAGCACTAGACGACAAAAAATAAAGATTGAGAGCCCTTCAAAGACTGTTTGTCTTTGAAGGGCTCTATTTTTAGATAAATTGTCCATCTAGTTCCATTTGCTGACCAATTTGTAAAAGGAGATGCTCCTGACCTTTTGGTGCAGTCAGTTGAATCCCAAGAGGAAGACCTTCTGGTGTCAAGTGGGTAGGCAGACTGATTGCAGGTTGTCCGGTTAGGTTAGCATGCTGCGTGAATGGCGTGACATCCCAGCTCTGTGTAAACATATCCCATATAATCTGCTGAGCTTCGTCAGAAGAATGGTCTTGCGTGTGTTCCATCTGACGTTTCAGTGAGTCAGACCAGTAGGTACGATCTACCTTTGGTGCAACATCAGCTGTGGCTGGCTCTAGTAAGATATCGTACTCTTGATGGAAATAGTGGTAACTTTCTGCAGCGTGATCCCATTCAGCAAGTGCACGAGCGTAAGTTGCGGCAGGCAGTTTCTTCCCGGCTTGCAGTAACGTCCAAGTCATTAATTCCATATCCGTTAAAGAAAAAGAAGTTCCAAAGCTTTGCTCCAATTCTTCAAAAACGGCGGCTGTTTCTCCAGCGTTCATGGCATAATAACTTTTCATCAGGCTAAGGGTATCAATATCGGGCGTAGCTTCAACAACCTGATAACCTTTGGATTCGAACCAGTTTGCCGCATCTTTAACAGCTTTTATGGCTTCTTCAGAAATTGGATGTTGACTTGGAGCCGTTAAATTAACAGCGATTTTTAAAGGACGTACGAATGGGTCGTTCAAAATAGAACGGTAACCTGCTTCAAATAAAGGGGTTTGAAAGGCGGCTTGTGGTTGAACGACTTGAACGGCATCTAGTAAAGCAGCTGTATCACGGACCGATTTGGTTAAGGCAAAACTAATAGAAGCGCCTTGCCAGCCACGACCGTTACCAGGACCGACAGCTGTCCGTCCACGCGTTGGCTTCAAACCAACTAGTCCGGTAAAAGAAGCTGGGATTCGAATCGAGCCACCTCCATCACTAGCACCAGCGACCGGGGTCATGTTGGAAGCAACAGCTGCGGCTGCACCACCGCTAGAACCGCCGGGAGTTCGGTCCTTAGACCAAGGATTTTTAGCTGGTCCATACAATTCAGGATTTGTGATATTTGTAAATCCGAATTCCGGAATATTGGTATGGCCGATTGGAATAAAGCCTGCCTTTTTTAGATCAGTAACGAAATGGGCTGTTTTTTTCGCCTTGACATCTTTTAGGATACGCGCACCAGACGTAGCTGGCTCTCCCTCAAGATTTTGTCCCAGTCCTTTCAAAAGAATCGGTACGCCTCCAAAAGGTAAACCAGCAAACTTTCTAGAGCGTGCTTCTTTAAGAGCTGCCTCTTTTCTAGTTGAAATGACAGCATTTAAAAGGGGATTCTGTTGTTCAATTTGTTTGAAACTTTCTTCAATAAGTTCCTCTGGAGAAACGTGCCTTTTGCTTACAAGATCTGCGAAGTACAATCCGTCTTGCGTACGGTCAAATGGTTTCGTCATAAGTCAACCTCTTTCTCTTGTCTATAAGTATGTCTAGCATACTGTACATATAGGAATTGTTAAAGAAATCCTGCGATATTTTAGTAACGAATCAATACAGGTGACGTAGTCAAGCCAATTATTCAAAAATCAAATACAACATTGTCTTTATATTAGGATAGGAGACAAGATAGGATTTCAGATATAGATATGGTAAAATAATTTCAAATTATGTAAAGGAAGAAGAGAAAACATGGAGACCGTCAGAACGAGTAATGAAATGGAAACAAAAAAACTAGCTTCCACACTGGCTGCTCTCGTGAAACCAGGTATGACAATTTTGCTAGAAGGTGAATTGGGGGCCGGTAAAACGACCTTCACAAAAGGCTTTGCAGAAGGTTTGGGAATTGACCGTGTCATCAAAAGTCCGACGTACACTTTGATTAGAGAGTATACCCAAGGACGATTACCCTTGTACCATATGGACCTGTATCGTTTAGAAGATACAGGAGCAGAAGAAATGGGACTAGATGAATATTTTGAGGGTGACGGTGTCTGTGTGATTGAATGGGGATCCGTTGTAAAAGAGGATTTGCCTGAAGAGCACCTATTGATTCAGATAAAGACATCACTGGACGATATAGATAAAAGAGAACTGAAGCTGACGGCTGTGGGGCAAGCTTATGAAAGCTTATTAGAGGAGTTGGAACATGAGAGAAGAAATTGAAATCACCATTAGAGAAGCCATTCCATCAGACGCGGAATCTTTACTGAACTGCCTTGAAAAAACAGCGCTACAGACTGGTTTTATGACAATGGGCGAAGAAGGTTCTGGACTAACAATAGAAGAAGAAAGTCACCATATCGCTGAAATATACGAATCTAATATCAATTGTCTGATTGTTGCGATACTTGGAGATGAAATTATTGGTATGGCAACTGTCCATGCTATAGATAAACCTAAAATTAGACATATTGGAGAACTAGGCATTGTCGTAGATAAAGAGTATTGGGGATTCAAAATCGGAACAGAATTGTTAAGAGAAGTACTGAAGTGGTCTGATGAGTCTGAAGTCATCAAACGAGTTGAATTAAAAGTCCAACAAAGAAATGAACGTGCAATCCATTTATATAAAAAATATGGGTTCGAACTGGAAGGTGTTATGCAAAGAGGCGTAAAAGATAACGGAGAATTTCTTCCGGTCTGCATGATGGGTAAACTCGTATAAAAAGAACAATCGGAGAAGCTTAGCTTCTCCGATTGTTCTTTTTTTATGCTAACTTAACGAGACTTCTTAATGAAGCCGTACCGTATTCTTTTTCTTGATTGATCAGAATTTTTGCACTTGCTCTGGCATCATCCAATGCATGGTGATGATTCAAAGGAATAGCGTAATGAGCTGCTACAGTATTCAGCTTATGGTTAGGCAGTTGCTTCAATAATCTTCTAGAAGACTGAACCGTACATAAAGTCTGAAAACGTGGATGCTGAATTCCATAATAATCTAGTGTGCCTAGAAGAATTCTTTTATCAAACGACATATTGTGTGCAACAACAAGCTGATCGTCTGTAAAATAAGCAGACATTTTTTCCCATACTTCTGGAAAATAAGGCGCATCAATAACATCGGTTTCTCGAATACCATGAACACGGATATTCCCAGAATCAAACCAAGTATCCGGATTGATCAGTGTGTAATATTCATCTACGATTTGGTTGTTTTTGACAACAGTCAGTGCCACAGAACAAGCACTATGTGTTTTACGATTGGCTGTTTCAAAATCCAGTGCAGTAAAATTCATTATAAGCCTACTTTCTCTTGAAGGAGTCATCTTTAAAAGGTGCTTTCAAAAACGAACGTGCATTCTTATAAAGTATACCATGATTTATAGTGGATTCAACTATTCGAGTAAGATCTGATACGATTTTAATGTGTTTGTTGCAGAAATTTGACGAGTCCACTGATAACCGAATAATCTAGAAAGATATGTAAGAAATTTCAAAAATCGTTCTTTTGTTCGGTGCCACCTATGCTATACTCTTTCTATATCAAAGTAGTTAGAGGAGTTGTACGCATTGAGTTTTGACCAAGAGGTATTTGATGCTATTGAACAAGAAAAGAACAGACAAGAAGAAAACATTGAACTGATCGCTTCTGAGAACTTTGTATCTGAAGCTGTTATGCAGGCACAAGGAAGCGTACTGACAAATAAATATGCAGAAGGTTATCCAGGAAAAAGATATTATGGTGGATGCGAGTTTGTAGATATCGTTGAAAATTTGGCAATTGATAGAGTGAAAGAGTTATTTGGCGCAGAGTATGCAAATGTACAACCACATTCAGGTTCACAGGCAAATATGGCTATTTTCCAGACATTCCTTGAACCAGGCGATACGTATATGGGAATGGATTTAAATCACGGTGGGCATCTTACACACGGATCACAAGTAAACTTTAGTGGGAAATTATATAATGTTGTTCCTTACGGTGTGAATAAAGAAACGGAAACCATTGATTTTGATCAAGTACGCGCATTGGCAATTGAACATAAACCAAAATTAATCATTACAGGGTATAGTGCCTATCCAAGAGAAATTGATTTCCAGAAATTTAGAGAAATTGCGGATGAAGTAGGCGCAATTTTGATGGTCGATATGGCACATATTGCTGGATTGATCGCAACAGGTGAGCATCCAAATCCAGTTCCTTATGCCGATGTCGTAACAAGTACGACACATAAAACACTTAGAGGGCCACGTGGTGGATTGATTTTGGCGAAAGCAGAATATGCAAAACGCCTGAATAGTGCTATTTTCCCAGGTATCCAAGGTGGTCCACTTGAGCATGTTATTGCCGCAAAAGCCGTAGCTTTCAAAGAAGCTTTGCAACCAGAATTCAAAACTTATACAAAGCAGATTATAAAAAATGCACAAGCAATGGCTGAAGTATTTAACCCATCTAAAGGTCGCGTAATCAGTGGTGGAACAGATAATCACTTATTACTGTTAGAAGTAACAGATTTTGAAATGAATGGCAAACAAGCAGAAGCCTTACTAGATAGTGTCGGCATTACTGTGAACAAAAATACGATTCCTTTTGAAACGCTTAGCCCATTCAAAACGAGTGGTATTCGTATTGGAACACCGGCGATTACAACTAGAGGATTCGATGAAGCTGCCAGCAAAAAAGTTGCTGAGCTGATCGTCCAAACGCTAGAAAACAAAGAAGATGAAGAACAATTAAGTGAAATTAAAAAAGCGGTACGTGAATTAACAAAACAGTATCCATTGTATAAATAAAAGCTGAAGAGCCTATGCCTGAAATTAATCAGACGTAGGCTCTTTTTTGTAAAGAATAATAGAGGGACATTAAAATTACGTAAAAAAAGTAATCTTTTTATAAGAACGCTTGCATGTAAACCATTACATAGAATAAGGTTAGAATGTAAAGGATTGAAAGCGTTATACTTAAGAAAAAGCCAAGGAGGAAAATGAACATGTCAAAGGATGGATTGAAGATTGTAACAATTGGTGGAGGTTCGAGTTACACACCAGAATTGATTGAAGGGTACATTTTACGTAAAGATGAATTGCCAATCAGTGAGATTGTGCTAGTCGATATTGAAGATGGTAAAGAAAAACTGGATATTGTAGGGGCGATGGCTAAACGAATGGTCGAAGCTGCTGGTCTTGACTGGAAAGTTACGTTAACGCTTGACCGCAAAACGGCTTTAAAAGACGCTGACTTTGTAACGACTCAATTCCGTGTCGGCTTGTTGAATGCTCGTGTTAAAGATGAGCGTATTCCTTTATCTCATGGCATTCTTGGTCAAGAAACCAATGGAGCTGGCGGAATCTTAAAAGCATTCCGTACCATTCCTGTTATTTTAGATATTATTGAAGACATGAAAGAAGCCTGTCCAGATGCATGGCTAGTCAACTTTACGAATCCAGCAGGTATGGTTACAGAAGCTGCCATTAAGCATGGTGGATGGGAAAGAACTGTTGGATTATGTAATGTACCCATCGGTCATGTTAAAACAGCTGCAGAAAAATTGAAGCTTCCAGCGGATGACTTATTCTTCAAATTTGCAGGAATCAACCATTTCCATTGGCATAGAGTTTGGGATAAATCAGGGAAAGAACGGACAGACGAACTGATTGACTTGATTTATGGACCAAACCAGAACGAAGACGATAATCATTTGAAAAATATCCACAGCGCTTTATTCCACTATGAACAAATTCAAGATCTTCATATGTTGCCTTGTGGTTATCACCGTTACTACTATATCGAAGATGAAATGCTTGAGCATTCTATTGAAGAATTCAAAAACGGTGAAACGAGAGCACAAGTCGTTAAAGAGACAGAAGCACGATTATTTGAAATGTATAAAGACCCGAATCTAGATCATAAACCAGAAGAACTATCTCAACGTGGCGGTACGCATTATAGTGATGCAGCTTGTGAGATTATTGCCTCTATTCAAAATGATAAACACACAGAAATGGTTGTCTCAACGAAAAATAACGGAACAATTACTGATTTACCATACGATTGTGCAGTTGAAGTTTCAGGCGTCGTTACGGCTCATGGTTTTGAACCTTATAACTGGGGAACATTCGAAAATGATGGCGCTAGAGGCGTCATTCAAAACATGAAAGGTATGGAAGAAAGTGTGATTCGCGCAGCGATTGAAGGAAACTATGGTGCTGCACTTCAAGCCTTTACGGTTAACCCACTCATTCCAGGTGGGCTTCTGGCGAAGACGGTTCTAGATGAAATGTTATATGCTCATAAAGAATATCTACCGCAATTTGCAGATAAAATCAAAGATATCGAAGAAAACCAACCAGAAACGGTCCAATATGTAGATGAATTGATGAAAACAAATGTAAAAGAAACGGTCTAAAAATTATGAATAGAGAAAAGTCTGGAACCATTTGGTTTTAGGCTTTTTTCTACGTAAGAAATAAGACTATACTTTGAAATAACGTGTGTTAAACTATACTCAAACAAGAAGATATGACCGTTGTTATAACGTTTGAACTGATTATGGAGGGATTAACATGACAAAGTCGTCACAAGTAATTGTTCCAAGTCTATGGTTTGACACTGAAGCTTTTGAAGCAGCTGATTTCTATACGTCTATATTTCCTGATTCAAGAATCACAAACAAATTGACCTTACCGGATACACCTTCGGGAGACGCTGATCTAGTATCTTTTCAATTATGTGGCTATGACTTCACAGCGATAAGTGGCGGACCGTACTTCAAAGTGAATCCACTGATTTCATTTATGATTCGCTTTAAATTGATAGAGGATCCAAAAGGGGAAGAACTCACTAAACTTTGGACTGCATTAGAAAAAGCCGGAAAAGTTGAAGTCCCTCTAGAAACGACTTCTTTTAGTGAGAAATACGGCGTAGTTCAAGACCGTTACGGATTTACTTGGCAATTGATGCTTGTTGATGAAGAAGATGACAAACCAGCTGTCATGCCATCTATCTTATTTTCAGGTAAACAGTTTGGGCAAGCAGAGGAAGCTATGCGCTTATATACCTCTATTTTCAAGAACGCACAGATTGGAGAAGTTTCTCGTTTTCCAATTGAAGGTAAGGCAGATAAAACAAGTGGTGTATTCACTGAATTCAAGATTGAAGATCAATGGTTTGCCGTGATGGATGATGAAGACGATCATGAGTTTCAGTTTAATGAAGCTATTTCGTTTATGGTCAAATGTGAAGATCAAACTGAATTGGATCACTATTGGGAAAAGCTGTCTGCTTTTCCAGAGTTCGAACAGTGTGGATGGCTGAAGGATCCATTTGGCTTATCTTGGCAAATTGTCGCAAAAGATATCGATCAAATGGAGTCTGAAACTAGTAGCCCGGAACGAATCAAACGCTATATGGAAGTGCTATTAGAAATGAAAAAACTAGATATCGCTAAATTGTGGTCAGCTTATAATGGTGAGTGAAATAGGGCATAAAAAGGATGTGGTATAAATCTCATCCTTTTTCCATGTCCATAAATAGTTCTTAGTATTTATTATCTTTTCGAATGAAGGATAGTATGAAATTTACAAATTTCATCAGTGTCAATACTTCATACTATCTTGAATCTGTTTTTTGAAAATTAAAACAGGATACTTAGTACGATTTACCTACCTAATGAGTTAAATATGATTTTCTAAGTAATAGGGTATTAGTTAAAAAAATCGCAAGAGAAAAAACTTTAATGTAAGTTTTTATTTTTAACGAATTTGATTGATGATATACTTATTGAGAGGTTTTTTTACATAAAAAAGTGTATAGTCCTTTGAGGTGATAATATAAAAAGTAAGTGTCAACTTGGCTAGTCCTTATATGTTAGATCAAACATCTAATAGATAAGGCTGCTTTTTTGATTAAAACGAATTTAAATTCAATTTTTTAGTAGTAAAGAAATATCTTGAGAAATTATATAGATATGTGGAGGTAACTAGAATTGACGGTGAAAAAAAACAATTTAAGTATCATAGGAAGGATCGTCCTAATTGCAATATTATTAATTCTACCCCAGTTAGTTATGAAATCAATGGTAATTGGTTCTGATTCGATGTTTCATTTTAATAGGTTTTGGGATACCGCATCTCAAATAAAAAATGGAAATTTTCAATATTTTATCCAGATGTACGGATTTCAACAAACTGGACGAATCGTGAATGCTCTTTATGGACCTTTCATGGCGTATTTTCATGGATTACTGGTGCTGATTAGCCCTTCTTGGTTCATTTATCAACTACTGTCAAACTTTATATTATATGTAATTGCCGGTTTGAGTATGTATGGATTATTAATAGCTAGTTCTATCAAAAAGGATATTGCTTTTTATACAAGTGTCTTTTTCATGACGACTTTTTCAATTACATACTGGATTACTAGGCAAGGATTTACAAGTTGGGGAGCTGCTCTACTTCCAATATGTCTATTGCCGATAATTCAATTTGAAAAGAATAACAAATTCAATGCTTTCCAAGTAGGATTTCTTGTTGCCTTAATGACCCAAGTACATATGTTTACTGCGTTGCTATTAGTCATCATTTATTTTATCTATTTTCTTAATTTGTTTTTTAGAAATAATACAAATAAACTAAGACTACTCGTTTCTCTCTGCTACTCAATATCGTTCTTTTTACTACTTACTTTGAATATTTGGTATAGTTTTTTAACGATTTACAAGGAGAATAACATTGTTCCTCCTTTTATTAATAAAACAATGTATTTAAATACGATAACATCAAATAGCTCTTATTGGCTAACTACCCCTTTCCCTTTAGTCCTGCTCATCGGGCTCAAGTTGTATTATGATATTAAATCATGGAAGAATTATGGTAGCTTTGATAAAGTTACTTCGCTTTTGACCTTATTCTTTTTACTACTTACGACCAATATCGTACCTTGGAAATTCTTATCAACTAATCATTTATTGGGTGTAAATTTCATTCAATTTCCTTTTCGTTTTTTTGTTCCGTTTACTGTTCTCCTTTTATTTTCGACTGCTAAAAATTTAAACCATCATTCGACGTTTTCAAAGAAGAAAAAGTGGTTTAGGCTATTACTTTCTTTTTCCTTAATTCAAACAATCGGTCTAATAATATTTGCGAGCCTTCAATGGAACTCAAATGAGCCAATAAAACCATCCCTGCATCAATTTTTATATACTGATGATTCTAGTGTTTTAAAACAATCCTTTTATAGTAAGGATAAATTGCTAAGCCTCGAACTCGTTCAGAAGTCTACACCAGATTATCTGCCTACTTACCATGAGGACCAGTCAAATAAATATGAGCTATATGAAGAATATATTCTGGCTGAAACCAATCAATTTGATAAAAAAATAGAAAATCATTCTCTAGTGGTCACTTGGGAAGGTGATTCCCTTGAAGAAAGAAATATTCCTGTTGTTGTTTATCGCGATACAGTAATTACACATAACGGCGAACAGCTTACTGGAAAAGATATACAGTTATCTGGAATTGGAACACCAAAATTAGTAGATAAAGAAGGCGAAAACACCCTGAAAGTCACTTACAAAGAAAGTAGAATATTCTCAATTCTATTAGCTACTACAGTATTAACGTGGTTGATTTCAATTTCTATGATACTTTTTAAATTTATTGGACGAATTCGAAAAGTTTAATGATCATAAGTTATTTTTAATGGTTACAAAATGAGTATTAGTGTTCAACTTTATAGGAGGGAGAGAACTACATGGATAAGATTTTATCGATTGTTGTGCCTTGTTTTAATGAGGAGAAAATGATACCTATCTTTTTTGAAAAAATATCGAATATTGAATTGCCACTAAAGAAAGAATATATTTTTATAGATGATGGTTCCTCAGACAGTACTTTATTAGAATTACAAAAGATCGTCAACGGTACTAAAGAACAGATTCGATATATCTCCTTTTCTCGTAATTTTGGAAAAGAAGCTGCCATATATGCTGGACTTTCTGAATCTAAAGGAGATTACGTTGTTTTGATGGATGTTGATCTACAAGACCCTCCAGAAATGCTAATAGATATGTACGCTCACATAGAAGAGGGAACCTATCATTGTATAGGAGCACGGCGAGTTACCAGAAAAGGAGAGCCTTTTATTCGCTCTTATTTTGCACGTTCATTTTATAAATTAATCAACAAAATATCGGACATTGATATTGTTGATGGAGCTAGAGATTTTAGAATGATGAGACGCCAAATGGTTGATTCTATCTTAGAAGTAAAAGAATACAACCGATTTTCAAAAGGAATATTTAGTTGGGTAGGGTTCAACACACTTTACTTAGAATATGAGAATCATGAAAGAGCGGAAGGGGAAACAACCTGGTCATTTTGGAGTTTATTTAAATATTCGTTACAAGGGATAGTAGCTTATTCTGACGTTCCCTTATCAATCGCTTCATATATGGGCGTGATTTCATTTGTCATTTCTATTTTAATGATGATTTTCTTTATGATTCGTACCATTATCTTTGATAACCCAACACAGGGTTGGACTTCTTTAATGGTGATCATATTAGGACTAGGTGGCGTCCAACTGCTTTCTTTAGGGATTTTAGGAAAATACGTTAGTCAAACATACTTGGAGACTAAACGTAGACCTCTTTACATTGTAAAACAGACAGAAAGAACTTAGAAATAATGTTGTTCTATCTTGACATGATGAACTACTGCACTGAAAGTTCATATTAAGGTCATCAAAACCCCCTATTAAAGTAGAAATTCTTGACGTCTACTTTAATAGGGGGTTATCAGTTTCAATACCTTAAATTTAATGGTCTCTTTTGATTAGGTATCTCAAAACCTTTTTTTATATACAGTTCGCTATTTAAAATGAAATCATTCTTTGAAGTAGAGATTATAATTGGATGAAGTCCAATAAAGCATTGTTTAAATCTTCTGGTTGGTCATGGAAAATACCATGCCCACTTTCTTCGAAGGTTTTAAGTGTACTGTCAGGTATCGCTTTATTCATCAACTCAGCAAAGTCGTAAGGACATACCTGATCTTCTTTACCGTGACCAATCAAAGTAGGGACAGTGATTTTAGTTAAGTCTTCAGAAAGATCTTCATCTCTTAAAGCAATTGCTGAAAGAATTGTACCATATGAAGAAGCTTTAAACGCTAAACTCGCAACCCAGTCTGCGTAAGCATCACTTGGTTTCTTATTAAACAATTTTGATCCAAAGTCAGTGACCATTTTTGGACGGTCAACTTTAGCTTGTGCAATCAGTTCATCTACGCCTTCTTTTTCCATTCCATAAGGATAATCAGATCCTTGCGTAAACCTAGGAGCCGCAGCGCCAAGAAGAACGAGTTTGTTGACTCCAAATCCGTTGTGACGGGCCATATATCTAACAGCAGTCGCTCCACCCATAGAAAACCCAACAAGTGTTGCATCTGTTATGTTTAATTCTTCAATAACAGCTCTAACGTCGTCAGCGAAAGTATCATAACCATATCCTTCAATACCTAAATCAGAATCTCCGTAACCTCTAAGATCAATTCCGATTACACGGTAACCATTCTCTAAAAGATGGTTATACTGATATTCAAACATCAAGTTATTTAGTGGCCAGCCGTGAAGAAAAACAACTGGTGAACCTGAACCCATATCTTTTACAGCGATTGATACATCATTTTTACCTTTTATCATTTTATTCAACTTGCTTCCTCCTAAAGTTCTATTAACTACGAATTCATAGTAACTCTTCAATTGAACTTTTGGAAATATAATGCTCATGCATTTCGTTATCTGATATAATAGAATGACTGTAACATGCTTTAAATAATACTAGAGGAAAAATAGTTTTAAGCTTAAAACATGCAGTCTCTTAACCAAAGATCTAACTATTTTAATGGAGGAAGAGGTATATAAAATGACGATTTTTTTGTTTATGATGTTAGTTACGCTACTTTTGCTCAATCTCAGTCAACAAAGAGAAATCAAAAAATTGAAAAGTTTCATTACGCATGATGAAAAAGAGCTTAAGACATTTGCAGAAGAAACTTACCTTAAAGAAGGCAATGAAGTGAAAACCATTAAATTACTTAGAGAAAAATATTATACATTAGACCTAGTAGAGGCAAAGCAGATCGTAGACAAAATAAAAGAACCTAGACAAGATTGAAAAACAGCTAATCTAAGTTCGCGGGATTTATTTTTATTCTATAGTGCTATAAATCAGACAGTGTAAATATCATGAACACTTATCACTCATACAAAAAAGAGATCAGGAATTTTTCTCCTGATCTCTTTTTAATTATCTGAAAAATTATTCCAACACTTGAAGGCTTAATCTAATCCGCTAATTTTGAAGGGAAGACTAGCTTTCTAATTTCTAGGATAGCTGTTGTAGCGAGTGCTAGTCCAGCAGCGATTCCCCAGTGCTCTAGTCCAAATTCTGCTGGGATATCAAATATGGGACGCACAATTGGTAATATTGTAATCGCATAAAGCATCATACATACAGCAAATGCACCGACAACATATTTATTTGTAAAGAATCCTGCTTGGAAAACGGTTTGAGAATTCGAACGAGCAGGGAATACCTGTAACGTTCTAGCAAGAATCAATGTTGTGAAGGCCATAGCCACACTAATTTCATTAGAATATCCTAAACCGATATACTGAGAAATAATAACAGCTACACCAATGGTTAATCCTCTAAAGATAACAGACTGCAGTGTTTGACCAGAGAATATTCCTTCATTAGGATCCCTTGGTTTCTGTTTCATAATGTGCGGTTCACCTGGTTCCATTCCTAATGCAATAGCAGGGATAGAATCGTTTACTAAGTTGATGAATAGTAATTGTAAAGCAGTAAATGGATTCACCCAGTTCATGAGTAGAGCAGCGATAATCGCAGTAACAGCACCTAAGTTACCTGAGAATAGATAAGCAATCGCTTTTTTGATATTACTATAAACATTTCTACCTACTGAAACGGCACTTACAATAGAAACGAAATTATCATCCGTCAAGATCATAGCAGCGGCATCTTTTGAAACGTCTGTCCCACTACCCATAGCCACACCAATATCGGCTTGTTTTAATGCGGGGGCGTCATTCACACCGTCACCAGTCATGGCAGTGATTTGGTCTTTATTTTGCCAAGCTTCAACAATACGGATTTTATTTTCTGGTGTAACTCGGGCGTAAACAGTAATGTGCTCAAGTTTTTCCATTAGTTCTTCTTCAGAAAGGGCGTCTAGTTCTTGTCCAGTTAAAGCAATATCGCCTTCTGTAAAAATGTTCAAGTCTCTTGCGATTGCACGTGCCGTGGTTTTATGGTCACCTGTGATCATGATCGTACGAATACCCGCTTCTGCAGCTTCTTTAATCGCAGCGTAGACTTCTTCTCTTGGAGGATCAATCATTGCAAGTAATCCTACAAAGATCAAGTCATTTTCATCATCTAAATCAAGATCAGATTTAGTAATTGGTTTGTAGGCAAATGCTAAAACGCGCATTGCTTGATCGGAAAAATGTTCGTTTTTGTCGTGTAATTGTTTTAAATATGTTTCTGTCAGCTCTTCAACGTTTCCATCAATTAAAATTTTAGAACAACGTTTAAAGAGAACATCGGGTCCACCTTTAGTCAGAATCATTTGCTCACCATCGATTTCGTGAAGAGTAGACATCAGTTTACGAGTGGAATCAAAGGGTAACTCTGCTATTCTAGGATAAGTGGAGCGTAGCGTTGAAAAAGGTAAGCCTTGTTTATTACTGTGATCGATTAACGCAATCTCAGTAGGATCACCACTTGATTCTCCTTTTTCATTGATGGAAGAGTCATTTGCAAGAACAGCAATTTGCATCAGACGATTCTCGTCAAAAGACCATTGATCTGGTTGAGAAGCGTAAGCTTTTTCTTTTTGACCAGCTAAGAATGTATCGACGACTGTCATTTTGTTTTGTGTCAATGTACCCGTCTTATCCGTACAAATAACACTAGTAGAGCCCAACGTTTCAACGGCTGGTAGTTTACGGATGATGGCGTGACGTTTAGCCATTTTATTAGTTCCAACGGATAATACAATCGTTACAATCGATTGCAAAGCTTCTGGAATGGCCGCAACCGCAACTGCAACTGCGAACATAAAAGCATTCAGTAATGGAATCTGGATATCTTGCGTTCCACCTAAAAAGATCCGTGCAGCTTGTATACCGAAAATCAAAATAGATAATCCAAGAATCACAAATCCTAATTTTTTACTGAACACTTCTAGTTTACGTTGAAGTGGAGTTTGCTTAGATGTTGCATTTTGGATCAATTTAGCCACTTTACCCATTTCAGTTTCTGATCCGATTCCAGTAACAACATATTTTGCTCGACCATAAGTTACAAGAGTTCCGCTGTAAACCATATTGAGTCGGTCAGCTAGCCCTGTATCTTCTGAGATTGTTTCAGCATTTTTATCGGAAGGAACAGATTCTCCAGTTAGAGCACCTTCTTCAACCTGTAAAGACTCTGCTTCAAGTAAGCGGCCATCGGCTGGTATATTATTTCCAGCTTCTAATACAATAATATCTCCAACAACAAGCTCTCTAGCAGGTATGCTTTGTGTACTGTTATTTCGGATAACGGTTGCGGTTGGGGCAGCCATATTTCTAAGCGATGCCAGCGAATCTTCTGCTTTTCTTGTTTGTACGACACTAAGGATCGAGTTGATGACAAGTACAGTAAATATGATGATAGACTCAACGGTCTCGCCTAGTAGAACTTGAACGACAGCTACAATTAAAAGAACAATAACCATTGGATCTTTAAAGCTTTCTAAAAATAAAGATAGAGTAGACTGACGATTTTTTTGTTCAAGCTCATTAAAGCCTTTTTCTTCCTGCCTCTTTTTTACTTCTGAGGAAGTTAGTCCATCTCCTGTAGTATTGAGCGAAGATAACACTTCTTCGGTATTCTGCTGATAATGGTGCATTTTTTTCCATCCTTTCTAAGATGAAGGAACTCTCAATAGAAAAAAAGAGACGTATACGGAGGCAAAAAGCTCCGCATACGTCTCACTATTTAATACAGCACCAGCAGATAAACAAGTATCTACGGTTGGTGGCACTGTAACAGCTTTCGCTGCAAGTTACTCCCGTAAGCTATTTTGTTGTCGAATTCATTATATAAAAGTAATGAAAGGATTGCAAGAAAATCATTTTTTATCTTTACCAATTCAATCCATCTAAAAACTTGAGAAGATCGTATTGTTTTTCTTCAGGTAGAGACTGAATGATTGTAATCAACCTTTTTTCAATAGGGCTGGCGTCATCATTAAAGAATTCAGACAAAGAGACATCAAGTGCGTCGCATATATGAGAAAGTGTTTTTAAAGATAGTTTTGTTGAATTATGTTCAATCGCAGAAATAAAAGAAGGAGAGATATCTATTTTCTGTGCAAGTTCTTTAGCAGTCATTCCTGCAGCGATTCTTAAAGCTTTGATTTTAGGACCAAATTCCATAACGGCACCTCAGTGATTTTTTTGTTACAAGAGTATCATAGCATGTTGACTGATTAAAAAAAAGAAGAATTTTAAAAATGAAAACACTTTAAAGTTCATAAATTAACTTATAGGTAAATTTTATATTGTAATATATTATTTATGTGTTAATATATTTAATTGTGACTGCCAGTATAGGCGGGTTAAAGAAGGAGAGAATAGAATGAGAGATAAAGAACAGTCGAAACAGGAGAAGTTTCGACCGATGCAATTATTGAAAGACAATAAAGGCGCAATTAGAGGAGACGTACTGTCAGGGTTAACAGTAGCGTTAGCGTTAATACCAGAATCGATCGCTTTTGCTTTTGTAGCGGGTGTTAGTCCAATTCTGAGTTTACAAACAGCCTTTATGATTGGATTAGTGGCAGCAATTTTTACAGGAAGACCTGGTATGATCAGTTCCTCTACGGCTGCAATTGCAGTGGTCATCGCATCATTGGTCGCAACTCATGGACTAGAGTACCTTTTTGCAATGGTTGTTCTCATGGGCGTTATACAAATAATTATCGGATTATTAAAATTAGGGAAATATGCTAGAATCATCCCCTATCCAGTAATGCTTGGCTTTTTGAATGGATTGTCGATTTTGATTTTTATCGCACAATTGGATCAGTTCAAAATCAATCAAGTAGTAGAAGTAAATGGTAATATGGTTACACAATCTGTATGGATGCCGTGGACAGATTTAGCTGTTATGATTGGCTTTGTACTATTTACTATGGCTATGATTCATATCATTCCTAAATTCACTAAAGTGATTCCGTCTAGTCTAATTGCTATCGTTGTGATGACTTTAATCGCTGTTGGACTCGGTAGTGCGGGTATACACCTCAGAAATGTACAAGACTTTGCCGGAATGGAAATTGTTGGTGGACTACCAGGATTCCACATTCCTCAAGTTCCGTTAAACTTTGAAACACTTAGAATCATTACGCCTTATGCCTTTATAGGTGGGCTAGTTGGATTAACTGAAGCGGTATTGACCCTTCAAGTTATTGATGAAATGACGAATACTCGAGGTAGAACAAACAAGGAAATTATTGCACAAGGACTTGCCAATACAGTCAACGGTTTTTTTGGCGGTATGGGAGGAGATGCAATGATTGGTCAATCGATCATCAATATCAAATCCGGCGGACGTCACCGTTTATCGGGACTCGTTGCGGCCTCAGCTCTCATGTTCTTCATTATGTTTGGCTCAGCATTTATCAATGCGATTCCATTAGCTGGTCTAGTAGGCGTTATGTTTATGGTAGTTGTGGGTACCTTTAAATGGGAAAGTTTACGCTATAAAGGGAAAGTACCTATGCAAGACATTTTAGTGGTCATTATTGTATCAGTAATCACGATCTTTGCAGACCTTGCAACAGCTGTTATCACGGGAGTAGTTGTTTCAGCATTGATTTTCGCATGGGAAAAAGGAAAAGTGATTTACGCCAATGTAGAAGAATCTGATAATGGTTCGAAAACATATAAAATCAATGGAACGCTGTTCTTTGGTTCAGTCTTGAATTTCAAAGAATTATTTGATGTAGAAAGTGACCCGAATGAAGTTATCTTGGATCTGAAATACGCAAAAGTAACAGACTATTCTGCAGTAGAAGCAATCAGTTCCGTTACTAAAAGATATGAAGAATCAGGCAAGACTTTTAAAATTATCAGATTAAGTGATGAATGTAAACGAATGTTCCACAATGCGAATGCCTTTACTTCTGTCATTATTGATGAAGGTGAAGACGAGATTATCGAATACCCATATGTATAAAATTACAAAGACTCTCAAGACTGTTTTACAAGCAGACTTGAGAGTCTTTTACTATCAAAATAAGAATGATAACGGATTCAAAATGTGTTGTAGTACTAACTGAATAGTGCTATGCTTTGATTGTTATGGCGTATAATCAATTAAATCAATCAGAAGTTCTGCATTACTTAAAAGCTATGAGGAGGAAATGAATAATGGAACACAGTTATTTAGGACGAACCGGTCTTAAAGTGAGCAAGCTTTGCTTGGGGACAATGAATTTTGGTTCATATACAAGTGAAGAAGACGCTTTTGCAATTATGGATAGAGCATTGGAAGCGGGGATCAACTTCTTTGATACAGCCAATGTTTACGGTAGTAAAGGTCAAAGAGGACAAACTGAAGAAATTATTGGACGCTGGTTCGCACAAGGTGGCGGCAGACGTGAGAAAGTTGTATTAGCTACTAAAGTGTACGGCGGTATGGAAAATGAAGCAGATGGACCAAACAAAGAAAGTGGACTTTCTGCTTATAAAATCCGCCGTCATTTAGAAGCGTCATTGAAACGACTTCAAACCGATCACGTAGAACTTTATCAAATGCACCATATTGAACGTCACGCACCGTGGGAAGAAATTTGGGGTGTGTTCGAGTCGATTGTTAATCAAGGAAAAGCCTACTACATTGGATCAAGTAACTTTGCAGGCTATCATCTTGCCTTAGCTCAAGCGGCAGCTGAGAAAAGACAATTCCTTGGATTAGTATCCGAACAGCACAAGTATAATCTGCTTTGTAGACTACCGGAATTAGAAGTACTTCCAGCCGCAGGAGATTTAGGTATTGGTATCATCCCATGGAGCCCGCTAGAAGGCGGTATGCTTAGTGGTAAGATGCTCAATCCTGAGCCCGGTTCAAGAAGTGAAAGTCGTGCAGCAGAACTCTCTGACCACGAGCGCAATCAGTTAGAAGATTACGCTAAGCTTTGTAAAGAACTTGGGGAATCTGAACCAAATATTGCGTTAGCTTGGCTTTTAGCTAATCCAGCAGTGACAGCACCCATTATTGGTCCAAGAACAATGGAACAATTAGAACAAGCACTTAGAGCCGTTGAAATCAATCTTTCAGAAGATACAATGAAAGAATTAGATAGAATTTTCCCAGGACCGGGTGGCCATGCTCCAGAAGCTTATGCTTGGTAAAAAAGAAAATCTATTTTTTCTCTAAATAACTAATTAAATAGACTAGCAGACATTAAACCTCTTGTGAAAGAGACTTGATGTCTGCTATTTTAGTATAAAGATAGAATAAAACGACTAGTACGTCTTTTGAATAAAACTCTAGGTCTTATTGAGTGAGCAAACTTGTCAATAGAAAAGGAGGTCAAGTGATGAATGTACTTTTTGGGAATGAAAAATGGCACCAAGCAGCGGCTTTATATGTCCGTATGCAAGTGTTTGTTTTAGAACGTGGTATTCGTTTGACAGAAGAGTTTGATTTGGATGATCATGACAAAACAGATTACGTTGTGATTTACGATGAAAATAAACCAGTGGCTACCGGTCGATATAAACAGATGGACGCCGAAACGATTCGTCCTGGAAGGATTGCGGTGCTAAAAGATTATCGAAATCGTGGACTTGGACAACAAATCATTGAAGAATTAGAGAAAGCGGGTCTAGAACGTGGAGCCAAACGATCGATTATCCACGGTGAACTGACAGCAGCCGCTTTTTATGAGAAACTTGGATATAAAAAATGCTCAGAAGAATACTTAGAAGACAGCGTACCCTGTGTTACACTGGAAAAACAGTTCGTTCAATAGTACTGTACTAAAAAAAGCGCTTTTAAATTATCTAGATGAAATCACAGTTTATTGGAATATGCTACTTATGATACAATTGAAGCCGAGAATTGATGTAATGGAGGAAGAATTATGCTTGAACGATTGAAAAAAGGACTGACCAACTTTAAAGATGTGACCTACAAAAAGTATGAACAACTTTATCAAGATCTAGAACAAAAACAAAATCCGCACACATTATTTATCGCTTGCTCTGACTCTCGAGTGGATCCGGAAAGACTGATTGATAGTGAACCGGGCGAAGTCTTTATGATTCGAAATATTGCAAACACCATTCCAACTTATGAATTAAGCCAGCGGGACCTAACAACAGTATCTTCTGTTGAATTTGCAGTAGAAGTACTAGGGGTAAAAGAAATTATTGTCTGTGGACATTCAAATTGCGGAGGGTGTGCTGCGGCACTTGGAGGACGAGAGAAACTAGATCATCTTCCCTTCACTCAAAATTACCTAGAACCCTTAGAAAGTGTAAAAGAAAAAATCGAACAGAACCATGCTCATGAAGATGATAACGCCAAAGCTCGATTAATGGAGCATTTGAATATCATCGAACAGGTTGAGCACCTAAAAACTTATCCTTGGATAAAACAAAAAGTAGAAAATGGCGAATTAGGAATAGAAGGTTGGCATTACGATATCAAAACGGGTAGTGTACTGGTTTATGATGAAGCGACTGATGCATTCCACGAGTCAGAAAAATATCAAAGCGAACAGTAATAACCCTATTCAGAGAATATAAAAATCTGCCCTCAGTTTAGAACTGAGGGCAGATTTTTAGTGTGCAATACTTTACAACGCAACTTGCAGTTCAATAGGACAATGATCAGAACCAGCGTAATCAGTATGGAGTTTAGAATCTACCAGCCGGTCTATTAATCGTTTTGAGACGAGGAAGTAATCAATACGCCAACCTGTCTTACCGTTTCTCGTATCATAGAGATCTTTCCACCAAGAATATGTCTCTTTTTGATCGGGGTAGAAATATCGAAATGTGTCAATAAAACCACTATCTAAAAAACGTGTAAATTGAGCACGTTCTTTATCTGAAAATCCTGCACTCGTACGATGATTTTCAGGATCAGTTAAGTCGATATCTTTATGAGCCACATTCAAATCGCCGCAGAGAATCACTGGTTTGCTCAAATCAAGAGACTGGATATGGGCTTGAAAATCTACTTCCCATTTCATTCGGTAATCCAATCGGTCCAGTTCTAACTGTGAAGTTGGCGTGTAACAAGTTACAACAATATAATCTTTATACTCCAAAGTAATCACACGGCCATTCGTATTATACTCATCAATATTGATACCATAGGTTACATCTAAGGGTTCGTGTTTTGTAAAGATGACTGTACCAGAATGTCCATCCTTTTCCGCATAATTCCAATAAGAGTAATAGCCATCAAATTCTAGGTCCATTTGATTTTTTTGAAGTTTAATATCTTGTAGACAAAAAAAGTCAGCATCAAGTTCTTTGAACTGAGTCAGGAAGTCTTTTTTTGTGATTGCACATAATCCATTGACGTTCCAAGAGATCAGTTTCATGGGTGACTCCCTTCAAATATTTGTCACAATCATATCTGATATCACGAGAAAGTCAAAACAATAAGTTCTGGGCTTCAAAAAGTCTTTCCACGGGGAATTTAACTCGAACTGTGCTAGTGTATAATAGGGATTAATTGAATAGAGAGTTTTCGAATTGAGTCTACTACTCTTATTGCATTCGTGTTAGAATAAATATGATTTTGCATTGACGTATCTTCATTTATACGTTAGGCAGCCTACCAGAATTGAATAAACCGAAAAATTGAAAGGAACATTCAGAAAACATGGATATTAAAGAATTTAAAACGATTTTTAAAGAATCAATTATAAAAACCGACGAAGCTCTATCACAATTTACGTATACCGAAACCGGAGGACCGGCTGATGTACTGGTTTTCCCTAAAAGAAAAGAAGAAATCGCCGCAATGATTTCATACATCAATGAAAGACAATGGCCTTTGACGATTTTAGGAAACGCGAGTAACTTGATTGTAAAAGATGGCGGAATCAGAGGCGTCACAATGATTTTGACAGAAATGGATCAAATCACGGTGGAAAAAGACCAGGTTATAGCTCAAGCTGGAGCAGCATTAATCGAAGTCAGCAAAAAAGCGCATCACGCAAGCTTAACAGGATTGGAATTTGCTTGCGGTATTCCAGGTAGTATTGGCGGAGCAGTTTACATGAATGCTGGAGCGTATGATGGAGAAGTAAAAGATGTTATTAAAAGTGTCACGTTACTGAGCTTAACGGGAGAAATTAAAGAAGTTAGTAATGAAGATATGGCATTTGTTTATCGTAATAGCTTGATTCAAAATACAGGAGATATCGTTATAGACGTGACCTTCCAGCTAGCAGAAGGCGATCAAGATGCAATCAAAGAGCGTATGGATGAATTAACTATTCTGCGTACAACAAGACAGCCTCTAGAATATCCTTCTTGTGGATCTGTTTTCAAAAGACCAACAGGCTACTTTACTGGGAAATTAATCCAAGAAGCTGGTTTGCAAGGATTAAAATGGGGCGGAGCTCAGATTTCAACGAAACATGCGGGCTTCATTGTGAACATCAATCAGGCAACAGCGACAGATTATATTGAGTTAATCGACCACATCAAAGAAGTAATTTTAGAGAAAAATGATGTGCAACTTGAAACTGAAGTTCGAATCATCGGAGAAGACCCAGTGAAAAGTAACACAGAGAAAGCGAAAAAATTGATTCAGAAAGCTACAGATCAATTCAAACAGAAAATCGGTACGGAGCAATCTGTAGGTTTTGCAGACAAAAGTTAGAAGCGAGTGTACACTTAAGACTAAACATAAGGTATAGTCTTAGGTGTACGCTTTTTATCAGAAAAAGATTTCCATATTTACTAAATGAATTTGGAGGAATTATAGATGAAAATTGGGGTAATCGGATTAGGTACCATCGCTCAAAAAGCTTATTTACCAGTTATGATGACAGAACACCAAAAAGTGGAATGGCATCTTTCTACTAGAAATCAAGAGAAACTAAATGAAATAGGTCAGAAATACCGAATCCCTTCAAATCAGTTACATACAAGCTGGGAAGACTTACTAGACCTAGGTTTGGACGCCGTTTTTATCCATACACCGACACCAACCCATGCTGACATTATCGAAAAAATGATCGATAATGGGATTCACGTATTTGTTGATAAACCAATCAGTGCTGATCTTGAAGAAACAAAATCATTGATTGAACGATCTCGTAAAGCAAATGTCTTATTGACAGCTGGATTTAATAGAAGATTTGCTCCAAGAGTCAAAGAACTTAAATCAGTTGAAGATAAAAATATGGTTTACTTCCAGAAGAACCAAGGAAATTACACGAAACATTCTTCTAGATACAGAATTTACGATATGATGATTCATCCTGTAGATACAGCGCTCCATATGATTGATGAACCTGTAAGAATCATCAATTCAGGTCTTGTAGGGTCAGACGATTACTTTAAGCGTGCATGGGTCATACTGGAATCTGATTCCACGCATATTATGGTCTCTATAAATGCTGAATCAGGCGCGAGACTGGAAACGATGGAAGTTCAAAGTCCATCGCAAACAGCGCGGGTAGAGAATCTTTCAGAGTGGACTATATACGATGAAGAAAAAACCGTTAGTCGATCTTTTGGTGATTGGGATGATACGCTTTATAAAAGAGGGTTTTCTTCTATGATTGAAGCCTTTCTTGAAGCTGTTCGTACAAATGGAGAGAATCCTGTATCACTTGAATCTTCTTTGATTAGTCATGAAGTTTGCGAGACCATTTTAAGAAATGTTGATTTATAAGGTGACGTAAAAGCACTGCAGAATAGAAAGGTAGACGATCGTTCATTTTGAACGGTCGTTTTTAATCCAATAAGAAGTAGATCAGTCTTGTGAAACCGAAAGAGAGATTGATTTTGAGATAGGGCAAGATATAATATAAAAGATTCAATTTATTTGAGAGAAGATGTAAGGGGAGTGTAAGACTGTGACGGAAAAGACTATTATTTCGTTTAAAGACGTTCAAAAACAATATGATGAGAGTTTGATACTAAAAGGTGTTTCGTTCGATTTAGAAAAAGGGAAATTTTATACTCTATTGGGTCCATCAGGCTGCGGTAAATCCACTATTTTGAATCTGATTGCCGGCTTCACTCAAGCTACTTCAGGTTCGATTGTATTGGATGGTAAAAAAGTGAACGAATTACCGCCAAACAAACGTAAAGTAAACACTGTTTTTCAGGATTATGCTCTGTTTCCTCATATGAATGTGTTTGACAATGTAGCGTTTGGATTAAAAATAAAAAAGATGCCTAAAAATCAGATAAAAGAAAAAGTAACGGAAGCACTAAGATCTGTTAGACTGACGGGGTTTGAGACTAGAGAAATTTCTGAAATGTCAGGCGGACAACGTCAGCGTGTAGCCATCGCTAGAGCGCTTGTGAATGAACCAGAGATTTTACTTTTAGATGAACCATTATCTGCTCTAGATTTAAAATTGAGAACAGAGATGCAGTACGAATTAAGAGAACTACAGCAACGGCTAGGTATTACCTTTATTTTCGTAACACATGACCAAGAAGAAGCGTTGGCTATGAGTGATAAAATCTTTGTTATGAAAGAAGGCGAAATCGTTCAAAGCGGTACGCCAATTGATATCTATGATGAACCACTGAATAATTATGTAGCTGATTTTATTGGGGAGAGTAACATTGTTGGGGGTAAGATGATCCAGGACTACAAAGTAGAATTTGCTGGTAAGGTTTTTGATTGCGTTGATGGTGGGATGCCAGATAATGAAGAAATCGAAGTCGTAATTAGACCAGAAGACCTTGTTGTTACAAGACCGGCGCTTGGGAACCTTAAAGTAATTGTACAGTCCCAGTTGTTTAGAGGCGTACACTACGAAATCATTGGAGAAGATACAGAAGGAAACGAATGGATGGTTCATACGACGCGTAAAGCAGAGGTCGGAGACGAAGTTGGCTTGGCGTTTGAGCCTAGAGATATTCATATTATGAGATTAGGAGAGACAGAAGAAGCGTTCAACCAACGTTTGGCTGATTATGCTGTAAATAATGGAACGAGCGTACAAGAAGCAATCGACAGTGAAAAGGGAGTGGAGCTGAATCATGACCTCTAAACAGAATAAATGGCTCTTTTTTCCTTATTTTATCTGGATAGGATTGTTTGTATTTATTCCAATCGGCCTACTCATTTACCAATCATTTATTGGTTTGAATGGAACCTTTACGATATCTAATTTTGTCACTTACTTTACTTCAACAACCTATCTTAAAATGACAGCACAATCTTTTCTTTATGCATTTATTATTACCTTAATTACACTTTGTATTAGTTATCCAACAGCTTACTTTTTAACACAAACAAGACGAAAAGACTTGTGGATGCTCTTATTAATTTTACCGACTTGGATCAATGTGCTATTAAAGGCCTATGCTTTTATTGGCTTACTGAGTCAACAAGGAAGTGTAAATTCGTTCTTTGATTGGATAGGGGTAGGACGTCAACAGCTTTTGTTTACGAATGCTAGTTTTCTTTTAGTGGCTACCTATATTGAGATCCCTTTTATGCTACTACCCATCTACAATGCGATTGAAGAAATACATCCTTCTGTGATTCATGCAAGTAGAGATCTTGGGGCAAACACTTGGGAAACCTTTAAAAATGTTATTTTCCCATTGTCCTTGTCAGGTGTTCGAAGTGGCATACAAGTCGTCTTTATCCCGTCACTATCCTTGTTTATGCTGACTAGATTGATTGGTGGAAACCGAGTGATTACTTTGGGTACAGCAATTGAACAGCACTTCTTAGTGACACAAAACTGGGGGATGGGCTCAACCATTGGGATCGTTTTAATTGTATTGATGATTCTAACGATGGTTCTAACTTCAGGACGTAAGAAAGGAGTCCGCAAATTGTGATTAAATCTAAATTTAGTTGGGCAAATCTATATCTGATTTTTATCTTTGTCTTGTTATATGTTCCGATTTTATATCTGATTTTTTATTCTTTCAATCAAGCGGGAACGATGAATGAATTTACGGGATTTACAACGGAACATTACGAAGCATTAGCAGGAGATACGAGACTAATTCGTATTGCGCTAGATACGTTCAGAGTCGCTTTGGTCTCTTCCTTGCTAGCAACTGTTATCGGTACTTTGGGAGCGATTGGAATCTTTTTTGTTAGGCAAAGGAGAACACAATCAACCATACTTGGTCTGAATAACGTTCTACTTGTGTCACCAGATGTTATTATTGGCGCAAGTTTCTTGCTCTTATTTACGATGGCTGGTTTTCGCTTAGGGTTTTATTCTGTCTTGTTTTCACATATCGCATTCAGTATTCCAATCGTTGTTTTAATGGTCTTACCTAAACTGCAGGAAATGAATACGAATATGATTACTGCAGCAAAAGATTTAGGAGCAAACAACTGGCAAGTGCTGAAAAGTGTCATTATTCCGAGTATCAAACCAGGCATACTTGCTGGATATTTTATGGCTTTCACCTATTCCATCGACGATTTCGCTGTTACCTTTTTCGTAACCGGAAACGGCTTTGCAACCTTGTCTGTTGAAATTTATTCCAGAGCGCGACAAGGAATCAGTCTGGAAATCAATGCATTGAGTACGATTTTATTCATTGTTGCTCTGGGACTAGTCAGTGGCTATTACTTTGTTCAACAGCAACAACGTAACCGTAAACGGAAACTAACAGATGTGGATCCAACGAATCATCAGAAGGCGGTGACACCTTAATGAAGCAGTTAATTCAATTAGCTTTTGCTGTATTAGGGATATCGGGTGTACTCTATTTGGGTAGCTTTTTCATAGAACATTCCCAAGGTGCAAGCGGAACAGATACGCTGAATATCTTTAACTGGGGAGATTATATCGATCCAGAATTGCTTGAACAGTTTGAAGAAGAATCGGGATACCGAGTTGTTTATGAAACCTTTGACTCCAATGAGTCCATGTATACAAAAGTTCAGCAAGGCGGAACAGCATATGACCTGACGATTCCAAGTGAATATATGATTGAAAGAATGATTGAAGAAGATCTTGTTTTACCAATGGACCATTCCAAAATTACTGGTTTAGACAATATTGATTCAGAGTTTCTCGATCAGCCATTCGATCCTGATAATCAGTATTCGATCCCTTATTTCTGGGGAACCTTGGGAATTGTTTACAATGATCAGATGGTGAATGAAGAAGATATTACTTCTTGGGGTGACCTATGGAATCCTGAATTTAAAGAAAGTATTTTATTTATTGATGGGGCTCGAGAAGTTATCGGAATTGGCTTGCAGACTCAAGGTTATTCATTGAACTCGAAAAACGATGAAGAATTGAATGAAGCCTTTGAATTACTTCGTGGTCTGGCACCCAATGCTAAGGCATTAGTAGCGGATGAGATCAAGATGTATATGATTCAAGAAGAAGCGCCCGTTGCGGTGACATTTTCTGGAGAAGCGGCTGATATGATGTGGGAGAATGAATCTCTACATTACATTCTACCTGAAGAAGGATCCAACTTATGGTTTGATAATATGGTCATTCCTAAAACAGCTCAAAATACAGAAGCGGCTTATGCTTTTATCAATTTCATGCTGCAGCCAGAAGTGGCTGCTCAGAACGCTGATTATATTGGGTACAGTACTCCAAATAAAGCAGCCATGGACTTGCTTCCGGAAGAAACAACGGAAGACGAGCAATTCTATCCGTCTGCTGAAACTGTTGGAAAATTAGAAGTGTACGAAGACCTTGGACCTGAATACATTGAGAAATATAATGATTTGTTTCTAGAATTTAAAATGCTTAGATAAGAAAAAGGAGCTGCTGATGCAGCTCTTTTTTATGTTACAATACAGTTGAAAATGATAGCGGTACATAAACTTTATTTGGAAGGGAAATGGGTATGAATCTTAAAAAGTTAGTAGGGTATAAAGCAGCAGAGTTTATTGAAGACGGCATGACAGTAGGACTTGGGACAGGGTCAACTGCTTACTACATGGTAGAAGCCCTTGGTAAAAGAGTGAATGAAGAAGGCTTGAACATTGTTGGTGTAACCACATCTATTCGGACAACAGCGCAAGCAACTGAATTGAATATTCCATTAAAGAGTATAGATGATGTGGATAAAATTGATGTAACCATTGATGGAGCAGATGAAATCTCTAATACGTATCAAGGAATTAAAGGTGGCGGAGCTGCTCACTTATTTGAAAAAACAGTTGCCAACCTTTCTGATAAAAATATCTGGATCGTAGATGAAAGTAAACTAGTAGAAGAGCTTGGTGCTTTTCCATTACCAGTAGAAGTGGTTCATTTCGGATCAGGACAATTGTTCAAAAAGTTTGATCAAAAAGGATACAAACCTTCATGGAGATTAGATGAAGAAGGCGAAAAATTAGTTACGGATTCAGGGAACTTGATTATTGATCTTCATATGGGAATCATTAAAGAACCTGAATCGCTAGCGACTTGGCTGGATTCTTTAACTGGTGTAGTTGAGCATGGGCTTTTCTTGAACTGCGTGGACACGATTATCGTAGGGACGCAAGAAGGTGCGGTTGTAGAGCAAGTAGACAGAGGATAACATTAAAACGATCAGATTCTACTTGGATAGTAGAATCTGATCGTTTTTTAGAGTGGAAAAGTTAAGATAGTGATTTTTCTTTTAATTTTTCTAGCATATCTGCTGTCATTTTTTCAAGCGTATATTCAGGGCTGAAATCCCATTCTTTACGAGCTTGAATCGTATCGATTGAATTCGGCCATGACTCAGCAATTGCCTGACGAATGGGATCAACTTCAAAGTCCAAAGAGAATTCGGGTATATGAGCTTGAATCGCTTTTTCAAAGTCTTCTGGACGCACACTCATTGCACTGACATTGAATGCGTTACGATGAATAAGATTCTCTGAGGGTGCTTCCATTAAACGAATAATGGCGTCTACAGCATCCGGCATGTACATCATATCCATATAAGTCCCTTTGTCGATAAAAGAAGTATAAGCTTGTTTTTTGAGTGCCTCATAGTAGATATCTACTGCATAATCAGTCGTTCCGCCACCAGGAAGGGCTTCGTAAGAAATGAGCCCTGGGAAACGGACGCTTCTTGTATCTACTCCAAATTTTTGGAAATAGTAATCACAAAGCAATTCTCCACTTACTTTTGTTACGCCATACATTGTCGTTGGACGTTGTAAGGTTACCTGCGGTGTTTGTACTTTAGGTGTTTGAGGACCAAAAGCACCGATGGAGCTAGGTGTGAAGAATTTCAAATCATGAATACGCGCCACTTCTAGTGCATTCATTAATCCGCCCATATTCAATTCCCAAGCTAACTGAGGCTTTTCTTCCGCTACAGCAGATAGCAAAGCTGCTAGATGGATGATTGTATCAATTTGATATTTTTCGACTAATTGCTCTACAGCTAATTGATCCGTCACATCTAGATATTCAAAAATACCATTTTCGACAACAGTAGAGTTTTCTGGTCTTTGAATATCTGTTGCGATAACGTGATCTACTCCAAATTTTTCTCTCAAGCGTGCTGTTAGAGCAGTTCCAATCTGTCCCAGTGCGCCAGTAATTAAGATGGTTTTCAAGTTTCTTTCCTCCAGTAATGATTCAATCATATCGTTTATTCCAAAAGAAAAAGCAGTTGACTGAGTTATACGCTCAAATACTCTTGATAGGAACTCAGTCTAGTTAACTGCTTTTTTATAAAGGTTTTATATAACGTTCAATTCGTTTCCGACTTTTTCATAAATCGAAAGAACCTTATCTAACTGTTCTTTAGTATGTGCCGCGCTAGGCATGTTTCTAACACGTCCAGTACCTCTTGGAACAGTAGGGAAGACAATAGATTTAGCATAAACGCCTTCTTCTGTTAAACGTTTTGAAAATGTTTGAGTCAGTTTTTCATCACCGATAATGCAAGGGGTAATCGGTGTTTCAGAATTTCCAATGTTGAAGCCTAACGCATCTAGTCCAGCTTTCAGGTAACGACCATTTTCCCACAGGCGGTCGTGTTCTTTTGTTGAAGCAGACATGATATCAATGGCTTCAATACAAGCAGCTGCAGCACCTGGTGTTAAAGAAGTAGAGAATAAAAACGGACGGGCACGTACTTTTAACCAGTCGATTAAGTTCTGAGTTCCTGCTACATAACCACCAACAACACCAACAGCTTTAGAAAGTGTCCCCATCTGGAAGTCGATCTTGTCTTGTAAGCCGAAATGCTTAACTGTTCCGGCACCTTTACCCATAACACCTGAACCGTGAGCGTCATCTACATAAGTGATTAAATCAAATTCTTCAGCGATTTTAACAATATCCGGTAAGTTGGCTACGTCTCCGTCCATTGAGAAGACACCGTCCGTAATATACATGACTTTTTCATAGTGTCCACTTTCAGTAGCTTCTTTTGCTTTAGCGCGCAGATCTTCCATATCCTGATGTTTCACTCGAATAACTTTAGCACCAGACAAACGACAACCGTCAATAATAGAAGCATGGTTTAATTCATCAGATAAAATGGCATCTTTTTTGTTCATGACAGCTGAAATAGCGCCCATGTTACAGTTGAAACCTGACTGGAAAGCAACAGCTGCTTCGGTCTGTTTGAAGTCAGCGATTTTAGCTTCAAGTTCATCATGAATACTTTGTGTCCCATTAATGGAACGAACCGCACCCGCACCTACACCGTATTTATCAGTAGCGGCGTTCGCTTTTGCTTTCAATCGTTCATCATTAGAAAACCCGAGGTAATTGTTTGAAGACATATTGATCAGTTGTTTTCCTCTGACCGTGATTTCTGCTCCATTTGGACCTTCTAGCGTATCGATTTCATTATATAAGCCCATTTCTTTCAATTCGTTTAGATTACTTTCCAAATATTGGTTCAACGTTTTACTGGTCATCTAATCTCTCCTTATATAGTTGCTCATTACAGATAGAACCGCTATTAGATAAGCAAAACAGCGTTCTATCACACGTTTTTATTATAACATGTAATGTAGGGCGTTTGAAAGGAATGAAGAAATGAAGTCGAGTTAAACGAACAAAAAATGAACACTTTCTTAAAAATATCAAAATAGTGAGAAAAAAATGTAAAAATTAAAATAACCTGTTGTAATTATGATAGAAAGCTGATAAAGTATTCCAAGTAATCTAAATTATAATTTATTATACAAATCAGTTATATATTTTGGGAGGAAACAACAGATGAAGAACAGTAAACTAGCACGTACTCTAGGGTTAACATTAACAAGTGCTTTACTATTAGCAGCTTGTGGTAATGGTGGAAGCGATTCTACTGGAGAATCAAGTTCAGAAGGATCAGAAGGATCAAACGATGAGCAAGTCCTACACTTGATTGAAACAGCTGAAATCCCTTCAATGGATTCTACTACTTCTACAGACTCCGTAAGTAATAACGTATTGAACAACGTAAACGAAGGCCTTTATCGTCAAGGACCTGAAAACGACCTACAATTAGGTATGGCAGCAGAAGAGCCAACTGTAAGCGAAGATGGCTTAACATATACTTTTAAAATTAGAGAAGACGCACAATGGTCAAACGGTGAACCCGTTACAGCAAGTGACTTTGTCTATGCTTGGCAACGTCTAGCAAATCCTGAAACAGCAGCAGAATATGCTTACATGATCGATGGAATTGTAACAAACGCTTCAGAAATCCTTACTGGTGAAATGGATCCTTCAGAACTTGGAGTTACTGCTGAAGATGAAACGACTTTGGTAGTTGAACTAGCAAAACCAGTTCCTTACTTTAAAGATCTATTAACACTTTCGATGTTCTTCCCACTTAACGAAGAATATGTAACTGAACAAGGAAGTGACTACGCAACGAACAGTGATACAATCCTTTATAACGGACCATTTGAATTAACAGATTGGGATGGCGCTGGACTTAGCTGGTCATTAGAGAAAAATGAAGATTATTGGGATGCAGATGTTGTAAAACTTGACCGTATCGACGTAGATGCAGTTAAAGAAACTTCAACAGCATTGAACTTATATAATGCCGGAGAAGCAGATCGTATGATCCTAACTGGAGAGTATGTTCAAACAAAACAAGGCGCTCCTGATTTATTATCACAAGCGACTTCTTCAGTATTCTACTTCAAGTTCAACCAAGAACGTAATGGAGAAGAAACACCATTAGCAAATGAAAACATTCGTAAAGCTATTGCAATGGCGTTCGACAAACAAAGCTTCTCTGATACAGTTTTACAAAATGGTTCTCTTCCAGCAAATGGTTTAGTGCCTGCTGAATTAGCAGTTGGACCAGCTTCTAACGAAGATTTCCGTGCTGAAAATGGAGACTTGCTTTCTTTCGACGCAGAACAAGCTGTTGAGTACTTTGAAACAGGTCTTGATGAATTAGGTGTAGATTCATTAACACTTGAAATGCTTGGAGATGACACTGAAAACTCTAAACGTTCATTAGAATTCATGCAATCACAATTACAATCAAACTTACCAAACTTAACAATCAACTTGAGAAACGTACCATTCAAAGTTCGTCTGGATGCTAACTCAAAACAAGATTACGATATTCAACTAGCTGGATGGGGAGCAGATTATGCTGATCCAATCAACTTCTTGGAATTGTTTGAAACAGAAAATGGAAACAACAAATCTGGATTCAGCAACCCTGAATACGACGCTTTAATTGAAAGAGCACAAAACGATGCAAGTGATTTAGAAGGTCGTTGGGAAGCTATGCTAGAAGCTGAACAAATTTTACTGGACTCTGCTGGTATCGCACCAATTTATCAACGTGCGTATGCAGTTCTTGAAAAAGATTATGTTCAAGATCTAGTTCACCACCTAACAGGTGCAGAATACTCATACAAATGGGCTTACATCGAAGGTAAATAATCTTTCGAAAAGCATCTAAGATTAAAGGCTACAAAAAAAGAGTGGATATCCACTCTTTTTTTAAGCCCTATAATATAATTATGCATAAAAGTTCTATCGTTTTTATACGGAGTTTACCGCTCGAATAAGTAGAATCCTACTAGAGATAGTATAGAAATACTCAATAAAATCAGACCGATTTTGAGTAATACGATGTACCCTTTACCGAAATGACTAGATAAATGAGAGATTGGCCGCTCTTCGTCATCTACTGAACTGGATTTACGAAAAAGGCGGGTAGCTCTATTAACGCTGTAATGGAAAAAGTCAAAAGATCCAGAACGAATCACTAAACCAAAAACTCCAAGGATTAGAAAAAGTCCTGCAGGATAAAAGAATAGGTTAGTTGTTTGAAGGAAACTGATTTCTCCATAAAGGATCCATTCAAGGATGAAAATCAACAAAATGATAGCACTAGTAAAGCTGACTAAATTTAATTTTATGCGCATAATAGATTCTCCTAAAGTTTTAAAAAGTCTATTTAATACTGTACCTTATATGGTGAAAAACCTCAATAAGGGAATCAGTGTAAATAGAGAAATTGGGAAAATTAAACGGAAATGATAATAGAATGAAATAACTCCTTATATTTTTCTAATAGGAACCGTTTAATAGTCACATAATAACAAAAAAATTTGCAATCAGTGCGTGGAGAGAATATTCTATATATTGTGCTTTTTTTTAAAATCAATAAAAAATAATAATACTGGAGGTGTAAAATCGATGAATCATTATTTGAAATATTTAGGAAAACGTGTATTTTACATGTTTGTAACTTTATTTCTAATTGCATCGATTACGTTCTTTCTAAGCAAGTTGCTGCCCGGAACACCCTATACAAATCAAGAAAAATTGTCTGATCAGCAAATTGAAATTATGAATGAACAATATGGGTTAAATGAACCGACTGTTGTCCAATATGGTATTTACATGGGCGGACTCGTTACAGGAGATTTAGGAACATCTTTTCAATACGATAATACGCCTGTTACGAAACTTTTATCCACTCGAATTGGTCCTTCTCTTCAATTAGGATTTCAAGCAGTTGTATTAGGAACATTCTTTGGAATCATTCTTGGAGTGATTTCAGCAATGAAACAAAATACGTGGATTGATACATCGGCAACCTTTGTGGCCATTCTTGGTCGATCAATTCCGAACTTCGTGTTCGCTGTATTATTACAACTGATATTTGCCGTTAAATTAGGTTGGTTCCCAATTGCGCTTTGGAACGGTGGATTTGAATCTTCTGTGTTACCAACACTCGCTTTAGCGATTGGGCCATTGGCAGATTCTGCTCGTTTTATTCGTACAGAAATGGTTGATGTACTCAGCAGTGATTACATTGAACTTGCCAGAGCAAAAGGTCTTAGCCGTTGGATAGTAGCCTTCAAACACGGGGTTAGAAATGCCTTGATTCCATTGCTGACCATTTTAGGACCCATGGCAGTTGCTTTAATGACTGGTTCGATGGTTGTAGAAAATATTTATGCGATTCCTGGTATCGGGGAACAGTTCGTTAAATCAATTTTATCTAATGACTATCCGACTATTATGGGTGTAACGATTCTTTACTCTGCGATGCTCGTACTCATCATTTTAGTAGTAGATATTATGTATGGTATTGTCGATCCTCGAATTCGTGTATCATCTGAAGGAGGAAATTAATATGGAAACTCATGATCATAATGCAACAATAAATGAGAAAACTAAATTTTCTCCTGATATGTTTGAAAAAGCCAGCGGAGCGAGTACAGAAGATAATGAAAAGATCAGCGCACCATCGTTGAGCTTTCTTCAAGATTCTTGGAGAAGATTAAAGAAAAACAAAGCAGCAGTAATCAGTTTGGGTATACTGCTTGTCATTATGGTTCTAGCTTTTTCTGCACCACTGATCTCACCACATAGTCCATACACTCAATATAGCGGACAAACAAGTTTACCACCAAAAATTCCAGGTATTGATATTAATGGACTAAACGGAACAACTACAGCCGGTGGCGGAGAACGTTTCGATAAATATGCGCAAGTAGGCGCTGAAGAAGGTACCTACTATATTTTAGGAACAGACAGTCTAGGACGTGATTTGCTTTCTCGTATTTTATATGGGACGCGTGTTTCCTTGATTATTGCTTTCGCGGCAGCCTTCTTTGATTTGACTTTCGGAGTCATCTACGGTCTAGTTTCTGGCTGGAAAGGCGGCAGAGTCGATAATGTTATGCAAAGAATTCTAGAAATCTTGTCTGGTGTTCCGAACTTAGTTGTCGTTATTTTGACACTGTTAGTATTGGAACCTGGTATTCAGGCAATCATTATTGCACTTGCGATAACGGGTTGGATTCCAATGGCACGAATTGTGCGGGCACAGACGTTGAAACTGAAAAACCAAGAATACATCTTGGCTGCTCAAACATTAGGCGAATCTTCTATTAAAATTGCTTTGAAACACTTAATTTCAAACTTATCAGGAGTCATCATTATTCAAACGATGTTCTCTATTCCATCTGCAATATTCTTTGAAGCCTTCTTGAGCTTTATTGGTATCGGTATACCTGCTCCATTAGCTTCTTTAGGTACGTTGATTAATGATGGATATAAAACATTCCAGTTCTTACCGCATATTATGTGGTATCCAGCCGGTGTTTTATGTGTCTTGATGATTTCGTTTAACTTATTGGCCGATGGACTACGAGATGCTTTTGATCCAAAAATGAAAGATTAGCGAGGTGATTATTGATGAGTAACATTTTAGAAGTGAGAGATTTAAATATTACTTTCGACACTTACGCGGGTAAAGTACAAGCCATTCGTGGTGTCAGTTTTGACCTGAAAAAAGGTGAAACACTAGCAATCGTTGGGGAATCAGGCTCTGGTAAATCCGTTACTTCCAGAAGTATCATGCGTCTATTGTCTCAAAACGCCAATATCGAACAGGGTCAAATCGTATTTAACGGTAAAGACTTAGTTCACGCATCAGAAAAAGAGATGCAGGCGATTCGAGGAAAAAGAATTGCAATGATCTTCCAGGATCCGATGACGTCTTTGAACCCTACAATGACGATTGAAAAACAAATCGCAGAGCCACTAAAACTTCATCAAAAGATGAACAAAAGTCAAGCACGCGATAGAGCCTTACAATTGCTGGAACTAGTTGGTTTACCAGATCCAGAACAAAGAATGAAACAGTATCCTCACCAATTTTCTGGTGGTCAAAGACAACGTATCGTTATTGCGATCGCGCTAGCTTGTAACCCAGATATCTTGATTGCGGATGAGCCGACTACAGCACTTGATGTAACGATTCAAGCTCAGATTTTAGAATTGATGAAAGAACTTCAAGAAAAAATCGATACATCGATCATCTTCATTACACACGATTTAGGTGTTGTAGCGAATGTAGCCGATCGAGTAGCTGTAATGTATGCTGGGAAATTCGTAGAAGTAGGGACCGTTGATGAAGTCTTTTATAACCCACAACATCCGTATACTTGGGGATTACTAGCTTCTATGCCGACTTTAGATACAACAAATTCTTTATATGCGATTCCAGGTACGCCTCCAGATTTACTGGATCCACCAAAAGGAGACGCCTTTGCACCTCGTAATGAGTATGCAATGAAGATCGATACAGAACTAGAACCGCCAATGTTTAAAGTTTCTAAATCACATTACGCAGCAACATGGTTACTTCACGAAGATGCTCCAGCTATTGATCCCCCTGCGGAAATCAAAGGCCGTCAGCAGCTTTACAAAGAGAAGTTTGCTAAACGTCACAATGATGGAGGCGTGAAATAGTGGAAAATTCAAAAGAAAAGATTTTAGAAGTCAAAAACCTGAAGCAATACTTCAACGAAGGTTCAAAGAATGAAGTACGCGCAGTAGATGATATTACCTTTGATATTTTCAGAGGTGAGACTTTTGGACTAGTAGGAGAATCTGGTTCAGGAAAATCAACGACTGGACGTTCAATCATCCGCTTGTACGAACCGACTGCTGGAGAAATTGATTTCCAGGGAACGCAAGTACACAAAATCTCTAAGAAAAAAGACCTGTTACAATTCAGACGCGATATGCAAATGATCTTTCAGGATCCGTATGCTTCATTGAATCCTAAGATGAAAGTTCGAGATATCATTGCTGAAGGAATCGATATCCACAGCCTTGCGAATTCTAAAGAAGAACGTAACGCACGTGTAATCGAATTGCTTGAATTGGTAGGACTAAACCCTGACCACGCAAGCCGTTATCCACACGAGTTTTCAGGTGGACAACGTCAGCGTATCGGGATCGCTAGAGCGCTAGCCGTTAAGCCTAAATTTATTGTTGCCGATGAGCCTATCTCAGCATTAGATGTTTCAATCCAAGCGCAAGTTGTCAATTTGCTAATGGATCTACAAAAATCTCAAGATTTAACTTTCCTATTCATTGCCCATGATTTATCAATGGTTAAATATATCAGTGATCGTATCGGCGTAATGAACTCAGGTAAATTGCTTGAGTTAGCGCCAGCAGAAGATGTCTATAACAAACCATTACATGCATACACTGAGAGCTTATTGTCTGCGGTTCCATTACCGGATCCAGAATATGAGCGTTCTCGTAAACGTACAACGTATGTAGCTAGAATTGCAAATGATGAAGAAGAAAAACTTCGTGAAATCGTTCCAGGACATTATGTATATTGCCGAGAGTCAGATGTCCCTCGTCTAAAACAAAAACGTGCTGCTTACGATAACCAAAACAATTAATAAGCATTTGACCATAATAAATCTAAGATAGTAGTCTTAGATCCTGCTCAAATAGCATGAAATCCAGAGAGAATTGTATTCATCTACAATTCTCTCTGGGCTTTTTTGTTTGGGTCACTAAATTTGTTGAGCACACTCGTTTGCGTTTCAAACCAACGTTAAAGAGCTAGAGATTCGAACGAATCGAGCATTTGCATTTCGATTTCATCCTTAAATAGACAACAGTCGAATGTATGCACTAGTTTAATGTTGTAATAAACGGACCTCTTAAAAATTCTAGCTTCTATTATAAACTCAAATGTCATCTTTTATTAAAATTGTAAGAGATTACAATTTTGTCCAAACTTGATTCATGAAATGTGATAAGATGAAGGAATAGAAGCAATCACTACGAAAAATAGTTTTTGGAGGAATATATAATGAGAATGATCGATTTGATTGAAAAAAAACAACATGATCAAGAGTTAACTGAGCAAGAAATTAAATGGATGATTGAAGGCTATACAGAAGGAACCATTCCTGATTATCAAATGAGTGCAATGAATATGGCTATTTATTTTAAAGGAATGACAAAAGCAGAGCGTAGTGCATTGACAATGGCTATGGTTGAATCTGGAGATCAAATTGACCTTTCTGCAATTGCAGGAGTCAAAGTTGATAAGCATTCAACAGGTGGCGTAGGGGACACAACGACGTTGATACTTGCACCATTAGTAGCCAGCGTAGGTGTACCTGTTGCGAAAATGAGTGGACGAGGATTAGGCCATACGGGTGGAACGATCGATAAGCTCGAGGCCATACCAGGATTTCACGTTGAAATTTCAAAAGAACAATTTGTGGAACTGGTTAATGAAAACAAAGTCGCTGTTGTTGGCCAATCAGGAAATCTGACGCCTGCAGACAAGAAACTCTATGCTTTGCGTGACGTAACCAGTACAGTTGAATCGATCCCTTTAATTGCGAGTTCAATCATGAGTAAGAAAATTGCTTCTGGAGCAGACGCAATCGTATTAGATGTAAAAACAGGTGCGGGTGCATTCATGAAGAGTGTGGATCAAGCTAGAAAATTAGCAGAAGCTATGGTAGAAATCGGAAATTCAGTTGGTAGAAATACGATGGCTGTCATTTCAGATATGAGCCAGCCGCTAGGAAATGCGATCGGAAACGGACTAGAAGTAAAAGAGGCAATCGAAACACTAAAAGGTAATGGACCGGAAGATTTAACGGAACTTTGTCTTGTCTTAGGAAGCCAAATGGCATTCTTAGGAGGTGTAGGCAACTCGCTAGAAGAAGCAAGAACGTTACTAGAAGAAAACCTGCACAACGGTAAAGCATTGGAAGCCTTTAAAGTCTTTGTGAAATCTCAAGGCGGAGACGATTCAGTTGTTGAACATACAGATGACGTTCTTCCTTCTGCTGAATTTAAAACAGAAGTAACGGCTGAAAAAGATGGTGTGATTTCTAAAATCGTTGCTGACCAAGTTGGTTTAGCAGCTATGAGACTTGGTGCCGGTAGAGAAACAAAAGAAAGCGCGATTGACTTAGCAGCGGGTCTCTACTTGAATAAAAAAGTAGGCGATTCAGTGAAAGTTGGAGAATCTCTAGTAACGCTTTACTCGAATAAGCCAATCGCAGAAGAAACAGAACAAACGATTCGTCAAAGTATGGAAATCAGGGAAACAGCTGAACCACTAACACTGGTCTACGATATTATTAAATAGTTGTATAAATTAGAGTCAGAAGAGTATGCAGATGCGGTCTTCAAAAGGCCGTTCTAACTCTTCAAAGGCTCTTTTTTATTTAGAGAAATCATTAAGGAACTTAGTATGAAGGAAGTGAAGAAATGGAATTAACAGACATCAAAAGTGGTTTAAAGGCCAGTGCGCCGATTATGATTACATATGCAGCTCTAGGAATGGCTTGTGGGATTGTCTTATATGATGCCGGTATTTCCATCATAGGGATTTCTTTCATGAGTGTACTCGTTTATGCAGGGGCTGGACAGTTTCTGGCAGCCAGTATGCTCGTTTTAGGTGCTTCAATTCCATCGGTTATCGTTATGGTCTTTTTCCTAAACCTAAGGCATATTTTAATGTCTGCCAGTATGTCTACTTATGTAAAAGAAAAATCTCTTGGATTTATTGCGTTGTTTAGTCACGTATTGACAGATGAATCTTACGGGATCAACTATACTAAGTTCAGAGAAGGAGACTGGTCTCCTGAGGAAGCTATGGTAACAAGCGTGGCTAACTATTCAACTTGGGTAGTCAGTACAATCGTTGGAGGGGTAATTGGTAGTCAAATTCAAGTTAATACGATTATCATGAATTATGCGTTGATTGCGATGTTTTTATATATGATGGTTCAGCAATTTGTTTCAAAAGAACATCTTATCGCAGGAATCTGTTCCATCGTGCTTACGGTTATCTTAACAATTGTCTTGAAACATAACATCGCGCTCGTCATTGCGACGGTTATCGCTTCTTTTATAGGGTATTATCTGGAAGTTAGAAAAAATCGTCATACAAGACCGGACATCAAAAGGGGTGAAGCCAATGAATAATGTGTGGGTACTGATTTTAGGAATGGCAGTCGTAACTTATATTCCGCGCTTCTTGCCAATGCTCTTGTTGAGTAAGAAAGAGATTTCACCTTCATTCAGTCGCTGGATGACCTACATTCCGGTATCCATCTTTGCGGCACTTGTTGCTTCAGATATCTTTTTCTGGGAGGGCTCTTTTAACCTACAGCCAACAATCAATATCAAACTGATTCCATCTGTTATCGTATTTTTAATTGCGTATAAAACAAAAAGTTTGTTGTGGTCTATGGTTGTTGGCATAGGTGGAATTACCTGTCTCTGGTTCTTATTTTAACAGTTACTTCCTTAAGGATGCTTTCGCCAAGGTGGTCTGCCCACTGTTCGACCCAGCAAAAAGAGTAAGGAACGTGATAATTAGCTCTCAATTTCTTGTACCTAGGATGTCTTGCCCAGGTAAAAGAGATCAAACCGATAATGGGAAGATAAAAAGGTCCAAGTAGCAGTGACTGAAAAGTATGACCGTATTCATGCACAGCCATTCTACTACAAGACTCTGTGAAAGTTGTAGCGTTTCTCTGTTTTAAAAGTATAGGATCTGATTCATTAGGTGTGAAGATAAATAAGCCGAGTGAGACACCATCTGTGCGGTTCCATTTTGTCCGAATAGCACCGTGAAAAGAGCTATGAGGCTGCTTATAATATTTAAGAAATAAGAGGAATCCGACAAGTGTCTGGATGAATCCCCAGGTACATTGTATTAAAAAATAGAGAATGTTCAGTAAGATCAGAAACCCTTTAGATTGAAACATAAGAACCGGCTCCTTAAATAGATAGTAAAAAATACGTTTCTCGTTAGTGACGAGAAGCGTATTTTTGTATAGAGATATTTCGAGCAGCACACCAGTCAGCTGCTTGACCTGATAAAATCAAATCCGTTTTAGTTAAATCAGCAATACTTTTCTTACCTAGAAGTGTCATGATACTCGCGATTTCTGATTTCCAAGCATGAACGGTTTCGATTGTCTGATCTACATCTTCAAGAGCCATATGCATGAATTGGCTGGATAAACCAGTTAAGGAAGCACCTATAGATAAAGCTTTAACCATTTCCATAGGACGACGAATACCGCCTGAAGCGATGATATGAGCCGATTGAACGACCTCCTGAGCTTCTAGCAAGGATTCCACAGTCGTTTGTCCCCAAGATTCTAAGTCATCGAGTTTTTGTTCTGGTCTTCTGTAGTTCTCGATTTGAGCAAAGTTTGTTCCACCTCGACCACTGATATCAATCAATTGCACCCCAACGGATTCAAGCAATTGAACAGTCTCACGACTCATACCGAAGCCGACTTCTTTAGCGATGACCGGTACGCCAAGGCCTTGAACGATTTCTTGAATATTTTCAATCCAGCCGGAAAATTCCCGGTCGCCTTCTGGCATAACGATTTCTTGAGGAGCGTTGATATGAATCTGTATTGCGTCCGCTTGAAGTAAGTCAACGACTTTCTTTGCGTTTTCCAAACCGTGTCCTGCACCTAAGTTGGCAAAGACAAGACCATTTGGATTTGTTTCTCTGACAATTTTAAAAGTGCCTTCTTGTTCGGGGTCTTTTAGTGCTGCGCTAACAGAGCCCGTTGCAATCGCGAGACCAGTTTCTCTCGCAATCGTTGCTAATTTCTCGTTTACTTTTCCTGTCCAGCGACTTCCGCCAGACATGGCATTGATAAAGAAGGGAACATTAAAAGTCAGTCCATTTAGTTGAACAGACATATCCACATCTTTTACGTCCATCTGTGGAAAAGAATGATGAACAAATCGGACATCGTCAAAAGATGATTGTCCGTGATCATAAAATTTTTCAGAAAGAGATACGTGCTCATTTTTTCGGTTATTTTGTTTTGGCATAGTGTTGTCTCCAGTATGTCAGTTTTAGAAGAATCCTGTATAGATAGATTCTTTTTTAAGTTCATTAAATGATTATAGCAAACAATGATGTGTAATGGACTACGAACGAGCATAAACCTTTAAAGGAAGTAAGGTGATGTCGTGTGTCTGCCATCTCGAAACCAAGTCGTTTAAACTCGAAGAACGGTCAAACAAGGCAATGCCGCAGTCACCACCACCAGCACCGGAAGTTTTCGCGGCACCATGAAAGGCTTCTGCGTCTTCACATAATTGTTCGAGTGTTTCCGTTTCAATAGAGACGCCTGTATTTTCACTCATTTCTTTCAAAATCAGACGATTCTTACGGATTTCAGTTTGAATGTCCGCTAATGAACCCTTTCTAAAGGCTTGAATCATATTCTCTACACAAGCTTTACTTCTATTTAAAAAATCTTGATAGTTTTGTTCTTTGGCTTCTCGGTTCTCTTTCACTTGATCAACTAGATCAGTCGTAGAAGCAGGGGAACCAGTCCATCCAATCAGTAGCTTCAGTTCTGAAGGAGGGGTCAGTTTTTCAACCATAAAAGCGGGCCAATCGAGTTCAACAATGGATTTGATGCTGTGTGTGTTCAAACGATCCTTAACCCATTTACGGTCAAAACTACTATAAGCTAGCCATCCAGTGTAAGTTGCCGCCGCAATATCTCCAAACGATCCATTACTTTTCACGGATAGATGTGCTAGAACAGATAATTTGAACACCAGCTCATCAGTTTCAGTGAGCCCATAATATTTTAATAGCGCTCGTACAGTAGCAACGGTAACAGCCGCGCTAGAACCAAGGCCATATTTCAATCCGTTTGCACTATCTAATTCACTATCCACAACCAGATGAAAAATGGATAACTCTTGTCCACATTCTTTTACATAACGTTCTGTGTAGTCGATCGCTGCGAGCAGGTAGTGAAATGGGTTTTCTCTTTCATCAATCATCAGTTTCCCGTTTTCTCGTGTCCATTGAAGGGGAATACTAGAATAATGAGATGAGTGAATCGTTCCAACTGTTTCTGATTGACTGACTTTAACAGTTAGAAACTGGTCGACCGCGACAAGAATAGCGGGATGTCCAGGTTCAACAACAGCGTACTCGCCAGCTATATATAATTTTCCAGGAGCCGAGGCTTCTACTTGATTCATTCAATTCGTTCCTTTTTTAGGATCTGTTCCGATCGAATCAGTATCCCTTGGATTTTTAGTGATATGTAAGTAGAAAACAATAACTTAGTTTTCTAGAAGATGAATTGCAGGTCCAGGTTTTGCAGAAATAATCTGTTCTTCATCAAAATATTCAGCCAATTTCAGTTTAATTTCTGCCATTTGAGATTGTCGACAGATCACTTTTACATTCGGGCCAGCGTCCATAGTAAAGTAGGCTGTGAATCCTTGCTTTCTTAGTGTACGTACAGCATCCATGGCAACCATACTGTCAGCTGTCCAGTAAGTGAAAGGTGGGTTCGCACCTAGTGTAGTCGCATGCATTTTCAAAGCGTTGCGTTCTGCGATGGCGCCTACTTTTTCAATATCTTGTTCTTCTATAGCTTCTTTCATATCTGATAAGTCCTGATCGAGTGTTGCTAGCCAGCCGTCATAGAAAGGGGAGGTTTCAACGGTTCGGCGCATACCGTCTCTACTAGAAACGTCTTTTTGAGCCTGTTTTACGATAATAAACAACATGCCGATATCCCAGTTCGCATCATCAACTGGAGAAGCAAAAGAATCTTCATCTGTTGTGCCTTTTTCCCATTCAACGAATCCACCGAAAACACTTCTAGAAGCAGATCCTGAGCCGCGTCTTGCTAGACGCGATAAATCTTTAGGAGATAAATTCAAGCTTGCAGCCTCATTCGCTGCACCAGCTAGTGCTGCAAGTCCCGATGCAGAAGAAGCGAGACCCGCCGCTGTTGGAACATAGTTGATACTTTCAACGTGAGCACGATCCGTAATCCCCGCTTTTTCTCTAATTAAATCGAGAACCGTCACGACTTTGTTCAATACGCCTGACGCTTGTTTCTCGCCATCCAAAATCAGTTCGTCCTTTTTTAATGAAGGATCAAAAGTCACTTTAGTATCTGTATAGAAAGCATCTAACGTTAAAGAAAGGGAATTGTTCTTTGGAATAATTAAAGCTTCATTTTCTTTTCCCCAATATTTGATTAGTGCAATATTTGTATGTGCGCGAACCCATTTACTCATTTGTATCTGCTCCTAGTGAATGGATCCAAGTTTCTACGGCTCCATTTTTCATTAATTCATTTGCGATATGTTTTGCTTGGTCAAAGGTTTTGGCTAAAGCGATCATACAACCACCGCGGCCACTTCCTGTGAGTTTAGCGCCGAGCGCACCTTGTTCCAAAGCCACTTGAACCAGTTTGTCCAGCTTTTCGTTACTGACGGTCAAGTCGGAAAGGTGGTGGTGTGCTTTAGATAAAATTTTGCCTAGATCCGTGATATTATCTTGCTCGATGGCTTCTTTTGCTTGATAGGTCAGTTTTCCAAGCGAACTAAGCAAGTGTTTGGTTTTTCTTCTAGATTTCTTTAACAAATCGGCAACGTCTTGAACGGCCTCTCTGGTTTGACCTTTCAAACCGGTATCTGCCGCAATGAGGTAGCCTGTTAAATGAAGATCAAATCGTTCAGGAAGTTTGGACTTCATATAAAACAGCGGCTGATTGCCACTAGTGACACGTGCATCCAGCCCACTAGGATTTCCGTGAGCGATTTTCTCTGAGATACCAATGTAATGAAGCAGAAGATCATATTCTAATGGTTGTTCAAAAAAGTTGAACAAGGCTCGAACAAGCGCTGAAGCCACAGCCGCACTAGATCCCATACCGCGTTCAGCAGGGATTAGACTGGAAATGGTAATCTGCATACCTGATGGCTCATAACCAAGGTCCTCGCAAATGGCTTCAATCGTTTTGGTTAAATTGTTTAGTGAGGCAGGCGCATTCATAATAGACCCCTCATAGTAATTCGAGCGGATCTGGCTATGTCCTTGAATGGCTTCGATGGTGACTTCAACATGAGCCGCCGGGAAAGGGAGCGCAATCGCAGGGTTATTATACACTACGGAATGCTCTCCAATTAATATGATCTTTCCGTGAGCCGTTCCAATGGCCTGATCGGAGAGAGTTTTCATCCTGTCAACTCCTCGTTGATACTGTTATCTATAAACTTGCGTTACTCTGTGATTCCTGTACTACAATCGTACTATACTTGACTGTTAGACTCCACTATATCGTATCAATATTAATTTAAAAATACATAAAGAACCCCTTTATAATCAAAGAATTCTATTTTACATGAAAATTTTCCAGGATAAAAGAGAGTGGTCTACTAAAGCGTTTAGAATTTAGATAGTCAAAATCTGTTTATTTTGGTAAACTTGAACACGACTAGAAACTAAGAGAAGCGGAGGTTTATACCGCATGCAAGAATCCGATACATTTTATATTATTGATAGAGATGAATGGAAAGAACTCAATGAACATACTAGATTGACCCTAACCGATGAGGAACTAGAATCATTGAGGTCACTGAATGACCGGATTTCAATGAAAGACGTTAAAGAAATCTACGTGCCTATTTTGCAGATACTGCATACACATATCAAGCACTATGATGAACGTCAACGCGAAATGAAAACGCTATTGAACCAACCTGCTAGAAAAGATCCTTACATTATAGGGATTGCTGGAAGCGTGGCTGTTGGGAAAAGTACCTTGGCGAGACTTCTTCAGATGATGATGGACCGAGCGTACCCAAATCGAAAAGTAGATCTGATTACGACAGACGGATTTCTTTATCCAAATGAAGTTCTGAAAGAAAAGAATAGTCTGAACCGTAAAGGATTCCCTGAAAGCTACGATATGCAGCGTTTGATTCGTTTTATGGGAGACGTGAAAAGTGGTCACCGAAACATTGAAGTACCCGTGTATTCACATAAATTCTACGACATTATTCCTGACAAATATGCCGTCATTGATCAGCCAGATATTCTAATCGTGGAAGGGATCAATGTCTTACAACTACCGGCAAATGAAAAAATCTTTGTCAGCGACTTTTTTGATTTCAGTTTCTATGTAGATGCTGAACCGGAACGAATCGAAAAATGGTATCTAGAACGCTTCGGGTTACTGCTGGATACTGCCTTTCAAGATCCGACAAACTATTACTATGAACTCGCGACTGGAAATAGAGAAAAAGCTTTTGATACGGCGCGTAAAGTTTGGAAGGCAATCAATCTTACAAACTTAGAAGAATATATTCTTCCAACAAGGTTTAGAGCGGATATGATCGTCCATAAAACAACAGATCATTTTATCGATCAGTTGTTGTTGAAAAAACATTAGGTGGCTATAAATATATTTCAATATGAAAAATTAATTTAATTATCAGTTCTTTTGATGGTTAGTCTTGCAGCTTTAATGTGCCATAAAATTGTCAAGATAGATAAAGAGCTTATCACTAATATCTTTTACTGATATTAGCGATAAGCTCTTGTAATAAACTTTTTAATACTACATCGAGAATGATAGTCTTTGATAAATACTTCGTAAAGTAATATTTAAGCTTTAAAAAAATATAGCAGAATGATGTGCTAGAAAAGTTAATTAAATTAAAGTATGCAATAATGTAATTAAACTAATTTAAAATGAAATTTATAAGACTGAAAATAATAATTTCTCAATATTTAAAATATTTATACGGAATTTTGGTAGTCATCAATTATCGCACTCAAATTATTTAAAATGATTTTAAAATTATCTAAGTTTATCTGATTATAATTATCTAAAATATATTTAGAAAATATTTCCTTACCATAGTTCATTTTACTATCTCCGTTTTTAGAAAAAATTTTGCCGTCAATTTTATGACATAAAGTTTTTTCGTCGAATAAGTCTTCTAACTCATTTTCCTTGTTATAGTGCATTAATTGATTTGTTAACAAGTACAAATTATTTTCAATTCTTAAAGACAACTTATCTTTAATTAGTTCTTTATTAAGTTGCGTAGATTTTCCAACATGATTAATAAAGCTTTTTAGAGGTTTACTTTTTTTCCCATTTGGAATTTCGTTGTCAAAAATAAATATAATTGGATTTTTCGACATAGAAGGGTTAATAGAATTGAAGTATTTTAAATAATTAGGATAAATCTTATTATCTTTATCGCAGAAAAAATTGTATAAATTTTTCATGGCATCAGCACCATCTAATGAAAAGTTGAAAAAGTATCTCAAACGCTTACTTCTTCGCAAAAACGTTATTTTAAAAATATATTCGGAATCTACTTTTTCTACGAGATTAGGGTAGTCGGCATGAAACTTTTTCAAAGCAGCTTTTAAGTAGCGAATGTCTGTTTTTCCCTCGGTCACAATAGCCGGTTTTTCGTTAGCGAAGAAATATTTACAAAATAAAAACTGTTGATATTGTTTTTCTCTAGCATTCAAAGATAGTAAATTATTATACTGATTGTTATCTCTTTTTCTAATGGACAAGAGATCTTTTTTGTATTCAATAGAATTATTATATCTATCTAATTGATTAATAAATGCAAAACGGCCTTCTAGTTGGTTGATACTGCCCTGTTCGCCATGAACAAAAAATTGTCCGTGTTTATAAAAACTGTGAGCCATCGCTCTGGTATTTTTGTAGTATTCTTTGGGAACGTTTAATTTTTTGTTAACGACTAACCCTGTTACTTCTTGGCGTGAAGTATTAAATTGAAACCTAGTCTTTTTTTCATTCATTGAAAAACCAGCTCGTTTAATTTCTTTTTCTAATTCTAATAAAAAATTCTCTCTTTGATTATAAAATGGTTTGTCATTTGTTGAAAATGTTAAGTCATCTGCATATCTTGTATAGTCTAGCTTATATTTTTTTGAAAGTTTTAAGATTCTAAAATCTAATATTTTACATATTAAATTAGTAATTATTGGAGAACTAGGAGAACCTTGAGGTAAAGTGCCTTGGTAGCACGTTAACTGTGCAATAATTAATGCTACTTCTTCCGGGACTTTAAATTCTCTATTCTTCTCAAAGAAGCCTTTAACTCTGCCGAAATGGAAACTATTAAAAAAGTCTTCTAAGTCTACATTTAAAACATACTTTTTATTTCTATGTATTTTAGCATTGGTTATAATGCTTTGTTCTTTTTGAAAAGCATGAGATATATTAGGTTTTACTTCATTGACTTTCCAGATTTCTTTTTGGGCCGTCCAAAGTAGAGCAGCTAATTTTTTTTGAATATATTTTAATTCCTCATTTGGTGCGTTTATCACTCGTACACCACCACTTTTCTTTTCTATTTCAAAAGTATGGTAGGAATTTTCGGTACCCTTCTTTTCTTTATTGTATAATAAGTAAGTCATTTGTTGCTTAGAGATACCTAAAAGTCTAAAGAAATCATTTCGATCTTGAATACTAGAGAAAAAACTCATAATATCACTTCCTAAAAAAAATTGCGTGTGGCAACTCCTTAGGCTCAATCTGCTTATAAAAGCGTCAGCGTATCAGTTGCGTAAAGCTATAAGCCCTAGCAATGTTATCAAAACTTGCGAAACACAAGTGGAAAATCTAGCCACACGCAAGAAAATTATAGCACAAAAGTAGAAGGGAAGTCTTTCTATAAATTAACTTAAAAGCTTATCGTACGTTTTAAAAATTTTTAGAATTTTAAATTAAAGGAGTAGATTCTAATCAAAAAGGGCAATAGAATTAAATAAAAGAAAAATTATTTTAATTAATAAATGGTTTAGAAGACTTTTGAACACATTATATTTTCTTAAATATATATTTTAACAGTAACTAATTGAATTGAAGATATAGAAATTAAGGTAACCTAATTCGTAATTAAAAACAGTATTAATCTAAACGATTTATAGGAAATAACTTATCATTAGATAAAGTATGATAAAATTGTTTTATGTATACGCTATAGTAAATTAATAAACTATCTAAAATCGATCATATAATAACTATAAATTTCTTCATATTAAAATATATAAGGTAACAAATTATTACTAGAAAACACTTTAAATTGAACTAATTTAATAAATTCTTATTTAGGAGAGTGAAAGAATGGCTGCGGATCATTCAGCACTAGGAAATGCGTTGGGATACTTGTATCAATTCGATCGTGCGACATATAATCTTTTTCAATCAAAAATTGATGTTATTGCTGTTGGAATTGAAGATTTAGATGATGTTAGTATTCACAAAAATAATCAAAATAAAGTTTTCGAACAAGACAAATCGACTATCAATTCAGGCTCTCCTTTAGCGGACAGAAGTACTTCTCTTTGGAAAACGTTACATATCTGGTCTGAAATGATATTATTAGAACCTGAAATTTTAGAAAAAGCAGAATTTCACTTAGTTACGAGCGGTCAAGTTAGTGATAAGAGTTTAGTAAAGCGTATAAATGATAGTAGAGAAGAAAAAACTGCAGATAAGATTATTGATGATATTGAGTATATGAGTAAAACGTTGAGGACAGAATTAATTCCTTATTGGAAAACTATAGAAAAATTAAATAGACGAGCTTTAACTGATATGATAATGAAAATATCTGTTTTTGATAAAGTATGTCCAGAATTTGGGGGAGATATTGAAAAAATACAAATATTTAGAGCATTCGATAGAAATGCGAAGATTGCTCTATTTGATCAAATGAATGGATGGGTCAAAAGAAAGATAATTGAAGCGGCAACCTCTAACCAACCATCTAGAATATTGAGAGAAGAGTTTGATAAAGAACTAAAAGGACAAGTTAAAAGGATTAATGTTGCTCGTTTGTCTGCACTAGTAGCACCTTACGAGCAACAAGTTGATACCAGTAATTATGAATCTCATGGATTTGTAAAACAACTTGACTGGATAAATTTAGATGAAAATACGATAAGAGAAGCGATTATTGATTATAATCATGCCCACGAAACTAGACTAAGTTGGACAGACGATGGTGTAGTATCTGAAACAACACTATCTATTTATCAAAGAGATCTTGAAAAGACTTGGAAAATTGCTATGAAAAGAGCTTGTAGAATGAACTTAGAAACAGATGAGCTTACCGGTTTAGAGTGTTTAGATTTGACACTGGAAAAGGATAGCTTTATACATAATGAAATCATGCCCAAATCTATAACGAGTGGTAATTTTCATGCATTAGCACATTTTACGGCAAAGGAAGAACCACTTATCGGGTGGCATCCAAACTACAAAATATTGTTGAAAGGATTATTAGAGCAATGAGAGAAAAGATGGTAATGGAGTATGAAATAATGCAAAATACAGCTTTAGGAGCAAATGCATTATATGCATTTGCCAATGGGTTTTACTCAGAAACAAAAGATGTTGATAAGTCAATAACATTATGGCATTTAATTTGTGTTTTACCCCTTGTGTATCAAAAGAAAAGTAGAAAGATAATTATTAAAAGGAGAGTGTCTTCTGGGTTACGTTCGATTTTAGATAAAGATACTCAGAGCTCTTTAGCACAAAATGAAGTTGTTTTCAATATTAACGGTCGTATAAAAAACATGAAGCACAGAACGTTCCGTTCTTTAAACATGGCAATTGCTTGTAAAATATTAAAAATCGAACAAGGATATATTTACACGTTACCTTATAATATTCCTCAGAAAACTTCAGGAGAAACTAAAGAAATTCTTGATGCAGCTAGCAAGTTAGGGAAGTGGGCCGGAAATTTATCTGATTTTGAGTACTTAACTATACTAGGAGTGGAGCCGTTACAATGAAATTTTCTATATTAAAGTTAATAATATGGTCAAAAAAGCCAGAAAAAGAACCTAGAGAAATAGTATTTCAGGAAGGTGTTATCAATTACATAACAGGATCTAGCGGTAGTGGGAAATCAGCTCTAATTGAGATAATAGATTACTGTTTAGGTTCAAATGGGTGTTCCATACCGAAAATAGGTCCAATTAGAAAGAATTCATCATGGTACGGTATCTTATTTAAAACCGTAGAAGGAGAAAAACTGTTTATAAGGAAAGATCCTCTTGATAAAGATTCTACTAGTGACTATTACATCGAAGAAGGCAAAAAAATAAATATACCTAAAAATCCTGTAAAAAACTCTAATCGCAATATTGCAAAAGGGATTTTAGAAAGACTTGCCCAGATTCCTAAGACGAATTCAGATTTTAACGATACAGGCAATGGTTATAAAGGGAGAGCTTCTATTTCTGATATGACGGCCTTTATGTTTCAGCCTCAAAGAATAGTTGCTAATAACGAAACTATGTTTTTTGAAGCAGACAAAGAGGAACATGCTAGAAAACTAAAAGAAATATTTCCGCTTGTATTGGGGGTTGTGAATGCAGAAACTTTAATAAAGCAACATAGGCTCAAAGAAGTTAGAAGAATGATTACACATAAAAAACGTCAACTTGAAGATTTAAAAAATAATATAGAAAATTATTCGGGAGATTTAAAAGGTAGGTATGTTTTAGCCAATCAGTATGGGCTTGTTTCGGAAATTAATATTGAAAACACTGATTCAATAGTTCTATTAGAAAGACTTAAGGATGTAATAGTAACTTGGAAAGAAAGTAGAAATTGGGTAATTGATGGAAATGATATCAATACTGATCGACTCTCGTATTTAAAAAAAGAAGAAAATATACTTCAAACTGACATAGCAACATTACGTATTAAACTTATTCAAATTAAAGATTTATCGTCAGCTAAAAATTCGTCGGAGAAAAATTCATTGAGAAAAAAAGATCGTCTGTCTTCGACATCTTGGTTAATCAATGATTTAAATTCTCACCATACTTGTCCTTTATGTGGAAGTGAATCTAAATTACACAATCATGAATTGGATAAATTAGTAGAAACATCTAGAAATTTAGAAGCGCAGTGGAAAGCTCTAACGTTGGTTCAACCAATGTTAGATAGAGAAGAAATAGATTTAAAAAAAGGAATATCTTCTAAAGAAATGAAGCTGAAACAGATCAAGGCTGAGCGAAAATATATACAAGATGAAACTCAAGAAATTATAATTAACAAAGAGCAGCAAGCTATGTTTATTGGTCAACTTTCTGAATTTATTAAAGCACACGCGACTCCAGATTCTGAAAGCCTCTTGGCTGGTGAGATTGTATCGCTAGAGGATGAAGAAAGAGAGTTACTAAAGTATGTAGAATTTGAGGTATTAACTGAAAAAAAAGAAACGGCTTTATTTAAATTCTCGAGAATCGCAGGTCATTATGGAAGTCTGTTAGATTTGGAAACAGGAAATGACTTAATTCAACTAGATACTAACAAATTAACTATTAGGGTTATAGATGAAAATGGGCGAGCTGCCTGGCTTCGCGAAATTGGTAGTGGAGCTAATTGGTTAGGTTATCATATGGCGACTTTATTAGCCTTGCATGAGATGTTTATTAATCAAAAGATACCTTATGTACCTAGTCTCTTAGTAGTTGATCAGCCGAGTCAAACGCACTTTCCAGACAGTACTGAACCTGATTCGAAGGATGAAGAACTTAAAGCAGTAAAAAAAGTATTTAAAGCTCTATCTTCTGCTATTGAGAGAACTAACGGAAATCTTCAAGTAATAGTAAGTGAACATGCCGGAAAAGATATTACGGATGACCTAACCAAAGTAAATATTATTGAAAGATGGCGCTACGGAAGAAAGTTAATACCTTGGCATTGGAACGACGAAATTCCTCAAAGGATTTTAGCAGATCAGAATAATGCGCAATTTGCAGCAGAAGATTTAATAAATATTATTCAATCTACTCTTTCTGAGTATGAGGTATATCAAGAAGGAGAAATAACAATAGAAAGCGCTATTTTCATAAAAGAAGGTATTTTCTTTGAAGCTAAAATTTTCAATGCAAATAAAGGGGAATATTTCTCTGGTACTATTGATTTTAACTTAAAAGTTGAAATTGCTTTATAAATATATAGTAAAACAAAAAATCTTATCAAAGATAAGAAATACAGCAATAAAATTATAGTACTAATTTACTTGTTTTTTGAGTAAGAGATATATCTTAGTTTTAATTATTTTTACTTGTAAAAGTAATCTTTTTAAGGGCTATTAATATTTTTTATGTAACAGCATTACAATAGATTAGTTAAAAGCACAAACCCATATAAGAAGTGGTTTGTGCTTTTTTTTAAGAATACTACTTTACATATATTTACGTAGTAAAAAAATTATAATTTATTCCCTTGCATATAGAACTGTGCTTCTTCGTAATGATATTTGATTAAAGAATAATCAAAAGGATGTCCATTATTCAAGTAATAAATTGATTCAATATCAATAGAAGGGTCTTGAGGTTTTAAATTGAGATAACCGGCTTGTTCTTCGTTTAATTTTCCAATACGCATAAAAAAATCAGAAAAATTGATATCAATTTTCAAGTCGTTTCTCAAATAGCTAAAGACAGAATTTTGAACGATGTCTTCATTCAAGTAAGGAACATAAGACTTATTATAGTAAGATTCTTCAATACATAGTGGACGAGATTCAATTTGACGAACTCTTTTAAGGTAGTAGACAGTTTCGTGCTCTTTTAATTTAAGTATTTCTACAATATTTTCATCGGGTTCGATTTCCTTTAGTTCAATCACGTCGGAAGTTAAGTTGAATTCCTTCAGTATCCCTTGAAACCCATGGACATCTGTTAAATTTACAAACCCTTTTCTATGTCGACCACGCACGTAAGTACCACTGCCTCTTACTTGATAGACAATACCATGAGATTCAAGCATTTCAACAGCTTTGATAATCGTATTTTTACTGACTTGGTATTCTTCGGCTAAATCATTCAATGTAGGGAGCTTATCTCCTTGAGATAAGTTATTTTGTTGAATGAACTGATTCATTTGCTGAGCAACCGCTTGGTATTTATTCACCGCGTAATCTCCTTTTCCTGAGTTATTCGTTGTTTTCTAGTATACCACAATTTTATTATATGGGTATTGACAAATTGTATGGGTATAATTATACTTGTAAAAGTAACGACCGAAAGTATACCCATACAATTTTATATTTTGTAAGCGCACTATTTTATTAGGTCGAATAAACAGTTAAGCTTTTAGGAGGAGAAGACAGGTTATGAAGGAGAACAAGAACCGTGAGCTAGCAGCGAATATACTAGAAGAAATTGGTGGAGAGAACAACGTATCCAATTCAACACATTGTGCTACAAGACTTCGTTTAGTATTGAACGATGAAAGCGAAGAAATGGTCAATCGTGTTAAGAATATTGCTGGTGTTATCGATGTCGTCCGCAAGGGTGGACAATTCCAAATCGTAATTGGAAATAACGTCGATAAAGTCTACGAAGAGTTTACAGATTTGTCAGGTACAGCTGAAGGTAACAACAATAATGAAAACCCGAACAAAGAAAAAGAGACGATTATTAATCGTATTATCGCAACAATGTCTGCAGTATTTGCGCCATTTGTCTACATCCTAGCAGGCGCAGGGATGATTCAAGGATCATTGATTATTTTATCAAGCATCTGGCCATCCATTGTCGATTCTGGAACTTACCAAGTATTCGATGCCATGTCGTGGGCGCCTTTCACATTCTTACCGATCTTCATTGCCATTACAGCATCTAAACATTTTAAAACAAATACTTATATCGCTGTTTTCGCTAATGCTGCTTTAGTAGCTCCTGGTTTTACAGCTCTAGCTGAACGAGCTGGCGCAGGTGAAGCAATTAACTTTATTGGCATGCCGCTCAGTGAAACCGTTTATACGTCAACGGTTATCCCAGCTATTTTACTGGTTTGGTTATTGTCTTATCTGGAACGCTGGATTGAAAAGATACTTCCAGACGTTGTCACTCGTTTGTTTACACCACTATTAGCAGTCATCATAGCTGTACCGTTAACAATCATGGTTATTGGTCCAGTTTCTACAGCCGGTGCAAATGCCGTTGCTGCAGGGTATACTTGGTTATCGCAAACATTCCCACCTCTAGCAGGTATTTTAGTCGGTGGATTTTGGCAATTCTTTGTATTGCTAGGTGTTCACTGGGGGATTACACCAGTCGTCTTGGCGAACCACGCTCAATATGGAATGGATTCATTCCAGGCTTATCAAACCATCGCCGTTGTAGCACAAGTTGGTGCAGCACTAGCCGTCTTTATTAAAGCGAAAAAACAAGAAGTACGTAGTGTCAGTCTTTCTGCAACCATTACAGGTATCTTCGGAATTACAGAACCAGCAATCTATGGCGTAAACTTACGCTTCAAAAAACCGTTCTTTATAGGGATTATATCTGGTGCAGTTGGTGCCTTGGTAGCCAGTTTCTTCGATGTTTACTCATTCGTTTATACTGGACTACCAAGTATGATCACAATCATGAACAACTATAGTCCAGAAAATCCTGGGTCTTTCTGGGGTGTTTTAATTGGGATTATTATTGCTTTGGTTTTACCAGTAATCTTAGTTCAGATCTTTGGTTACGGAGATGACGAAGTTGCTCAAACAGAAACAGGAAAACATTCAGATGCAGCTAAAGAAATCAAAGACGACTCTGCTCCAGTTGTAGCAGATCCTGAAAGTGGAACAATCATGAATGTTTATCCACCAATTAAAGGGACACTCGTACAATTATCAGATGTTCCAGACCCGGTATTTGCTTCTGGCGCAATGGGACAAGGAATTGCGATCGAACCGATGGATCAAAAAGTTTATGCACCATTTGATGGAGAAGTTAAAATGATTGCGAAGACAAAACATGCAATCGGTCTAACCTCAACAGATGGCGTAGAAGTTCTGATTCACATTGGATTAGAAACCGTTGAACTTGAAGGTGCACCTTACACGGTTCACGTTGAAACTGGACAAAAAGTTTCTCATGGCGATTTACTGATGGAATTTGATATGAAAGCTATTGAAGAATCTGGTCGTTCGACCGTAACACCCGTTATCGTAACAAACACAGACAACTTCGAAGAAGTGTCTGTTGCTCAAACAGCTGAAACAGAAGATAGCATTATAAAAGTTAAAAAATAGGAGGAAACAGAAAATGAATACTTTTCCAAAAGATTTTCTATGGGGCGGCGCATTAGCAGCTCACCAATTCGAAGGTGGATGGGATCAAGATGGTAAAGGACCAAGTGTCATTGACGTCGTAACGGTTGGTGGACCAAAGAAAGCACGTCGTATTACGGATACCATTGATCCAGAAGAATTTTATCCCAATCACGAAGCAATTGATTTCTACAACCGCTACAAAGAAGATGTACAATTATTTGCTGAGATGGGCTTGAAAGCTTTACGTACGTCTATTGCGTGGTCTCGTATTTTCCCTAAAGGGGACGAAATGGAACCAAACGAAGCAGGATTGAAGTTCTATGATGATTTATTCGACGAATTGTTGGCAAATGGTATTGAGCCAGTGATTACACTAACGCACTTTGAAATGCCTCTACACCTTGCTCGCGAATATGGTGGATTCCGTAATCGTGAAGTGGTTGACCACTTTGTACGCTTTGCAGAAACAGTACTAGAAAGATACAAAGATAAAGTGACTTACTGGATGACATTTAACGAGATCAACAATCAAATGGACTACAACAATGACTTATTCTTGTGGACGAATTCTGGACTTGTGGCTAAAGAAGGGGAGAACCGTAAAGAATTAATGTACACTGCGGGTCACCACGAATTAATCGCCAGTGCTCTAGCGGTTTCAAAAGGAAAAGAAATCAATCCTAATTTCCAAATTGGTGCCATGGTTTCTCACGTACCGGTTTATCCACTGACAGCTAATCCAGCTGATGTGATGCTGGCAGAAGAATATATGCGCTTGCGTTATTTCTTCCCAGATGTACACGTTAGAGGAGAATACCCTAGCTATACACTAAAAGAATTTGAGCGTGAGGGATTGAATATTCCGATCCTTGAAGGCGATAAAGAGATTCTAGAAAATGGTAAAGTGGATTATCTAGGCTTCAGTTACTACATGTCAACGGCTGTAGATAGCACGAAGGATACTTCTAACTTAGGTGAGTCTGCCGTTCACGGATCTCTTGCACACGACATCGAAAATCCTTATATCAAATCCAGTGACTGGGGATGGGGAATTGATCCAGTTGGTTTGCGTTACACGTTGAACCGTCTATGGGACAGATATCAAATTCCATTATTCATTGTAGAAAATGGATTTGGCGCAGTAGATACAATTGAAGAAGATGGCAGCATCCATGATGATGAACGTATTTCTTACATGCGTGAGCACATCAAAGAAATGGAAAAAGCCGTAAACTATGATGGTGTTGAATTGATGGGGTATACACCTTGGGGCGTTATCGACATCGTTTCATTCACTACCGGTGAAATGAAGAAGCGTTACGGCATGATCCACGTAGACCGTGACAACGAAGGTAAGGGAACAATGGAACGTAGCAAGAAAGATTCATTTAAATGGTTCAAGCAAGTCATTGAATCGAATGGTGCAGAACTATAATTCAATAGTCATAGACTAAAGTAATAAATAGAAGACCATGAAACCCTCTTATTTGGATGGTTTCATGGTCTTTGCTTTCGATTTATAACCTAACCCATTCAACAAACATAATATTAGAAAATCATTTCTTTATATGTCACAATTCAATTAACAAGAACATATACTTTTAGGAGGAAAACTATGTCTATTTTTTCATCTGATGTATTTAAAGGGCAACATGCTTTAGTTACAGGAGCAACTGGAGGAATCGGTTGTGAGACAGCGAAGGTATTAGCTGCTATGGGTGCTAACGTTACGATTACGGGTAGAAAAGAACAAGTTTTGAGCGAGTTAAAAAAAGAAATCGAAAACGAGTCGCCGAATGCGGAGGTTCTAATGTTTGTTGCTGACTTAACAGATGCAATTGACAGAGAGAAATTGGTTCTAATCGCAGAAGAAACCTTTGGAACTGTTTCTTTACTGGTTAATTCAGCGGGGATGACTGGTGGAGGAATTTTAGAAGACTTAACTCAAGAAGAATTAGAGCGCGTGATGCACTTAAATCACACAGTGCCGATTCTCTTGACGCAAAGAATTTATAAAAATATGAAAAAAGACAAAAAAGGGTCTATCGTCAATGTCTCTTCTCTTTCAGGCGTTAGAGGAACCTATGGAGGAACGGCGTACACTGGATCTAAGTTTGCACTGAATGCATTCACTCAATCCTTTGCACTAGAAGCCATTGAACACAACGTTCGAGTTAACGGTGTCTGCCCAGGATATGTCGATACGGAAATGGGAAGAAATGGTATTCGTTCTAAAGGCGAGCAAGAAGGTCGCAGTTTTGAAGAACAACTCAAGATTGAAAGTGAAAAATTACCGACTGGACGCATTACCAACGCAGATGAAGTTGCCAACACGATTGCATATCTACTATCTGATGCTGCAGAAAACATTATCGGGGAAAATATCAACCTTTCAGGCGGATCGGTGATGCGTTAATCTAAAAATTGAAATAGCGTTATTAAAATGGCAGAAGTACATTCTGCTCTTTTTCGCATACCTTCAATTTACTTTCAAAAATAATTTGGTATTAAATCAAGTCTCAAAAAGACTAATCAGAAAGTAATTTGGTTCTCACAAAATAGGCGATGGACCAAAGTAATGCCCCGATAACGATGAAAACACCAAGAACTAAGATCATATCTTTAATGCCATTAACTGGAAACCAACCACTTAATAAAAGACAGGGAAAAACGGTCAATAACATAAATATAAAATGGACAACGGACTGCTTCTGGATACTCCAACTTTCTATATCATAAATAACGGAGGCAGCAGCGACAGCGGTAATGATTATACCTGTAATAAAAGTAGAGTTCACTTGGAAGCTGTCTAACTCTTGTGCACGCATAATCAAGGATATACCGGTCATAATTACGAAGGGGATAAACCCTCTGATAAGTGCATTTTTTAGTAGTTTCATAAGTTGAGCTCCCTTATACTTTTTATAAAAGTCTGATAATAAGCTTAGCTTAGAACTTTGTAGATGATTAATCAACAGAATCGGTTACAAAATAAGTATGATTGATTAAAAGAGCAAGGTTTATAAGTGGAAACAATTGTCGTTCAAGCTATGGTATACTAATCAAAAATCGATCAACTAGGAGTAATGGAATGAAAGTAGTTATTATAGGTGCGTCTTTTGCAGGAGTAGCTGCTGCTTTAGAAGTGCGAAAAAAACACCCTCATGCAGAAATTATCTTGCTGGAAAAACAATCTACTTTAGGATACATTCCAAACGGTCTGCATTTATACTGGGAACAGAAAATCGAGCATCTAGATGAAGCACGATTTATCACAAAAGAACAATTAGAAACTCAAAAAGTCCAGTGCCATTTAGGTGCGACGGTTCAAAAAATCAACACGACTCAAAAAATCCTTCACTATGATTATTCAGAACAAGAAGAACTAATCTCGTACGACAAACTGATTATCGCAACAGGTTCAAGACAACTGTCTGAGAAAATTGACGGTAGTGCGCATGAAAGTGTGCTGAAATATAAACGTTACGGAGAAGCACAAGCGGCTCTTGTTAAAGTAGAAGAGAGCCAGCACGTAACGATCATCGGTGGTGGACAGGTTGGTGTAGAGGCTGCTGATCTACTAAACAAAAAACAAAAACAAGTCACCCTGATTGAGAGTATGGATTATGTTTTATTTAAATATCTAGATGAAGAAATGATTCAACCAATCGAACAGAAAATGATTGAAGAAGGTATCGATTTAAAACTGAGACAAACTGTTTCTTCTATAGAAACAAACGAGGAGCAGAAAGTAACGGTTCACCTTGGAGAGGATTCTGTTACCAGCGATGCGGTTATTATGGGCGTGAACGTTAGACCCAATTTACACTTTCTAGATACACAGGTTGAACTGCATATGGATCAGACCATTGCGGTTGACCGTTACCTTAAAACCTCTGTTAAAGATGTTTTTGCAGTGGGAGACTGCATCCAGCTTTCTGGGCCAGGAGAAGACATGGTCTACATTCCACTGATCAACAATGCTGTCCGAACCGGTATCGTAGCAGCAGCCAATTTAATGGAGCCAACAGTCACCTTCAATGGATCCTTAAGGACAATCGGCACGTCTATCTTTGGTCACTATATTGCCAGTACTGGCATGACCGAAGCTGAAAGTTTGTTTACGAACCAGAAAGTCAAAACGCGCCGACAAACCGTACGCTTAAACAGCCTACCAAATTCAGAGACTGTTACGCTGAAATGGGTCTACGATGCGGACACCGAAGTGATTTTAGGCGCACAAATGATTTCAACAGCGAATATTCTAGAAAAAATCAATACACTGGCCCTAGCGATTCAAACAAAACAGACGCTAGAAGACTTACAACAAAAAGATTATTTTTTCCATCCTGCTTATTCTCCAATGGTTTCAACAACGAATTTGGTTTCTTGGATGGAAGAAAGGATTGACGAAGATGAAAGTTGAACACTTCCTTGAAAAGAATGAAGTCAGAGAAATCACGATTTTCAAGCAGCTTGTTTTGAATAACGGCATTCTGTCGTATGGTAAGATGCTGGATCACTTAGCCGTTTCAAAAGCGTCTCTTGAAAATGATCTGGAATCCATCACATCACGTATCGAAGTTTTCAACGATCAAGTTCAAGTCGATTATGACGGTCAAGAGATCAAGCTGACCATGAGTGATCACATTTCATTGCAGCACATTTACCGCATCTATCTGGACCAGTCGATTAAAATGGAAATCATCAATTATTTGTTCAAGCACCAAGAGTTTTCAATCACCCAGTTAACGCAACAACTAGCCATCAGCGATTCGTCTTTGTTCCGCAAAATAAAGGAACTGAACACGCACTTAAAAGAGTTCGGACTCAAGATTCGCAACGGTCAATTACAAGGAGAAGAACTGCAGATCCGCTATTTTTATTTTCAGTTCTACTATTATATAGAAGATAAATCAGCCTTAATCCATTTGCGCTCCGATCAGCAAATCACTCAGGCCGTACAATCCGTAGAAAATTTCCTGCAAGTCAACATCGTTCCTGAGAACCGTCAGCGCTTGAATATCTGGCTGATCATCAGTAAATCTCGGATTACCAACAAAAATAAAAACTACAAACAATTGCGCAAGCAGATGCACCCCTACTTGAAAGACCCCTTGTACCATAAAATACATGTCATGGTCTTGCGCTATTACAGTCGGTATTCAATAGAGGTGGATGAAGAAGAGGCGATGCTTCACTTCGCTTTCTTACTCGCTTTTCCTATTCTGACGGAACATGATTTTCATGAGTATACGCTAATTCGTGATCGGCATGCCCCAATCGCTTCACTAGACACTTATATAGTAGAAACGATTATCATTCATTTCAAGTTTCGTAAACTTCCTTACATGCTGGAACGAGATATGTATTATCATTTAACCCATATTCATACAAGACTGTACTTTTTCCAAGGAGATATCGAAATCTATGAGTATGAAGAAATGCTGGCGAGAGAAAAACAAGTCGTTGGAAAGAATCTTGTGCCATTAGCTCGAACCTTACTCACGACCAGTACAGATAAATTTATGAGCACAGAAGTGGGCGACAATAGTCTACTCAAGATGGAATTACTCAAGTACATTAGCTTACTGACGCTGATTTCATTCAAGATGGCGACAGTGATACAAATCGGTATCGATTTAAAAATGGATGGACTTTACAAAGATACACTCAGTCAATTACTGATTCTTAAAATGCGTCCCATTAATGGAATTCAAATTGAAGTGTATCAACCTAGTAAATCATATGATCTGATCCTAACAAATGAAAAACCAGATGAAGAACATCAATACCAAGAAGCTCGCGTCTATATTCTCTCGGAAATACTGTCTTCCTTTGATATGGCAAACATCCAGAGAATCATTCAAGAACTCAATGCCTAGAACAAGCACAGTGTCTAACCTGTGGCTTGTTCTTTTTTTAGGAAACAAAAGGAAGATGTAAAGTTTTTCCTATGAGGTTTTAGAAAAGGGAGATTAAGCAAGGGCTCAATCCCTCTCACAGTACTTTACTAAGTGGAGAGGGACTAACTGAACGTTTCATTCCCTCTCGCAGAAGTTTACCAAGTGGAGAGGGACTAACTGAGCGTTTTAGTCCCTCACACAGAACTTTACCAAGTGGAGAGGGACTAACTAAGCGTTTCATTCCCTCTCACAGTACTTTACTAAGCGGAGAGGGACTAACTGAGCGTTTCATTCCCTCTCGCAGAAGTTTACCAGGTGGAGAGGGACTAACTGAACGTTTCATTCCCTCTCGCAGAAGTTTACCAAGTGGAGAGGGACTAACTGAGCGTTTTAGTCCCTCACACAGAACTTTACCAAGTGGAGAGGGACTAACTAAGCGTTTCATTCCCTCTCACAGTACTTTACTAAGCGGAGAGGGACTAACTGAGCGTTTCATTCCCTCTCGCAGAAGTTTACCAGGTGGAGAGGGACTAACTGAACGTTTCATTCCCTCTCGCAGAAGTTTACCAAGTGGAGAGGGACTAACTGAGCGTTTTAGTCCCTCACACAGAACTTTACCAAGTGGAGAGGGACTAACTAAGCGTTTCATTCCCTCTCACAGTACTTTACTAAGCGGAGAGGGACTAACTGAGCGTTTCATTCCCTCTCGCAGAAGTTTACCAGGTGGAGAGGGACTAACTGAACGTTTCATTCCCTCTCGCAGAAGTTTACCAAGTGGAGAGGGACTAACTGAGCGTTTTAGTCCCTCACACAGAACTTTACCAAGTGGAGAGGGACTAACTAAGCGTTTCATTCCCTCTCTCAGTACTTTACTAAGCGGAGAGGGACTAACTGACCGTTTCATTCCCTCTCGCAGAAGTTTACCAGGTGGAGAGGGACTAACTGAGCGTTTCAGTCCCTCTCGCAGAAGTTTACCAAGCTGAGAGGGACTAATTAAGTATTTCAATCCCTCACACAGAACTTTACTAAGCGGAGAGAAACTAACGAACCATTTTATCTCTCCTGTTATTTTTCTGGTACCCTTTTCAATGAAAGCACGTCACTAAAAGGAAAACGGTATCTTTGCTGGTGCTAAAGCATTGCTATAATCACAAAATACTTCCGAAAGAAATTGAAAACTCTCAAAAAATTCAAAAATTCATAAAAAGCTGACATTTTTATTCAGTGAAAAACGGTTACAATAATAAAGTAAAGAAATCGGTTGCAACAATCGATTATAAATAGGAGGATTTTAATTATGACAGAGACTAAGTATATTATGGCGATTGACCAAGGAACAACAAGCTCAAGAGCAATCATTTATGATAAACAACTAAATACAATTGGTAGCTCACAAAAAGAGTTCACTCAAATTTTCCCTCAAAGTGGTTGGGTAGAACACAACCCGAATGAAATCTGGAATTCAGTTCAATCTGTTATTGCTGGCGCGTTTATTGAATCCGGTGTCAAACCAGAAAATATCGCTGGTATCGGAATCACAAACCAACGTGAAACAACAATCGTTTGGGATAAAGAAACAGGATTACCAATCTACAATGCAGTTGTATGGCAATCTCGTCAATCAGCACCAATCGCTTCAAAATTACACGAAGCTGGACATTCAAAAATGATCCACGAAAAAACAGGTTTGATTATTGATTCTTACTTCTCAGCTACTAAGATTCGTTGGATTCTTGATAACGTAGAAGGCGCTCAAGAACGTGCTGAAAAAGGAGAATTACTATTCGGAACGGTTGACACTTGGTTAGTATGGAAATTAACGGGTGGAAAATCATTCGTAACAGATTACTCTAACGCAAGTCGTACAATGTTATTCAACATTCACAAACTAGAATGGGATCAAGAAATCCTAGACTTACTGAACATTCCAATGGCAATGATGCCAGAAGTTAGATCAAACTCAGAAGTTTATGGCGAAACAGCAAACTACCACTTCTACGGAGCAAACACACCGATTTCAGGAATGGCAGGAGACCAACAAGCAGCATTATTCGGTCAAATGGCATTTGAGCCAGGAATGGTTAAAAACACTTACGGTACAGGTTCATTTATCGTTATGAATACAGGTGAGAAACCTCAACTTTCAGAAAACAACTTACTAACAACAATCGGTTACGGTATCAACGGTAAGATTTACTATGCATTAGAAGGAAGTATCTTCGTTGCTGGTTCATCTATCCAATGGTTACGTGATGGACTTAAAATGATTGAAAACTCAGCGGATTCAGAAGCGCTAGCGAAGAAATCTAAGAGTGATAACGAAGTCGTTGTCGTTCCAGCCTTCACTGGACTAGGTGCACCATACTGGGATTCAGACGCACGTGGTTCAGTATTTGGCTTAACTCGTGGAACAACAAAAGAAGACTTTGTTAAAGCGACTTTACAATCGATTGCTTACCAAGCACGTGACGTTATCGACACAATGAACAAAGATGCTGGAATCGATATTCCATTACTAAAAGTAGATGGCGGAGCAGCTAATAACGACTGGTTATTACAATTCCAAGCAGATATCTTGGGTACAAAAGTACAACGTGCACACAACTTGGAAACAACAGCACTAGGTGCAGCTTATCTAGCTGGTTTAGCTGTTGGATTCTGGGAAAGCATGGACGAAATCAAAGACATGTACGAAGAAGGCGGAACATTCGAACCTCAAATGTCAGAAGAAGAACGTCAAAAACTATACAAAAACTGGAGATTAGCTGTTAAGGCAACTCAAGTATACAAACCAGAAGCGTAGGAAGAGCAGCATAGGAGGAAAAGATTATGGTTTTCTCAATTGAAAGAAGAAAGCAAGATATCCAAGCTTTAAAAGAAGAAACATTAGACGTACTCATTATTGGTGGCGGGATTACAGGAGCGGGGTCTGCTTTGCAGGCCAGTGCTTCTGGTCTTAAAACCGGACTTGTAGAAATGCAGGATTTTGCGGAAGGAACGTCTTCTCGTTCAACAAAACTTGTACACGGTGGCTTACGCTATTTGAAAAACTTCGACGTTGAAGTTGTCGCAGATACTGTACAAGAACGTGCCGTTGTTCAAGGGATTGCGCCACATATTCCAAAAGCAGATCCAATGATTTTACCCATCTACGATGAACCAAACTCAACGTTTACAATGTTCTCTTTGAAAGTCGCAATGGATCTATATGATCAGTTGGCGAACGTCACAGGAACAAAATACGCAAACTATACACTAACAAAAGAAGAAGTCCTTGAACGTGAACCACAGCTGAAAAGCGAAGGCTTACTAGGTGCTGGTGTGTACTTGGATTACCGTAATAACGATGCACGATTAGTGATTGAAAACATCAAACGTGCCGCTGAAGATGGTGGACACATGGTGAGCCGCATGAAAGTAGTCAACATTACGCATGACGAAAACGGCAAAGCCAATGGTGCCGAAGTCGAAGACTTACTGACTGGTGAAACATTCAGTATCAAAGCGCGCATCGTGATGAATACGACTGGTCCTTGGTCAGATACGATTCGTCAAATGGACTCTAAACTTGAGGTAGCCCCTCAAATGCGTCCAACAAAAGGTGTTCACTTAGTCGTCGACAACAAGAAACTGTTTGTTCCGCAACCCACTTATTTTGACACAGGTAAACAAGATGGCCGCATGGTGTTTGTGATTCCTCGTGAAGAAAAAACGTATTTCGGTACAACTGACACAGATTACAAAGGCGACTTCTCAAATCCACAAGTGGAGCAAGAAGACGTGGATTACTTGTTAGAAATCGTGAATGGTCGTTATCCATCAGCAAATATCACGTTAGATGATATCGAATCAAGTTGGGCAGGTTTACGTCCACTAATCGCAACAAATGGTGGATCTGACTATAATGGTCTAAGTAACAAAACCGTTTCAGACGAAAGCTTTGACGAAGTGATTTCGATCGTTGAACAATACCAACAAGGTAAAGTAGAACGCTATGAAGTTGCGGACGTACTCAAAAATATCGAAAGCAATAGTCCAGAAGCAGAAGAAAGCCCATCTAAATTATCACGCGGAAGCTCTCTTGAGACGGACGAAGACGGTTTAGTAACTGTAGCCGGTGGTAAAATCACGGACTACCGTAAAATGGCTCTTGGCGCTATCAAACTGGCAATTGAAATCTTAGATAGAGACTTCGGTAAATCATACGAATTGATCGATTCTGAGAAATATGCAGTATCTGGTGGAGACATCGATCCTCAAAAAGTAGACGAAGAAACAGAAGCCTTAGCAAAATCTGGTATGGAAAAAGGATTAAGTGAATCCGAAGCAACCTACTTGGCTAATCTTTACGGATCAAACACACCAAAAGTTTACGCACTACTTGATGAAGTTGAACAAGTAGAAGGTTTAACAATGGCAGATACCATCAGTCTACGTTATGCAATGCAAGAAGAAATGGCTTTAACGCCAAGTGACTTCTTGATTCGCCGTACCAATCATATGCTGTTTATGCGCGACACATTGGATAATGTGATCGAACCAGTCATCTCAGAGATGGCTCGCTATAATGAATGGTCAGATGAAGCAAGAACACAGTACAAAAACGAATTGGAAAAAGCAATTGCTGAATCTGATTTAAAAACATTAAAGGGAGCTTGAATTAGATGAGTGGAGACGTATTAACGATTTTTAGTGAATTTTTAGGAACAATGTTTTTGATTTTACTAGGTGACGGTGTAGTAGCGGCAGTAAGCTTGAAGAAAAGTAAAGCTGAAGGCGCTGGATGGGTAGCCATCACAATGGGATGGGGAGCAGCTGTAACCATGGCTGTTTACATTGCAGGATTTATGGGACCCGCTCACTTGAACCCAGCCGTAACACTGGGTATGGCGATTATTGGAGATTTTGAATGGGCAATGGTTGTACCGTTCATCATCGCTCAAGTAGCTGGTGGTATTGCCGGAGCAGTTCTAGTGTGGTTAACTTATCTAGCGCACTTCAGAATCACTACTGATCAAGGCGCAATTTTAGGTACATTTGCAACAGGTGCAGAAATCGAAGACACTACAAGCAACATTCTTTCTGAAGTAATCGGTACATTTGTACTAGTATTTGGTCTAATGATGTTTGGACAAAATACCTTTACTGAAGGTTTGAACCCACTTGTTGTTGGGGTGCTGATTCTTTCAATTGGTCTTTCACTAGGTGGATCAACAGGATACGCAATCAACCCTGCTCGTGACTTAGGCCCAAGAATTGCACACCAATTCTTACCAATCGCGAACAAAGGTGGTTCTAACTGGGGATACGCTTGGATCCCAGTTGTTGCTCCAATGATCGGTGCAATTCTTGCAGGATTACTTTACTTGGTTATCGTATAATTTAGTCCCCTTTACGCGCTTAACACGTGAGTCGAAAGACTCGCTTGTTGAGCGTTTTTTAATTTGTACTAACATTGGGAATTCAAAGAATCTGGTGAAATCACTACAAATGATATGGCATGAAAATGGAATTCTTGTTAATAAAAGGATTAGTCAGTATACTGAAGTTAAATCATAAGGAGTGGATAATATGTCAAACTACGAAATTCCAGAAGTATGGGAATGGGAACCAGATGAAAAAAGTGAAACAGGTAACCAGCCTACAGCCGGAAGCCGATTCGAACAAAAACTTCCAGTAGGAGATCAACCTCTACAAGTCTATTCGCTAGGTACACCAAACGGCGTAAAAGTAGCGATTATGCTAGAAGAATTAAAAGAAGCCGGTGTTGAAAATGCTGGGTATGACTTATATAAGATCAATATCATGAACGGCGATCAATTCGGAAGTGACTTTGTTAATATCAATCCGAACTCTAAAATCCCGGCAATGATGGATCACTCAGAAGACCAACCGATTCGTGTATTTGAATCTGTATCGATTCTGTTATACCTAGCTGAGAAGTTTGAGACATTCATGCCAACAGCACTTGCTGAGCGCACGGAACTCATGAATTGGTTATTCTGGCAAACAGGAGCTGCACCATTCTTAGGTGGCGGATTTGGTCACTTCTACAACTACGCACCGACAGCACAAGAGTATCCAATCAACCGTTATACAATGGAAGCAAAACGTCAGCTTGATCTCTTAGACAAGCACTTAGCGGACAATGCGTATATGAATGGTAACGAGTACGGAATCGCAGACATGGCAATCTGGCCATGGTATGGTCGTCTTGTTCAAGGCGAATTATACGGTGAAGCGGACAAATTCTTGAAAGCTGACGAATACACAAACTTGAAAGCATGGGCAGACAAGATTCTTGAAAGACCAGCCGTTAAACGTGCACTTGAAGTAGAATATAAAGAACTTTAATTAAATGTCATTTAACCTTTCTCGCTGATCAACATTAGATGGTTTAGCGGGAAAGGTTTTTTTCTATGAACAAAAGTAATATAAATAAGCGTCGTAGTTTTTTATATTAAGTTGGCGTTCATTCGGTTTGGTAGATAATCAAAAATCAAAAATTCCTTGTTCGCTATTTGAATACGGTTTAGTAGCTTTATGGATCTGACTATTATTCGTGTTTTGGAATGAACTAGTTCTTTTTATAAGTATGATGTACGTGTTTTAATAGGTTTTATGGAAGGCAGTCATTTTGGAGGTGACTGTCTTTTCTTTAATTTTAGAAAGAAAACGGTGAAAAATTGAAATTATGGTACATAAAAGCGAACAATCATGATACACTAGTAAAAATCATTACGTAAGGGCTCGAAAAAAGAGTCATTAAAATTTAAAATAGAGGTGTAGATTTAGTGAGTGAATCCATTACGCAACAAGTAGAAAAAATGGCTGTTCTAGATTTCGGTAGTCAGTTCAATCAGTTAATTACACGCCGCATTAGAGAGTTTGGCGTCTTTTCAGAACTTTTACCACATACAGTTACAGCTCAAGAATTAAAAGAATCAAACGTTAAAGGTATCATCTTCTCAGGTGGGCCAATGAGTGTTTATGATGAAGAAGCTTTTTCAATTGATCCTGAGATTTTTGAACTCGGTATTCCAATCTTTGGAATTTGTTACGGGATGCAACTAATGGCTCACAAGTTAGGTGGGAAAGTTGAACCTGCCGGAACGCGTGAATACGGTAAGGCGACTCTTGAAATCAAGAACCGCTCAGCAGAATTGTTCACAACTCTTGAACAAGAAGAAACGGTTTGGATGAGTCACGGAGACTATGTAACAGAACTTCCAGAAGGATTCGAGATTACAGCTATCAATCCACATTGTCCAATCGCCGCAATCGAAAACAAGGCAAAGAACTTCCATGCTGTTCAATTCCACCCAGAGGTGCGTCACACAGAACATGGAAATGAGATCCTGCGTAACTTCGCATTTAACGTATGTGGCTTTGAAGGTAACTGGGATATGGGTCAGTTTATCGATCTTGAAGTAGATAAGATTCGTGAGCAAGTTGGAGACCGTAAAGTGTTGCTTGGACTTTCAGGCGGGGTAGATTCGAGTGTTACAGGTGTCTTGCTGAACAAAGCAATTGGTGATCAGCTGGTTTGTATCTTTGTAGACCATGGTTTGCTGCGTAAAGGTGAAGGCGATCAAGTGATGGGGAGTCTGGAGAACAAATTTGGACTGAATGTGATTCGTGTAGATGCAAAAGAACGCTTCATGAGCAAACTTGCAGGTGTCAGTGATCCTGAACAGAAACGTAAGATCATCGGAAATGAGTTTATCGAAGTCTTTAACGACGAAGCGACGAAACTTGAAGGCATTGACTTCCTAGCACAAGGAACGCTGTATACGGACGTTATTGAGAGTGGAACAACGACTGCACAAACGATCAAATCTCACCACAACGTAGGTGGATTACCGGAAGACATGCAGTTTGAATTGATTGAGCCAATGAACACCTTGTTTAAAGACGAAGTACGTGCGCTTGGAGAAGAGTTAGGCATGCCATCAAGTTTAGTATGGCGCCAACCGTTCCCGGGACCAGGACTTGCGATTCGTGTACTAGGTGAAGTCACAGAAGAAAAATTAGAAGTCGTTCGTGAAAGTGATGCCATCTTGCGAGAAGAAATTGCCAATGCAGGACTCGACCGCGATGTATGGCAATACTTCACAGTTTTACCAGGTTTCAAATCAGTAGGGGTTATGGGCGACGGTAGAACGTATGACTATACAATCGGTATCCGCGCCGTAACATCTATTGATGGCATGACATCAGACTGGGCAAGAATCCCATTCGATGTACTAGAAAAAATCTCCACACGTGTTGTAAACGAAGTGGATCATATTAACCGCGTAGTATACGATATTACGAGCAAGCCACCTGCTACAATTGAGTGGGAGTGAAAACAAATTACCCACGAATAATGCTGAACATCTCTAGTTTTTAGCGACTAGGGATGTCTTTTTTTGATTTGAGAAAAGAATAACGAATTATTCGATTTAATACAAAATTTGAAATATATATGTACTTAAACTAATAAATAAAATTATATAACTAAAAATTCTCGGGTATCATTCTTTAAAACTCAATAATGATATGATTGATTTACTAATTATACAATGTAAGTGAGAAAATATTGGAAAGTGAATTTAAGTAATCAAAATGCTTGAAAACTTCAACTAACAAATCCTAGAAAATAAGAACTATTTAGTATAGTAATATACTTTAGCTTAATTAAAATTCGGTTAACTTTAATTAAAATTGTATGCAAACGTAAGTTCTTGTTGTATTATAGATTAATAGTATCTGGAGGTTCATGTAAGCTGTCTAAGTTAATATAATGTTGTATTACTAATCCTTTTTTGTTTTAATTGGTTAAGGTTATATAATTATATGGAGGTGTATTATGAAATTACTATATTATAATATTTTCATTTGTAAAGATGGACAAAAAACAAGTTATCCAATTGAAAGATTAATCGATTTTATAAATAACGGAACTCCTTTAGAAAGAACAACTGTTGTAGAAGGAAAAACTATATTCTTGTCAAAACATAGATATCCAAATCAAGGAAGATCTGCCGGCGGAAGGAGCCAAGATGGGTCTGAATATGAAACTAGCAATAGATCTCTTTGGTTAGGAAAGTTCCTTGACGATAAACCGTTCGCTGGAGAAATTGGTAGTGATAATTTAGATGAAATATTAGGTGACGTTTATCAACCTAATACTTGCCTGTTCGTTTCTGACTCAAAATTACTTATTATGGAGTATAATTTTAATGGTCCGAGAAAACTGCAAATTGAAAATTTTCTTACTAAATACCTTAACCAAAATGGAGATAGTCAGTATACCGTGAAACTAATCCAGATAGTAAAACCTAGAGCAATGAATCTGGTTTCAGCCTCGGACAGTATAAAAAGTATCTCTATTACTGTTAAAAACGATAACTTTCAAATTTTGAATTTATTTCCTAATCCTGGAAATTCAGAAGGTGTCTTAGAAAGATTATTTAATGGTCCTGTAGCTGTCTCTAATCAATATGATGTTAATGAAACGACTGTTGTACTAAAAAAAGGGCGTATGAGAAGAAACATGAATGTTGATGACGTTACAAATATATTACTACTTTTAGATGCCGATTCTCCCCTGTTGGTTTCAGCTAAAGTAAGTTTTTTAAATCCTGAAACTAATGATGTAGACACTATTGATTTGAAACATGATGGATTTTATACTTCCAATGTCAACTGTGAAAATCTAACTGGTTTCGAATATCTTGCAAATCAAGTTACTAGTCATTATTACGATGAACAAGGAAGTAATAAAAATGCAGAGTTTCATCAATACTTGGGTGAAATTATACATATTGAGGTAAATGAAATTCAGTTTGGGTATCCAACAGAACCAACAATTGAAGATGATGTATAGGTTTATTTAGTTTAGCATAAGCTAATTTGTTGTAAATGGAGGTCTAGTATGAAAAAATTAATACGTTTTTTTGAACAAAATTTCTTAATAATCATTTTTTGTGTTTCTTTTTTTCTGTTACTCGTATTATATTTACTCCAACTATTTACTTCTATGAACGTTTTTAATGATTTTGTTATTGGTTTCGAATCAATAGCAATTATAGAAAATGGAAATCTTGTGACTATTTCGACTGTAATAATAGGTATTTATTTTTCGCTTTATACTTATATTCTTTCAGTAGATTCTGATTCATTTATTTCGAATTTAAAAAACTATAAAGAATTTTCTTCACTGATATCAATGGTTAATAGGGGCTTTGTTTCATCTTTTTCATTAGTACTGTTATCTTTTTTAAATGACTGGTTATATGGAATAATGAATAATTTTTATTTGGTGCTAATTGGAATTTTAATTATTATTATTTTTGGAAGTTTATTGCAGATTTCTATATATTATTGGTTGATTTTTAAATATGACTTCAAGAAAAAATATAATCAAATAAAGCAACAGAATGTTTCTGAATATGAAGAAATAATCCTTAAATCAGATTTGAAAAATTTTTTGGAGAAAGAAAAGTTAAAAGAACAACAAGATAAGTATAATGAGAACAACGACATATAAAATCTATTAAATAACTTAATTTTATAGGGAAAACTATCATATAAGTGATTACCAAAAAAATAAGAGAAGGCTCAATTAATAGGTAATTTTAGAAGTAGTACTTTTTATTTTTTATCACAATTCATTTGTATAGTCGAAGTAAATAAAGTTATCTATTCGTAAATCTTATCGCAGTTTTAATTTTATAATTTCATCTTCATCAACATCTTTAATCCCCATTTTTCGAAACCCAGCAGATAGATAGAGGGAATAAGCAGGGTTGTTCTCAGGAGAACTTGATAAAATCAAGGTAGTTGCTGGACCATGTGGGCGAGAATTTACTAATTCAATAATTTGATAAAGAGCCTGTTTTCCATAACCGAATCCTTGATATTTATTATCTATCATTATACGCGATAGATAATAAATATCTTCATCATCATCTGGATCGTTGATATCTCTTGGTTGGTAAACGACTAATGCGAATCCAACCATAGTCTCTTTATTGTAGATAGCAAAGGGCATAGGTATGTTCAGTGGATGATTAGTGAGCGCATATGTTTCAGAAAGGCTGTATGCATTAGAAGCAAGATACCCAATTTGAGAATCTAGTACTTTTAATCCGATGCACTCTTCAAAATTGTCTTCTGTTATTATTTCTAATTCAATCAAAATAAACCATCTCCTATATCCATTTCTCAATAAAGTTGGCGAGTTGTTTATCTTACTATTCATCAAGGATCTTATGAGAATAGTCAACTTCATCAAATAGGCTTCTCAAGATAATAGACCAAGTATCTTGATTTTCGTCGTAATATATTGATTTAACACCTAGAGGATGGTTCTCTGGTGAATATTGAGGTAAGATTTTATCTAGTACTTCAGATTTAGTTAAATCAGCCCCTTCAGGTTGTTCGCTAGGAATGACATTTAGTGTACCAATTGTTGCTTGAGCTGGATAAGTTTCGCGCACACCATCAGCATACCAAACTTCGACCAAATCACCAATCTTAACTTCATCGAGAGCGTTGCTTGCAGTAACCGCATCGTAAAAACCTTCGCTACTACCTGTAGAACCGTAGTCTGCAGAATGGTTACTTACAATTAAAACAGACTCATCATTTTTATCCATCACGTATCCTGTAATGTTTGGTTCATTTTGAGTGCATCCAATCATTAAAAAACAAAAAGGCAAAATTAATAAAAGACTTCTTTTCATAAAATCCCTCCTCCTCATAAGCAGCTGCAACTAATAGTCTAAGCACTTCCAATTTGTATAAACTTACAAAATCAGTATAGCAAAAGTAAGGAATCCTGTAAGGGATAAAAGAAAGAATTATCTTGAAAATTCCGTTGCTTCTTTTGTGACTCTTCGTCTAAAATGGATGAAGATGTAAATTTTCAAAAAGATTTGTATTAGAATACATATATGAGGTTCTTCTAGAATCCGGAAAATTCTATAAAGTAATAATTGTCATGAAGAAAGGAGTGTTGTCTTGTTAACTGTTTTAAAAAATAAAAACTTTAAGCTACTATTGATTGGTAACTCAACGTCCATATTAGGGACATTAATGTTGAATATCGCTTTATCACTTTATGTACTGCAACTTACCAATTCAGCTACACAATTTTCATTTGTTTTGTCTCTACAATTATTAGCGACTGCTTGTCTCAGCCCTTTTGTAGGGACTTTAGTGGATGGCTGGAATAAGAGGAAAACAGTCATCTATTTGGATTTGATCAGAGGGCTATTTGCCTTGATTATGTTTGCCATTTCTTTACGTGTTTCACTTACTATGAGTTTAGTTTATATGATAGTCCTATTTTATTCTTTAAGTGAAATATTCTTCAACCCAGCTTTTGCATCGATCATACCACAGATTGTGAAGCAAGAAGAGTTGCCAAATGCAAACGCACTGTATGGCGTGATTGCGGATGCTTCATATGCACTTGCACCAATAATAGGAACTAGTTTATATGCATTCACAAATATGTCTATGGTGTTGCTAGTTACCGGAATTACTTACTTAATTTCCTCAGTTTTAGAAGGATTCATGTTTTTTGAAGAAGAGGTTAAAAAAGCCGAAAAAGAACACTACTTAAAAGATGTGATGAGTGGTTTTAAACTTTTATTAATAGATAAGAAAATCACCTCTTTATTCGCGAATGACGTATTGAGTCATTTAATCATCTTTCCCTTTATAAGTGTAGGCGTTCCATACATAATGCTAACCATTTTAAGAAACAGTGAACAGTCATATGGGATTATACAAAGTATTGCAACCATAGGATCCATTGCTTCTTTCTTATTACTTCCCATGTTAAAAAAGCGTTTTTCTATAGAAAACAATATCACTATTGGGCTTTTTGGGGTTATCGTATTTGGGTTTTTATTGCTCCCATTAATAAACGAAGGATTTCTAACTATTCTTAGAGAGAATTCTATCTTGTCGATTCTCTTTTTTGGTTCTTCTCATTTTGTATTGTATATCTCTTTTGCACTGTACTTGATCTTCTATACGACGTTGTATCAATCAATGATTACACCAGAAAAGATTGGACGATTTGTTTCAGTTGAAACGACATTTCATTCAATGGCTAGATTGATCGGCGTATTACTGTTTGGATTTCTGTTTGAGCAATTTACAATTCAAGTACCTATACTAGTCTTAATTTTGGCGTCTGTAATGAAGGTAATTGCGCATATTCCTTTTATGAAAGTCGATAGAAAAAGAACACTAGATTATAAAAGTATGGAATAAATAGAATTTCTGGAATATTTAAAGGTGAATTTAAAAGGATACTTCAATTAAAGCAGAATAATAGATTGATATTTAACGGAGAGGAGGAATAGTGTGAATCACGACTATCCATCAAGACGAAAAATTATAGTGGATGGAATGCTAAAGAAGCGAACGAAGAATCAAATGACAGTTGGAGATAGAGTGTTTCTGATTTCAGACGAACTAGCAAGAAGAATACGTAAAAGAAACTGGCTGATTGGGTCGACGACATTTTTGTTATCTTTAATTTATTTATACTCTATGGAAAAGTTTAATATGCCTGCTTCAGAAGTAAACATAGGTGATGGTGTATACTCACAAGGACTCAGTTATACGTTCATTTTTATAAGTGCAGTCGTTATTTTAGCAGTCATATTTTTAGTCACAGCGATACCCAAAAATGTACAGGATCATATTATTAAGGAATTGTATTGAATATATAAAGCGAAACTTATTCTGATGTGCTCCAACTAAAATCGTCAAAGCGTTAGGATATGCTAATGATTAATTGTCCAAATGAGCATTAAATACATAAAAAAAAAGCCTAACTGGTAGTTGTTGGATATCTTAATACGTACAAAACTAATTAGATACCGGTTCCATAAAAGCGTTGACAAAAATAGTGACTACAATTATACTAGGGTGGTACCGGTTCCTAAAGCGTTTTCTTAAATGAACTGTTTTGTAAATAATTGAGGGGGAAATAATATGAATTTATTTTTTTGATTTGAGTCAATTAAATACAATAACTATTTCACTTAGGGTATTGATGGCAGTTGTAGTAGGCGGGATTATCGGTCTAGAAAGAGATATGAAAAACCATGCGGCTGGTTTTAGAACCTATATATTGGTTTGTTTAGGATCCACAGTTGTTATGATGACAAATCAGTTTATATCAGATACGTATCTAGTAGGCGACCCTTCGAGAATGGGTGCCCAAGTAATCAGCGGTATCGGATTTCTCGGAGCGGGAACGATATTGGTCACGAACAACAATCATGTAAGAGGATTAACGACCGCAGCGGGACTCTGGTCAGCGGCATGTGTAGGACTAGCAATTGGTATCGGATTTTATGAAGGCGCTATTATTGGTGCTTTTGCATTACTCGTTATTATGAACTCTTTTCAGCGGTTGAAAAAAGCATTTATGAGCCAACGAAAAGTGGTTGATTGTTACATCTTATTTGAAACGGTAGTCGATTTTCATAATTTTTTGTCCTATTGTGCTTTAGAGGATTGGAAAGTGCTGAGTATTGAAGGGAACACGGATAAAAATGAGAATATTTTATACTACATGTCGATTAAGTTTAACAATCACGTAGAAGCTAAAAGTTTAGTAAAGAACTATCATGGCATCAAAGGTGTGCTGTCCGTTGAGGAACCAGAATAGAAAAAAATAAAATATAATTAAAAATTAAAAACCATAAAGGAGACGAAAATCATGAATAAGAACTTACTTGTTGCGTTATCATCAACAGCTTTATTATTAGGGGCTTGTGCTTCTGGAGATAATCAAGGATCGGAAGGTACTAGCAGCGAAGGAAGCGGCGATGGCAATAAAGAAGTATTGGTTTATTCCAATTCTCTAGCCGGTGGAAGACAAGAATGGATCGATGATTTAGCGAGTGATGCTGGATTCAGCATGCAGTATGTGGAAGCGGGCGGCGGAGACGTGTTGAACCGTTTGTTAGCAGAAGCGAACTCACCCCAAGCAGATGTGACGTTTGGTATGGATGAAGCGATGTTCTTTGAGCTAGTCGACAACGATATTTTAGTTGACTATGAACCAGAATGGTTGAGCCAAATTCCTGAAGACACCATGATAGGCGAGTCCATGTTTCATCCTTTAGTAGAACAAAGAATTTTCATGATGTATAATCCTGAGTTCGTTAGCGAGGACGAAGCACCGGAAAACTGGCAAGACTTAAGTGAAATGACAGACTTTGCACAACAGTATCGTGTGCCAGCATCATTGGCTTCAGGTACGGATCAAAAAGCGATTTTAAGTATTTTACTACAATACGTCGATGAAGATGGCGATCTGGGAATTTCACAAGAAGGCTGGGATGAAGTTGAAGCCTATCTAGCGAATGGTTATCAAACACCAGAAAATGAAGAACAGCTTCAAAACTTTGCGGAAGGAACTGTGCCGCTTAGCTATCACTTCCTTGGTGGAATACCAGGAGCAGAAGAAGAGTTTGGATTTACAGCCGTTCCGATTAATCCAGAACAAGGCGTCATCACAATGAGAGAACAAATCGGTGTGATCAATAAAGGAGACGACCACGACTACGCAGCAGCACAGGAGTTTGTCGACTGGTTCGGTAGTGCGGAAGTTCAAAGTGCGTTCGTAGAAGAATTTGGCGGTTTACCTGTTAATGAAGAAGCCTATGCGAGTGCATCAGATCGACTGATTGAAATCGCTGAAGCAACGGAACCGATGGAAGTAGATTGGAACTTTGTTCGAGAAAATCTTAATGCATGGATCGAAAAAGTTGAATTGGAATTAATGCCATAGAATAATGTCGAAAAGCAAAATAGAAATTATTTTGCTTTTTAACATTTACAAAGAATGTAAGGGGTAGTTGTATGATTGAAATCAAAGATTTACAGATAAAATATGATGATTTTGTGGCAATCAATGACATTAACTTTCAAATCGAAGAAGGCGAATTTTTCACACTTCTGGGACCATCAGGATGTGGGAAAACGACCACACTTCGTGCTATAGCCGGTTTCAATAAGCCAAGCAAAGGTAGTATTAATGTAAAGGGCAAGAATATTACGAATACACCGATAGAAAAAAGAGGATTGGGTATGATCTTTCAATCATACGCTTTGTTTCCTACAATGAGTGTTTATAATAATATTGCTTATGGTTTAAAAATAGAAAAGAAATCTAAAAGTGACATCCATGAACGTGTATTAGAACTGGCAGAGCTGGTCGAATTGAATGAAAGTCAATTGGAGAAAAATGTATCTGATCTTTCTGGTGGACAACAACAACGTGTGGCCATCGCTAGAGCATTAGCCAAGAGACCTAATATCGTATTATTTGATGAACCCTTATCCAATCTAGATGCAAAATTGAGAAAGCAATTACGCTTAGAATTGAAAAGAATTCAAAGAGAAACAGGTATGACGGCGATCTACGTTACCCATGATCAAGATGAAGCGCTAGAAATTTCAGATAAAATTGCTGTGTTTAATGATGGTGTTATTGAACAAATTGGTACACCTAGAGAAATTTATGACCACTCTTCAACTGAGTTTGTATGTAAATTCATTGGAGAAGCCAATTACATCGATCGCGCTTTGATCGAGTACATTAATCAGCATAATGAAAAGAGACAATTTGATGCAACTTCTAGACATTACATTCGTGAAGAAAAAATCAAATTGTGGGTGCCGGAGAATAGCGTCGCAGTACCTATTCAAGCTAAGATTATCGATGAAGTTTTTTACGGGACTTTTTCTACCTTTATTTGTGAAGCATTAGATACTACCCTTAGAATCATTGTAAAAGAAGATGGAAATGATGTCATTGATTCGAGCAAGGAGCTAACCGTCTACATTGAGCCGAAAGATATTCTGGAATATGGGGGCGATTAAAAATGAATCATCCATTTATTAACAAGATGAAAGATTCTAATATTCTATCGAGAATCCCCTTTTACTTGTTTTGTGGTTTTACCGCTTGGTTCGTCGTAACGTTACTCATTCTTCCAAATATCAATGTGCTCGTCGATATTTTCTGGGTAGACGGGCAATTGAGTTTATCTGCTATTGGTCGCTTATCAAGCTCAAAAAGAGCTATAAGCGCTATATTAAATTCCTTTTTACTTGCTACCGTACTAACTTTTACAGTCAACATCGTTGGCGTTTTTATCGTACTGGTTACGGAGTATTTTGATATTAAGGGATCTAAATTATTAAGAATAGGCTTTTTATCCACTTTAGTTTTTAGTGGAATGGTTTTAAACAATGGATATCTATATGTCTATGGTCAAAATGGCGTGCTTACAAACTTCATGTTACGATTTTTCCCGGAAATAAACCCTGGTTGGTTTACAGGTTTCCCGGCCGTATTATTCGTCATGACATTTGCATGTACAACAAACCATATGCTCTTTTTTAGAAATGGTGTTAAAGGATTAGACAATAGTACGATAGAAGCAGCAAAAAACTTGGGTGGAAATCAGTGGAAAGTACTGAAAGATGTTGTTTTCCCAACTTTATTCCCGGTTATGATGACACTGATCATTATGTCCTTTCAAATGGGTCTGGGCGCAATGGCTGCACCGATTATGGTTGGGGGACGTTTTGAAACGATCTCACCGCTCATTCTAAGTTTTACGCAGCGTCCCGGTTCAAGAGACCTTGCTGCCTTGTTATCGATCATTTTAGGGATTGCACAGATTATATTGTTGGTTGTTATGACCCGAAATGAGAAAAAAGGAAACTACATGTCTATATCAAAGACGAAAACACGTGTAGCAAAACAAAAAATTGATCATCCAGTGGTTAATGCGATTGTTCATATCATTTCGTATCTTCTGTTTTTAGTTTACATGATTCCCTTGATACTGGTGATCTTGTTCTCTTTCATGAACTTACAAGGAATATCTCAGACCATACTATCATTTGAATATTTCACCTTGTCTAATTACGCAGATATTTTGACCAATAATAACAATTATGGTCCATTGCTAACGAGTGTGTTCTACTCAGGTGGAGCGGCTGTATTAGCTGTACTATTCATGATTATGATTGCAAGAATCGTAATGAAAAATAAGAACAACAAACTAGCAGAATGGACGGAGTATTTTTTCTATATTCCGTGGTTGCTACCAGGCTTGATGCTAGCTTTAGGTTTGATCATATCTTACGATGCACCATCTTGGTTGCTTTTAGGAAATAGTGTAATAGGGAGCGTATGGATTTTACCCTTAATGTATCTGATTATGATGCTACCTTCTACTTTGAGATATATTAAAGGAGCTTACTACTCTTTTGATAACAATTTAGAAGATGCTTCTCGAATACTAGGATCTTCTTCTTTACGGACATTTGTCCAGGTCATTCTTCCAGCGCTGCTTCCAACAGCTCTAGCTTTAGTAGCATTAAATTTCAACAACTTCTTGGCTGACTATGATCTTTCTGCATTCCTCTATCATCCAGCATACCCAACGATTGGTATTGCCATACGCCAAAATGCGGATGCTGCTAACAACGTGAATGCTGCAGCAGTAAACTTAGTGTACTCAGTCATCATTATGGGGGTTAGTGCATTCATGTTTTATATTGTATACGGTAGAGGCTCGAAGGTTGGAGAAAAAAAGAGTGGTTTAAAAAAATCTAAAAAAAGAATTAAATTACCGGTTGTCAATACAGCTATGGGAGATATGGATGTAAACAAGTCGCTTCCAGATACTGAAAAAACAATCAATACAAACAATGGTAAGAACTAAATGAAAACAGTTGAAAAGTCATCGTTACTAATATAATGAAGGTGAAATGTACTAAACGAGAAAGGCGGGTATGAATGAATAGTAGTCCGGTTGTAGTAGAAGATTATCAAGGAAGCGTGGATCCAACGATTTTGATTCCGGCAATTGGCTCGAGTTTCAAAGGTTTGACTGATTTTGATAGTATTGTTGATCATTTGGAAAACTGGCGATATAAAAGTGCGCTAGAAGCTATTGACGAAATGATTCAAGACGATCATCAAAAGATGAATGCATTATTCTTGAAGGGAGAAATACTGGCACACTTTGACGATAACATAGGAGCGATACAAGCATTTTCTAAAATTCTTGAAATCGACCCCGGTAATAGCGCAGCCTTAGTAATGATATTGATCCAGCAAACCATTATTAATACTCCTACAAAAGATAGGATGCAGTATCTAGATCGGCTTGAGGAGAGTTGCCGTCCGCTCTACCAGAAGTTCAAGAATGTTTTGGCGTTTATAGAAACGAATAAGATGAGAAACGATTTTTATGACCATAAACCTGTCGACTTGATTTGCGTATTTGGTTATTTCTTGAACGACGATGGTTCTTTTCCACCAACGCTGATTGAAAGGTCAACTATTATAAAAGCACTAGCTGATGAAAACCCTGCAGCAACGATTTTAATTAGTGGTGGAGCCGTTCAAAATGAGTACGTTGAGGCAAATGAGATTAAAAACCATTTGATCATGTTAGGTATTGAAGAAAGTAGAATGGTGTCATTGGTTCAAGCAAGGGATACCGTTGGTAACGTTATGGAATTTGTAGAGTATATCCAACCCAGAAAGGTGACAGGTATTTGTGTAGTGACTTCTAAAGAACATCTTTCAAGGTGCTGGATGGCGCTTAAGATGGGTTTGGACAGGATAGGGTATCAAACCCGTTTAACCGCTCTATCCCCAGAAAATAAAGGAAACAAAGCTTCGATGTCTGAACAAGCTAGACTTAGTTACCAAACTGTCTTTAGAGCAGCGGGGTTATTTGATAAGAAAGATTTAGATGAGTTTATTTCCTCTATATAGTCAAATCGAAAGAAAGTTATAAGTCTTTGATTCGATAAAAAGAAAAGCTAAGAAGCCTACTCTGCTTCTTAGCTTTTCTTATAGTGCGATATTTATTAAAAGCTTATAGCAGTTTATCCATCTAACCATAGATATATTGAAATGAAGAGTATTGGCTATAGTATGTAAGAGTCACACAATATATAATGAAAATAGATACTCGAAAAACAGTTTGAGAAATTTTGGTAAATAAAAAGGAGAGTATAACTTGAATAAAATCAATGTAACCATTTTTTATAACGATAGTTTTCCAAAGAAATATGTATTATCTAATGAAGAGGCCGTAGATTTAATTAAGCTAATCAAAGAAGATGTCAGTGAATTTGAGATTAAAGAGAATACGTATAAGACTGAAGACTTGAGTTCAATCAGTTTTTCAGATGTGGATTACGAAGGTCAAGTACAAGGCGTCGCAATTCAGTTCAACGAACAATAAGTACATTAAAAATTTTAAAAGGTAGGATACATTTATGGAAAACATTGATGTCACTTTAACTTACAAAGATCATTTTCCAGAAGAATATATGATATCTAACGAAGAAGCGGTTAATCTCATTAATATTCTTAAAAAAGGGCCAGAAGAATTTACAATTAAAGGAAATACTTATAAAGTTGCGGAGTTTAGAACGATCGTATTTCCAGATGTGGATTATGAAGGTCAAATACAGTCGGTTGCGCTTCAGATCGCTGACGACTCAAAACTTTAAAGGAGCATCATCATGGATGATTTAGTAAATAGTCTACTGTTTTTTTCGCTAATCGGTTCGGGGTTAGTGGCAGGTATGTTTTTTGCTTTTTCAAACTTTATCATGAAGGCTTTTTCCAAGGTGTCTCATTCAAATGGAATGACGGCTATGCAGGAAATTAATAAGACAGTACTAAATCCTTGGTTTTTCTTGTTTTTTTTAGGAACGGCTTTATCTAGTGTAGTATTAATGATTCTTTATTTCTTTACATCTCTAGTCACCGTATGGGGGCTGATTGGCGCTACTTGCTATTTTTTTGGTTGTTTCATGGTCACAGGGATAAGAAATGTGCCTCTCAATAATGAATTAGCCAAGGTTAATACAGAAGATAAAGAGAGCAAGGTATGGAGACACTTCCTTAAAACTTGGACAACATGGAATCATGTTCGTACATTAGCAAGTTTAGTAGCGATGATTTTATTCTTAATTAATCTATTATCTTCAACAAATTAAAAAGAGTAAGCCCACTTAGGTCGTTAATCTAAGTGAGCTTACTCTTTTACTCAATGTATAAGATATTAACGCTTCATACGTTTAATTTTCATAGATAAGTTCAACCACAATTTTACATAAAGAATAATCGCGACACTGAATAAAATCACCATGGGAATACTAATGAAAAGAATCCCTCTTGGTAAAGTTGTAGAGAGGCTAAATGGGATCAAAAACATTAACATGAAACCATAAAGAGTCCAACGGTAGCGTATTTTTTCAAACAGGGCGATTTTAGATTCATTGTCAGTGAAAATCTCATTTACTTCCTTGTCTTGTGCAGCTTTTTTGAAGTAGCACCACTCGCCGTCAAAGATTGTATATGTAGAGACGAGTGTCCAGCCACTATCTTCAAATAGTTGAATATAATCGTCTTTTTCGTCCTTTTTACCATCAAAATAATCTATACGGTAATCAATATTTGCAGGTTCACTTTGCTCAAAGTGGTATTTCAGTCCTTTATATTCAGTAAACTGCCAGCCTTTTAATGCCATCTCTTTCAAAAAAACTTCTTCTTTTTCGTAGTTATCGACAGTAATAAATTTATAAACAGACTTTTTCATGGCTAATCAATCCTCTCAGAATTTTTGTAAAGTTCTTCAATACGTTTCTTTTCTAGTTGTAAAAAAGTTTTTCCAGTTGGTGTGATTTGGTAAATCTTTCGCTTGCCTTCTTCTTTAACAATGTCGATCAGACCATCTTTTTTTAGCTTGGATAAACTACCGTATAAAGTTCCAGCACCAAAGCTGAGTCGGTTGTTGGTTAGTTCTTCAACATCTTGCATAATGCCGTATCCGTGTCGTTCTTCTTGCAAGGATAACAGAACATAAAAGGCCGTTTCTGTCATCGGGTTATATACTTTGTGTAAATCTTCATCACTCATTTTACATCGCACCTCGATATACTTTTATTTGAGATTAGTATATCGAGGTACGATGTAAAAGTCAACAGGAAAGTAAAAATAAATTGAAATTATTTTTAATCATCATTACAGCTATGATGACAAAAATAAAACGGTAGAAAAAGCAGAAGCAATCACTTGGAAGTTGTATAATAGAGGAAGATTAAGTTAAGTAAAAAAGCTTTATGGTGAAAAAGGTAATGCTACTTTAAACCTTGACTATTTACGTGTAGATGTACATGATCTGGTGGTGAAAAAATAAAATACTGATAAAAGAGGTGTTTTTATGAATGAAGAAGAATTCGATGAAGAAAAATTTGAAAAAGAATGGGGTAATGAACCTACTCCGCTACCGCTAAATGGCTTAATATATTATCTTGAATATGGAAGAGAAATAGAATTCAGCTATCGAGGGCAGTCATATTTTATTGATCATAGTAGTAAAGAAGGGCGAACGGTATGGATTGATCAAACTGCCGTAAGTGAGGCGTATAATGATGATTTTATAGAAAATTTAGATAAGATATTTTTGCAAGGTAAAAGTCTTACTGATATATTTAGAGATGAAGAAGGCTTGATTGAATTTCTTTATTAATGAAAATTTTACTCAAAAAAGCCATCAAATGAGGGATTATTCATCCTACATTTGATGGCTTTTAATGTATCCTATAAATGAGTGATTTGTATCTTAATGCTGCTCTTTAAGTAATGACTATTCCCAAACTGGAATAGAAGAATTTTGTGTAACTTCAGCGATGATGGCTGCAGTTTCGTCCGTTTGATAAGCTTCTACGATTTTTTGGTAAACTTCACTATCAACTTCGTTAGCGCGAACAACGATAGCGTTCGTATAAGGTTCTGATTCTTCATTTACGGGTTCTAAGAAAATCGCATCTTCAGATGGAATGTATCCAGCATCTACGGCCATCCCGACATTAATGACAGCTGCTGTAGCATCAGTTAATGAACGAGCAGTCTGGTTTCCAGCAACGGTTACGATGTCTAAATTCTGTGGATTATCTGTTATATCATCAACAATAGGGTAATTGCCTTTTTCTGGATCAACCGTGATCAAACCAGCTGATTGTAAAAGAATCAGTGCACGACCTTCGTTTGAAGCATCATTTGGGATCACAATCGTGTCACCATCTTGGATGTCTTCGACTGAAGTGACTTCTTCAGAATAAATACCTAATGGATTTAAGGTTGTATCTGCGATAGGCGTCAGGTCATTGTCGGTATCTTTGTTGAAATCATCTAGGAAAATAACTGTTTGGAAAGCATTTAAATCAATGTCCCCGTCAGCTAGTGCCACATTAGGTGTTTGGTAGTCAGAGAAAGTAACGATCTCTAGATCAATATCTTGATCAGCCAAGCGGTCTCTTACGTCTTCCCAAGCTTCATTGTTTTCTCCGACAACCCCTAGTTTAACGGTTTCTCCATTGCTTCCACATGCTGCTAATAACAATACACCTACTAAACCGAATAGTGCTAATACGTTCTTTTTCATCATCTTTTTCCTCTTTTCAAAATTTATATTTTCTTATCGTTTTACTAGATTGATGCGGTTAATGAGATGTTTTTCGAATCAATATGCGTCCTACCCATTGGGTGAAGAACACAATCAATATGATGATTAAAGTGGAAACGATAGTGACGTCAAGTTGGTATCGGTTATATCCTCTGGCAATCGCAAGATCTCCAAGGCCACCACCTCCAACGACTCCAGCCATTGTCGTTAGTCCAATCAAGTTAATAATTGAAACAGCTGATACTCGAACCAGAGAAGGGAAGCCTTCTTTTAAATAAACGCCAAAGATGATTTCAAGAGGCGAAGAGCCCATGGATTCTGCGGCTTCCACAATACCTGGATCCACTTCAAGTAAAGCATTTTCAACTTGTCTGGAATAGAATGGAATAATTCCGATAACGATTGGAACGATTGCGGCAGTTGTCCCGATGGTTGTCCCAACGATCGCTCTTGTGAAGGGCGCAAGTAGAGCCATTAAGATAATGAAAGGAATCGAGCGTCCAGTGTTAACGAATTGGTCTAAGATATTATAAAACTTTGGCCGTTCTAAAATACCTTGTTTGTTTGTGACTACTAAGATCACCCCGAAGATAATTCCAATGGCTCCGGCAATAACAGCTGCGATCAGTGTCATATAGATCGTTTCCCAAGTGCTTTCAAGAATACGGTCTTGAATACCCCAGGCATTGGGGGCAATGCTTTCTAAAAATGCGGCTATCTGATTCATCTCTTTGCTCCTTTTTTATGATTATAGAATGTGTTTTTCTCTATTGATCGAGACAACTTTTGCTTTGTCGTGTAATCGTATTTGCTCGAGTTGTTGGACTTTTACATCTTGCGATTTTAAATATTCAATAGCGGATTTTCTTTGCGCTGTCGTTCCACTTAAGGTAACAATCAAGTTCCCGATCGGCGTATCATGAAGAATCTCAATATCACCGTATAGAATATTTGTAGTCACAGTGAATTTGGAATAGAGACTCGAAATCAATGGACTATTAGTACTTTCCCCTACAAAGGAGAGGCGAACGATTGTGTCGTCTTCACTGATATTCAAAACGGAAGGGTGCTTGGCTAGTTTTGCCAGTGCTTGATCGATATGTGTTGCTGTATTAATAAATTCTTGTGTTAAAGGATCTTTTGGATCAGTGAAAATAGAAACCACATCACCTTGCTCTACCACAGCACCGTTTTCCATGACGGCGACTTTGTTACAGATTTCTTTGATTACTTCCATTTCATGGGTGATGATGACGATGGTTAGTCCAAGTTTTTCGTTTAAGTCTTTAACGAGTTCCAGAATAGATAGGGTCGTTTTAGGATCGAGTGCACTTGTTGCTTCATCACACAGTAAGACTTCTGGATCATTTGCCAATGCTCGAGCGATCCCAACACGTTGCTTCTGCCCACCAGAAAGTTGAGAAGGATAGACATCTTGTTTATCAGCTAATCCTACGAGTTCCAATAACTCTGTTACTTTACGTTTTTTCTCTTCAACCGGAAGCTTGCTTGAACGTAGAGCGTATAATACGTTTCCTGCAACTGTGCGTGCGTTCATCAGGTTGAAATGCTGGAAAATCATACCGACTTTTTTGCGTGCTGTCCGTAACTCTTTTGGATTGAGGTCCAGTAGCTCTTGCCCATTCATGCGAACCGATCCGTTTGTTGGTCGTTGAAGTAAGTTGATGGTTCGAACGAGCGTACTTTTTCCTGCACCTGAGTATCCGACAATTCCGAATACATCTCCTTTATCAATGGTAAGCGACACATTACGAACGGCATGGATGATTTTTTTATCTGATTCAAAATGAACATCGATTTGATTAAGCTCTATCATATTGGTTCCTCCTAATAAGTTCTTGACTGATTCTTCGTATAAAAAAAGCGTTCGTCCTGACCGAGCAGCACACAAAGCAAAAATTTAGCTTTATGGCTGACTGGGTCAAAGGACGAACGCTATCTTCGTGGTACCACCTTTGTTTGTATTCTTCTCGCGAAAAATACCTCCATGAGAAAAGGAGTTAAATCCTCTTTCTCTCTTGCATGTTAACGGGTGCGACCGTGATAGCCTTGTCTATTAGTAGACTTGGTATCCCACGTTCACTCTGCACAAGCAGGAGTGAGGGGGAAGAGACCATATTCAATGTCTTGAGGTAAACCTGCTTTCACCATGCACAGGTTCTCTGTTGTTACCTCAGTTTCATTTACTCATCTCTTCAGTGTTTAAGTTTATAAGTATAAAAAAAGCCCTTGAAAGAAACTCGCTTACTGCGAACTTCCTTCAAGGACGAAATATCATCTCGTGTTACCACCTTGATTTACAATGGAATCACTTCTCATTGTCTCAAACAGTACGACGCAAATTGGGCGTATAATACTGTGACACTGTAACGGGTGTGACCGTAATAAGCTTGCTTTAAAACTCGCCTATTCAACGTTAGTCTGAACTCGGATTGATCATCCAGACTTTTAAAGACCATTTTCCTATCTTTCCATCTTACCCTTTTTCACCAGACCGGGCTCTCTATGAAGACTTTCGAATAGTACTTATCTTTACGCATTTCGTTTTGTTAGTAGTTGTTGGTCATAACTATAGCAAGAGAGTATATGAGCTGTCAACAAATTTTTTAATTTTTATTTAATGAACAGCTCATAAAGTTCAAACCTCTTCAGTTAAACTAACATGAAGAATCGAAATTTCTACAGAATCGTCTTCTTTTTGAGCAGTTATTTTAACCGTCCAGATTTTCCCAACAAGCTTAGTTAACGTGTCTAATTGTGCAGGAGTAACGACTAAATCTTCGATTTTTCTTTCAAAAGTCGTATAATCCGTATTTTCTTCGAACCCGAACTTCATTCTTAATAAGTTTTTTAAACCATAAAGCGTCAGGTAGCTGATGGCATAGCCATCTTCAATAGCTTCTTGGTACATATTTTCTTTTCCCGTAATAGCCTGATTCAATTCTCTGTAATCGTAAGAACCGTCTATCTCCACAAATTGATCCACAGTATGCGTTTGAACCGCTTGGACCAGTTTTTCTTTTTCAACACCTTTAGACAAAAGTGTTTCAATCATGTACGCATCCATTAGCGAAATTGTTGATAACATCGTAAAACTCCTCAATAACAAATTTTTCATCGTGCCTGTTTTTTTAATTATATCAGTTTTGGAAGTAGGAATATATATACCCAAATTTCGATTGAAATGTATAGTTGAAATAGTACAAAAGAACCAGAAATCGAAAATAAAAAAGAGTATCTATTTATAAGATTTTTTATGGACGAATGCTTATTTTTCGGTAAAATGTCTATAGAGGATTCACAAAATGGAGGATGACATATGCAAAATAAAGTCAATATAATATTCGATTTAGATGATACCATTCTGGATTTTAAAAAAGGAGCGCAAGAAGGACTGGAGAACATCTTAAAACAATATCCGGTACCAGACGTACGATTCGATGAATGGCTGAAAGTGTTTAATGTGGTCAATCGCAACGTATGGCGTGAAATTGAAGCTGGGGGTTCACCTAAAGAGTGGCTAGATACTCGGTTTTCAACTACTTACGAGCAATTTAATGTTAAACAAGATGGTGTATTACTAGAAAGTGCTTATAGAAGTTTATTGGATGAAAACTTTTACTTGATTGAAGGTGCAGAAGTCTTATTAAATCATTTGAAAGAACAGGGATATACATTGATTGCCGGTACAAATGGACAATCATCCACCCAACGTAAACGGCTAAAAGGAACGGGACTTGATCAAATATTTGATCAAGTGATTATTTCAGACGAAGTCGGTGTAGCCAAACCTGATCCACGTTTCTTCAAAAAACTGTTCAATCAAAGCAAAGAAATCACACCAGAAAATACGGTGATGATTGGCGATTCTCTCCGTTCTGATATTCAAGGAGCAATCAATGCAGGAATCACCAGCGTCTGGTTCAATCCTTTGAAGCTGGATAACCAGACGAATATCAAACCAGACTATGAAGTAGATTCTTATGATGCACTTGAACAATTACTAACTGCGGATAGTCTTCAATACGCAAAATGATTGAACGTGAGAAAGCACGCAGACTTGATAGATATGAAGGAGAGATAACCAGATGAAACCAGAGCCGAATGAAGACCGTGCCATTTATTTTCTAGCCTTTGGCCCACTGATTGGAACTGTGCTCGGACTCTTATTGAACTTGGTATTTCAAAACGTTCCACTCATCTTTTTCGTCGGTGTCGGACCAGCTGTTGGACTGTTAATTGGATCGGTAATGTATGCTCTATTCAACAATAAAGACAAGCACTGAATGACTTAAAGCCAAATAAGTAGACGCACCGAATAATAATCATTCGATGCGTCTATTTATTTTTTAATGGGCAAGTGTAGTCAGTGTATCGCCAGTAACACGGTAAATCGTCCAGTCTTCCATGGGCTCTGCACCTAGTGATCGGTAAAAATCGATACTCGATTGGTTCCAGTCCAAACAGATCCATTCCATACGACGGCATCCTCGTTCAACAGCGATTTGCGCTAATCTTTTCAATAGAGCCTTACCATAACCGTGACCTCTATGAGTTGGATCAACATACAAGTCTTCCAGATAAAGTCCAGAACGACCGAGGAAAGTGGAGAAGTTGTGGAAAAATAGTGCAAAGCCTACTTCTTTGTTGTCCACAATAGCAAATAGAACTTCTGATTTTTCTTTATGAAATAACTGATCAATCAATATTTCTTCAGTAGCAACGACTTCGTCTGCCAATTTCTCGTAAGCAGCGAGCTCTCTGATAAATTTTAAGATAAGTGGAACATCTTCTTGTGTGGCTTTTCTAAAGGTTAATGTAGATAGATTCAAGATCAAAACTCCTTTTGTATGTACTTATAAAAAGTATACGTTAGCTCAGGAATACAATCAATATCATGAAAACATGTTAAATGAGACTTAGGTCGGATTTCTAAAGAGTGATTCCTAGATATAATGAATACATGAGAATAAAAGGAGGAATGATGATGAAATTTAAAATGGCAGGTTTATTGATTACAAGCATTGGTTTATTTGCTTGTGGCGAAATTGAAGGCGCCTTGGAATCAGAGGATAAAACAGAAATTCAGGTAGCGATGGGTAAAGAGGTCGGGAATGCAGAGTTGCTACTGATCACTTCGGAAATACATAAAGAAGATAGTCAGCTTGAAGTTCTCGCGGAGGAGGTAGACGAGAGTAAAACGTCTTACTTCTATGTAGCGAATGAGAAGATTTTTGAAGAAAAAATCAAAAACGGAGAATCTTATAAATTAGATATCGAAGGAATTGAAGGCGCCCACTCAACTGACTATAATCCTAAGTTACAGTTTATTCAATATGCTGATGATACAGAAGATGGAGATATCTCTGCTTTCAAACAATTTAGATATAACGTGATAGAATAGTCTTTAATGAAAGTTATCCCCAGACTGTGTATAACTATGTGGATAAACCTGTGGAAATAAAATAATAAAGCCCCTGGTACCCCTGATAAATATTTTCATAGAGGGTAATAAGGGCTTTTTTTTGTTAAAAAGTTGTCCACAGAATAGCAATAACGAATAGAATAATTTCTACTAAAGTAAAGGCCAAGAAAGATTTAACAGAAGTAATAAAGGTTTCACTTTTATCTTGCTTTTGATTAAAAAGCTTAACTTGTCGGTGTACGAAAATTAGTGTTGGATAAATAAGCAACATGATCCTCGGTAACCAGCCAAAAAGAATGGGTAGAGCCAAAGTTACATAACTTCCATATGTTAGCCAATTGTAAAGTCGGATGCTTTTCTCTTTACCGAGGTGATAAACAAGTGTGAAACGGTGGTTACCCACATCTTGTTCTAAATCACAGATATTATTTGCTAATACAATATTAGAGATCAAAAGCACTTGCGGTAGCGAAACAAATATAATGATAAGGATCATCAGCCAGTCTCCAAGTAAGAGGAACGTATTATCTTGAAAGCTCAGTGACAAGATTAGTTCTTCTCTGTAATTAACAAAAATCGAGATAAAGATAATACCTAATCCAAGTGGTGGACCAGAAAATAACTCACCTAAGGGCATTCTGGATAGGGCAATCGGTCCATATGTATAGGTGACCGCAATGATTGCAGAAATAATACCCAGCGGAAGCAAGGCTAAATCTGTGCGAGCGACAAGAATGAATCCTAATATAAAGTAAAGAAGCAGCATACCGAAAATATAGTAGATAACCAGTTTTTCAGGAATGTTTTCCCTACCCATGATATTGGATTCTCTTTCCAAAGAGTTTACAGAAGCGGTCTGATAATCAACTAATACATTAATGGCAGTCGTCGTAAAATCCAGTAAGACAGTTGCAATAAAAAAAATTAAAGTATTTAAAAAATTAAAGGAATTAAAATAATATAGAGCATATAGTACACCAATGCAGACTGGCAACATGCTGGTAAATTTTGTGCGAATATCAACGAAGCGCATAAATTGTGGGATAGACATGATCAAGCTCCTTTTCGATAAAAATATGAACGTCACTTACAAATTCTTAGTCTTAGACTTTCATCCTGTTCAACGGTATAATGATAACAGTTGTTTTACATAAAATATACCATACGGAGTTCAAAAAGAGGAGAGATTCATTTGGAAGAGAAAACGATCATCATACTCGGAGCTGGGTTTTCTGGAGTCTTTACAGCCATGCATCTTTCCCGAAAATTAAGTGGAGACACTCAAGTTAATATTAAATTAGTGAATAAAGATCCATTCTTCACTTATAAAACCAGACTACATGAAGTCATTGGTGGTCGAATTCGTCCAGAAGAAGCGGTACATGATTTGAAAACCTTATTTAAATCCTATAAAAATGTAGAAATTATCGTAGACGAAATGAAAAGAATCGACGAACGCGAGCAATATGTGATGACAGAGTCTCAGAAAATTCCATACGAGTATCTCGTTTTAGCAATGGGCGGAGAACCCAATGATTTTGGCATAGAAGGTGTCAGCGAATACGGCTTCACGATGTGGTCTTGGAAAGAAGCGGTTAGAATTCGAAAACATATTCTAACAATGGTCGAACAAGCCGCTAAAGAAACAGATCCTAAAAAGCGTCAGGCAATGTTGCATTTTGTAATCTGTGGTGGTGGACTAACAGGTATCGAAATCATGGGGGAACTCGTTGAGTGGAAACCGCAGCTTGAAAAAAACTTTGGGCTAGAAGAAAACGAAATTTCTCTATCTCTAGTTGAAGCCTCTCCTACCATTCTACCTGCGCTGCCTGCGAAAGAATCACAGAGAGTAGAAGCGTATTTTGCTGAAAATCAAGTGAACTTAATGACCGAAGCTTCGGTTTCGAAAGTGACCTTTGACTCGGTGGAGATTAAAGGTCAAGAACCTCTTCAGACGTATTCGCTGATTTGGACAGCTGGTGTGAAAGCTAACTCTGACGTTGAAGATTTAGAGGTTGAGTTTGGAAAAGCTGGGAGAATAACAACCTCTGGTACGATGTCTGCACAAAATATGAAAAAAATCTATGTAGTTGGAGATTTAGTTCATTATGAAGATGCCTCGGGCACTGCTTTGCCCCAAAATGCTCAAACAGCTGAGCAGACTGCAAAAACAGCAGCAGAGAATATTGCAGCCGAACTTCGTCCAGAATTCAAGTCGACTCTGCACGAAAACAAGCAAAAAGGCACAATCGTTTCAGTAGGAGCACAGTTTGGTGTTGGCTACTTAATGAACCTTGTACATATCAAGGGACCGATTGCGGTCACAATGAAACATTTGGTAAATCTAATGACATGGGGACAAATGAAATCAATGTCCAACCTTACTAAGTACTTAAAACAGGAACTAACGGCTTCAAAACAGAATCGCTATTTATCTTAAAGAAAAGACCAAAAAAGAATGCAAGAAAATACGCGTCTTCCAAACGACGATTAAGGCGGAATGAGAGTGAGCATGCACCCTTTGTGGGATGAATATCCAGTTTTAAAAGAAGAGTTAAGTGAGACAAAAAAGCTCATCTACAATAAAATTTTTATTCGAAATAAGCAAGTCAATGATGCAGCAAAACATATTTTTGAAGCAAGTGGAAAAATGGTTCGTCCAGCATATGCTTTGCTGTTTTCTAGTCTTGGACCAGATAGTCAGTCTGAGAGGGCAAAGGTTGTAGCAGCATCTATTGAAATTTTCCACAATGCGACTTTATTACATGATGACATTGTTGATGAAGGAGCAATTAGAAGAGGTAGTCCGACCATTCAGGCGGCTTACGGGAAGAAAGCAGCTGTTTATGCAGGAGATTTCTTACTATCTATCTGTTTTAGAATCACCCATCCTTACCGAATTGAACTAGATGTTCAAGGCATATTAACGCGTGCAATGGAGCGTGTTATTGGAGGGGAACTTCATCAACTGGATCAATCTTTCAATGAAGAGATCACGATGAGACGCTATCTAACACAGATTCGCGGAAAAACAGCAGAACTCTTTGCATTATCCTGTTACGCTGGTGCAATGGAATCCGGATTGTCCGTAAAAGAACAGTGGATCAGCTACCGAATTGGCGTCCAAGTCGGTATGGCTTTTCAGCTACTGGATGATTTACTAGAGTATACTCAAGAAGAATCTACTTGGGGGAAATCCTTATTTCAGGATTTATCTAACGGTGTTTATACAGCTCCAATCCTCTTTGCAATGAAAAAAGAGCCCGAATTCTTCAGAGCTCAGTTTGCCAAAGAGACCTACTCGCAAGAAGATTTAGTGTTAATTCGAAAAACTTTAACGGAAACGAAAGGGTTAGATGAAGCCTTTAAATTGGCGGAACGATATACAGATAAGGCGCTAGAACTCATTCAACAGTTACCAGAAGGACAAAGTAAAAAAGACATTGAACAGTTAACTAGAACCCTACTGTCAAGAGACGTTTAATGGTATGATAAAAAGCATCTTCTAGCAAAATAGAAGGTGCTTTTTCAATCGATTCGACTAGGAGGAACAGAAATGTTTGAAACGTTAAACTACTTTCAAATGATTACAATAACATACATTTTTTTGGTAAATATGTACACATTTTATTTGTTTTACTCAGACAAAAAGCGCGCAAAAAAAGGGGCTTACAGAATATCCGAAAAGCACTTACTACTCAGCGCATTTTTACTTGGAGGTATTGGTGCTTGGACAGGTATGACTAAATTTCGTCATAAAACTAAAAAACCGGTATTCAAATTTTGTATACCGATAGCGGCTGTGCTGACGGTTATAGGTGTGGTTATGGTGTTGTTTTATTCTATCATTTTATAAATAATCGATTGGATAGGAGGAAAAGAATGCAAAAGATACTGGTCATTGGTTGTCCTGGTTCTGGTAAATCAACGCTCTCTAAGAAATTGGCCAAATCACTAAATCTTGAACTGATAAACTTAGATAAAATAAATTGGTTAAATGATCATGAAACACTCAGTAGAGATGCGTTTGATGAACAGTTGGAAAAAGTGCTGTCAAGAGAACGATGGATTATTGATGGCAATTATAATCGAACGCTAAGTCGAAGATTAATTGAGGCAGATACCGTAATCTGGCTGGACGTACCTAGAACGCTTTGTGTTTATAGAATACTCAAACGCTTCATCAAAGGTAAAATTCTACATAGGAGAACTTTTGGAAATCCCAATCAAATTGAAAAAGACTTTTTGAAGTTTGTCTGGAATTTTAGTAAGACGAACCGACCTTTAATCTTAAAGACCTTAAAAAATTGTTTCAATAAAAGGATATTAATTTTGAAAACGGATAAAGAAATTAAACAAATAAAAACAATATTGATTTAATGAGAAAATAGTCATTTTAATTTGAAATAAGTCTAAACTGAAATGAATAACTCATTAATAAAATATTTAGAAATATTCTAAAAAAGGTGTTAATATAATCCGAGTCATCGGAAAAGTGCTTTCATTTTTTGTCATAAATGTGAACAGACATTCTATTTTTGGTTGTCGGTTTCTCATAAGTGTATATACATGTGCCGCTGTATCATATAATTATTTGTGAGAGGTGTGAGTAGATGAACGAGAAAGATAGTCAAAAAGAACTTGAAGCACTTAAAGCAGAGTTAGAATCTGTAAAGCGACTAAATAGAGAGTTGCTAACACTACAGGAAGAACAGGATTCTCTAGATTTCGCATGGTCTGGTAATTTGGGACATTGGTACTGGGATTTCCAAGTAAACAGAGTAACGTTCAACCCCATGAAAGCAATGGCTTTGGGATACACAAAAGAAGAATTACCAGAATACGTTGATTTTCAGTTTTTTACAGACAAAGTACACCCAGATGATTACGAGCGCGTAATGGACGCTATGAGAGATCACCTATCAAATCAAAGTCCAGTATGGGAAGTAAGATATCGAATTAAGACTAAAGAGGGTGGATACCGTACGTATTACGATCGTGGAAAAGTTACCAAGCGCTCTGAAGAAGGCGCGCCGCTATTTTTGTCGGGCATTGTATTTGATGTGACAGACTATGAAGAAGAAAGACGAAGACTGCTTGAAGAAAACAAAGAATGGGCAATCCAAGCTAAAAAAGATTCACTAACAGGGTTATACAACCGAGCGAATATTTTGTTTGAGCTAGGTAAACTTGTAAATGAGGCGCAAATGGGTGAAGATAAAACTGTTTCGATCAGTTTACTAGATATTGATAATCTGACTCATCAAAATTCACTGTTTGGACCACTGTTTGGAGACGAAATTATTAAAAAAGTAAGTCAACTGATCTGTGATAATTTAAGAGAAGGTGACTATGCCGGTAATTTTGAGGGTGGTAAGTTTATGATGGTTTTACCGAACACTTCAAAAGCGGAGGCACACGCATTATCAGAATTGATTCGAAATCAGTTATTACTAGCAGATTTCACTGAGCCAGCTGAAGTAACAAGTAGTGCTGGGGTTGCTCAATATCAACCCAAAGAGACGGTTAGTCAATTGTTCAACAGAGCAGATAGTATGCTTTACAGAGTGAAAAGTAACGGGAAAAATCAAGTCCAATCCTAATTCAATATCTATATCAATTATGAGAAAAAGCAGTCTGCAAAGATTGTTTTTTTTTCTCTAAAAGCAGATTCTTTGCATACAAGTATCATCTCTGGCATAGTAAAGGTAACTTCAAAGGAGATGAGTAATATGGCTAATTCAAAAGAAAAAGCTTTAAAAATCATGGATAAGAACGACACAGGTATACTAGCGACTATATCAGGAAATAAACCCGTAGCACGCTATATGTCTTTTCACAGTGAAGATTTAACTCTTTACACAGTGACCGATAAAAGAACAGAAAAAGTAGAAGATATCGAACAGAACCCAAATGTCTTTGTATTGCTTGGACATGAAGAAGGTCTAATCAATAAAGACTATGTTGAAATAGAAGGTGTTGTTTCAACAACAGAAAACCAAGAAGTGATTGAGAAATCTTGGAACGATTATATGGACGAGCGTTACGAAAGTAAACAAGATCCAAACATTCTTGTTTTAAAAATCGAACCAAAAAAAATCACAGTTAAAAACAAAAAAGGAAGCGAGTCAGAAGACGTTTCTTTATAAAACAAAAAACCAAATGACTTAAACTATTGAGCAGGAGAGCACAACTCTTCTGCTCTTTTTATTTCTAAAAGTCACGATTCGATTACAGTCTTATAAATTTATAACAGAATAGCTTAATATTATGTGCAAAATTCTTTATACTACTTAGAAGAGGTGTTTGTCTATGGAACTTGGATTAACAAAAAATGAGGTGCGGCTAAACCCATATGATCCATCTTGGGAAAAAGCTTTTTTGAATACCAAAAAGCAAATAATGGACTGTACAGCACTAAAGCCGGACCAAATTCAGCATATTGGTAGTACCTCAATAGTCGGGATGCCAGCAAAACCAATCATTGATATCATGGTAGGGATTGACTCTTTAAAACAGATTGATGCTGAGTTGTTCACCCAGTTAAAAGAAGCCGATTTTTTAAGATTAAAAGTTGAGAAACCAGATGAAATCGTGCTTGCGCGTTTTACAGATAAAAGTTATGCAGTTAAAACACACTTTATTCATCTTGTTGAAAAAGACTCAACGAAGTGGAACGATTTGTTGTTTTTTAGAGAGTATTTAAATCAGAACAGTCAAGCAAAAAAAGCCTATAAGGAATTGAAGCAAGAACTTGCAGCGCAGCCAGGGACGGAAATCCAATCTTATACAGACCAGAAGTGGGCATTTGTCAGAAATATTTTGAATCAGAATAAAAACAACTAAAAAAGCTGAATCAAGGGGCATTTAAAGCAAGGATTAACTGTACGGTAGGGAAGAATTGTATTACAATAAAAGCAATAGAATCTATGGAACGGATGAATGGAATGAACAATGAGAAGATATCGATATTAGGCATTCCTTTTAATAATTTAACTCGAGTAGAATTTCTGACCCAGCTTCTCATGAGAATGGAAAACCAGCAGAAAACCTTTCTGGTTACAGCTAACCCGGAAATTGTCATGTACGCAAAAGAAGACGACAGGTACTTCGATTTATTATTAAAAGCAGACTACATAGCTCCAGACGGCATTGGAATCGTCAGAGCTGCCAAAACACTCAAAACGCCGATCAAAGAGAGAGTACCAGGTTTTGAATTGATGTTGGGCTTACTGGAATTATCTAGCAAATACAAAAAACGCGTATACTTTATCGGAGCCCAAGAAGAAGTTATCCAAAAAGCAGTAGAAAATGCCGAAAAACTCTGGCCTGGTCTGGAAGTTGTGGGCTATCATCACGGTTATTTTGATCATTCAGATCCTAAGATGATTGAACAAGTCGCTGCTTTGAAACCCGATTTGATTCTAGTGGCATTTGGATTCCCGAGACAAGAAAATTGGATTCATCAGTATCTTCAGGTAGCTGACCGAGGCATTGCGATCGGAGTAGGGGGAAGTTTTGATGTGTTATCCGGAAAATCGAAACGTGCGCCAAAGATCGTTCAGAAATTGCACATCGAATGGCTTTATAGATTGTTAAAACAACCTTCCAGATATAAGCGTATGCTAGCACTACCTGTATTCATGGGAGAGATTCGCAAGCAGCGTCAACTAAAGAGAGTTACTAAAAATGGAAAATAAGGTATGGGAACGCAGTGAAATGAAAATTTTGCACATTAATGCTGGTAATGAGTATGGCGGTGGATTATTTCATATCCTGTCACTCTTTCAAGGAATAGACAAAATCGATATGGAATTACTCGTATTTGAAGAAGGTCCAGTAGCAGAAAGTGCTCGAAAAAATGGCATATCGGTTACGGTACTCCCTCAGCGTTCAAGGTATGATCTGTCGATTCTTTTAAAATTGAGAAAATGGATCAATAAAAATCAGTTCGATATCGTCCACTCTCATGGTCCTAGGGCAAATCTACTTGTAGGTCTGATCCATTCTAGCATGAAAGCTAAGTGGATTACGACGATTCACAGCGATCCTACACTAGACTTTGAAGGTAGAGGATTAAAAGGAAAAGCGTTTGAATGGCTTAACTTAAAATCTTTGACCAGACCAGATCATCTGATTGCTGTTTCCAGTGAACTAAAAAGAACGTTGGTTCAACGTCATGTAAACGAGCAACATATTACGGTCGTACATAACGGTCGTGCCTTCAAACAGTCAACTAGTCAGAAGAAAATCAGTAATAAAGAAACGCCTTTTAAAATGATCACGGTTGGTCGACTGGAATGGGTAAAAGGTCATCGCTATTTGATTGAAGCATTGAAATCAGTGCGTTTTAATAATTGGGAACTGAATATCTGCGGAATAGGTGAACAAGAAGCAGCTCTACGAGAATCTGTTGAGAAATCGGGACTAGCAGAGAACGTGCATTTCCTAGGATGGATCGAAGCGAAAGCGGTAGGGGATCAGATTGTTGAATCGGATATCTTGATCAATCCATCGCTTAGCGAAAGTTTCCCACTTGTTGCGTTGGAAGCTGGAGAAAAAAAGAAACCGGTTATCGCTACTGATGTAGGGGACGTAAAAGAAATGATTCCTGACGAAACGATTGGCTGGCTCATTTTACCAAAAGATCCAGCCTCTCTTGCTCAAGCCATTGAAGAAGCCTACCTTGAGTGGGAGCAAGGCATTTTAGAGATAAAAGGAACACGCTTTTACGAGTGGAGCAAGCAATTTACTATTGAAAAGCAAGGGATAGAAACGATGAAAGTTTATAGAAATTGTTTAAGATAGAGGAGATGGGTTTAGTCACATTGAAAGAAACCCGTAAGAGAATATGATATACTAGCTAACATATTGTAAGCACCAATTAGGAGGAACTACACTATGAACCCGACATATGCGGATGATAGCGTTGCGTTACATACAGACCTGTATGAAATTAACATGATTTTGACCCACTGGAAGAAAGGGAACGATCAAAAACGTGCCGTATTTGAAGTTTATTATCGAAATAATCCGTTTGGTATGGGTTATACGATTTTTACAGGACTTGAAAGAGTTGTTAAATACATTGAAAATTTAAAATTTACAGACTCGGATATTGATTATTTGAGAGACATTGAACACTATCCAGAAGAATTTCTGACGTTTCTTAGAGATTGGCGCTTTAAAGGAACGCTTCGTTCATTCAAAGAAGGGGAAGTAGCTTTTGCAAATGAACCACTTATTCAAGTGGAAGGAACGATCATTGACTGCCAATTGATTGAAACAGCGTTACTAAATATTGTGAACTTCCAGACGTTAATTGCGACTAAAGCAGCCCAGATTAAAAGTGCGGCTGGAGATGATCCTGTCTTAGAATTTGGGGCTCGACGTGCTCAAGAAATGGATGCAGCGATTTGGGGAGCGAGAGCAACTTATATTGCAGGGGTTGATTCGACGAGTAATACAAGAGCAGCTAAAATCTTTGGTATTCCAGCATCTGGAACCCATGCACATGCATTAGTACAAGCGTATCGTGATGAGTATCAGGCGTTCAAAGCATATGCTGAGACCCATAAAGACTGTGTCTTTTTAGTAGACACTTTCAACACGTTGGAATCAGGTGTGCCGAATGCAATCAAAGTTGCAAAAGAAATGGGTGACACCATTAACTTTTTAGGGGTTAGATTAGATTCAGGAGATTTATCTTACCTATCCAAAAGAGTGCGTCAGCAGTTAGATGATGCTGGATTTACAGACGCCAAAATCTTTGTCTCAAATGATCTTGATGCGGAAACTATTTTAAACTTGAAAATGCAAGGCGCCAAAATCGATGTATGGGGCGTTGGAACAAAAATGATCACAGCGTATGATCAACCGGCCTTAGGCGCTGTCTATAAAATTGTTTCTGTAGAAGGAAATGATGGCGGAATGCATCATACACTTAAGTTGACAGGTAATGCCGCTAAAATCACAACGCCAGGTAAAAAACAGGTTTGGAGAATTCGTTCAAATAATAATCAGAAACCTGAGGGAGATTATATCAGTCTGGTTGAAGAACAGCCAAATGAACAGGCCGAGTTATTTATGTTCCACCCACAATATAACTATATCAACAAGACCCTTACAGAGTTTCAGGCTAGACCGCTCTTACAGGATATCATTGTTGACGGGGAAACCATCTACGACTTGCCGCCGCTTGAAGACGTTAGAACGTATGCTAAGAAAAGTTTAGCTGAACAATGGGAAGAAAATAAACGTTTGTTGAATCCTGAACCTTATCCAGTAGATTTATCACAAAAATTATTTGATGCTAAAGTAGAAACAATCAAACAATTTAAGAAAATGCCGACAGATAAATCAAAATCAGTATTTTAGAAGTAAATTAGATTTTTTGTTAAACTAGTAGAGAATCATTTTAGATTATTTGATAGGGGATGACAGAACGTGATGTCAGATTTAAGAAAACAAATTATAGATGAAATGGCTGTTTCACCAGAGATTGATACGCAAGAAGAAATTCGTAGAAGTGTTGATTTAATGAAAGACTATTTAAAAAAACATACTTTTTTAAAATCATTTGTATTGGGGATTTCTGGAGGTCAGGATTCTTCTCTACTCGGAAGGTTAGCGCAGATCGCCATGGAAGAAATGCGTGAAGAAACCAAAGATGAAAGCTATGCTTTCGTAGCCATGAGGTTACCATACGGCGAGCAGGCTGATGAGGACGACGCAATGGCAGCTATTGAATGGATGAAACCAGATAAAGTTGTCAAAGTGGATATCAAACCTACAGTAGATGCTTCAGTAGCTTCGCTGAAAGCTGGAGGATTAGATATTTCAGACTTTAATAGAGGAAATATCAAGGCTAGAGAAAGAATGGTCATTCAATATGCTGTAGCCGCACACCACAATGGAGCAGTTTTAGGTACTGACCATTCAGCGGAAAGTGTGACAGGATTCTTTACGAAGTATGGTGATGGCGGAACAGATTTGAATCCGTTATTTAGGCTTAATAAAGGACAAGGGAAGTCATTACTGAAAGCACTAGGAGCTTCTGAAGCACTTTACAAAAAAGTTCCGACAGCTGATTTAGAAAGTGATAAACCAGGATTAGCCGATGAAGATGCTCTTGGAGTAACGTACGAGGAAATTGATGCTTATCTTGAAGGTAAAGACGTCTCTGAGCAAGCGGCAGAAAAAATTGAAGAATGGTATTTGAAAACACAGCATAAACGCCATTTACCAATTACAGTTTTCGACGATTTTTGGAAATAAATAGTTTAAACCCCGGACATTTTGATCCGGGGTTTTTATTTTATAAAAATAAATGCACGACCGGTCAAATAGTTGACAATTTGGTATATACCAATTACAATAAAGTAGAATAGAGCACAAGGAGGAGTAGTTATGACAATAGTATATACGCACGCGAAAATTTATACAGGAGAAAGCCTCATAGAAGACGGTTATGTGCGGTTTGATCAGGAAATTATTGGTGTTGGACAGATGGATGCCTATCAGCCTCAAAAAGATGAAGAAGAAATTGATATAAAAAGCCAATTGATTATACCCGGATTTATCGATGTTCATAGCCATGGTGGTTACGGAATAGATAACATGGATGGTACCGCAGAAGAAATCAGCGAAATGACTAAAAAAATGCTGTCTGAAGGCATCACCAGTTACTTCCCGACAACCATGACGCAGTCAGATGAGAGTATTGAAGCAGCGATGGAACAAATCAAAGAAGCTGCTGAAATGAACCCGATGATTCAAGGTATTCATATAGAAGGCCCTTTTTTATCTATTAAGCATAAAGGCGCTCAGCCTGAAAAGTATATCGCGGTTGCAGACAAAGAAAAAATAGAAAAATGGAATGATCTGAGTGGGGGGTTAATCAAGTTAGTCACCTATGCACCTGAAACCGGAGACGTTTCTGATTTTGAAAACTATTGCGAAGAACAGGATATCGTCCTTTCAGCAGGACATTCAGACGCAAAATATCAGGAACTCAAAGATTCCGGAGCGACTCATGTAACGCATTTGTTCAACGGGCAACGTGGACTGCATCATAGAGAGATTGGCGTCAGCGGATTCGGTTTGCTAGAAGATGAGGTCACTGTAGAGATGATTGTAGATGGATTTCATATTTCACCAGAAATGGTCAAATTAGCTTATAAGGCAAAAGGTGCGGACGGAATTGAATTGATTACAGATGCTATGCGCGCAAAAAATGCTCCAGAAGGAGAAAGCGAACTAGGTGGTCAAAAAGTTATGGTGAAAGACAAACAAGCTAGACTGGAAGACGGGACTTTAGCTGGGAGTGTCCTGACTTTTATAGATGCTTTCAAAAACATGATTCAGTTTACAGGATGTTCTATTGAAGAAGCCGTTAAAATGAGTTCCACGAATCAGGCAAAAGAGTTCAAGTTAGAGCGTAAAGGAGCACTAATGCCAAGTAATGATGCAGATATGCTTGTATTGACCGAAGACTTAGTACTCGTTCAAACAATTGTAGGAGGAGAAATACATGAAATCAGCTAGACAATTTAAAACCAAACATGGATTAAACATTATTGTAGTAGAAAATAAAGAGCAAGGTGGAAAAAAAGCATTTGAACTCATTAAAGAAGCGATGGAATCTGGAGCGAAAGTTCTTGGATTAGCGACTGGGAGTACACCTGAAACGTTATATAAAGAGATGAGAGAGAGTGAGTTAGATTATTCAGACATGATTTCTGTCAATCTTGACGAGTATGTAGGACTTCCAGCGGATCACCCACAAAGTTACCACACCTTTATGGAAGAAAATCTATTTTCATCTAAACCGTTTAAAAAAACTTTTATACCTGACGGATTAGGGGATGAACAAGAAGAAATAAAAAGGTACAATAAGATAATAGAAGAATACCCGATCGACTTGCAGATTTTGGGGATTGGAACGAATGCGCACATTGGATTTAACGAGCCTGGCACATCTTTCTTGCAAGAAACACACATGGAAGAATTGACAGATGCGACAATTGAGTCAAACAAACGATATTTTGAATCAGAAGAAGAAGTACCAAAGTATGCTTTTTCAATGGGGATCAAATCGATATTGTCCGCAAAACAGATTGTGTTGATGGCTTACGGTGAAGAAAAATCTGAGGCTATAGATCAAATGATCAATGGTTCCATAACTGAACAAGTGCCGGCAAGTGTGTTACAGACACATGATAACGTGACGATTATAATCGATGAGGCAGCTGCAAGTAGACTTTAAAGTGTTCTAACACATTTATCTAAATCGTTTCTTGAGTTAAATGTGATGTTGGAAAGGATGAGTTGCATGCCTAAGAAGATGCCTGTTTATATACAAATGCATAATCAAATGAGAGAGTGGATCAATTCTCGCGAATGGGAAGAAGGTCGGAAAATCCCTTCTGAGAGAGATCTCGCTCTTCAATTTGATGTAAGTAGAATGACTGCTAGACAAGCCGTAAATACTTTAGTAGATGAAGGTTTGCTCGAGAGAAGAAGAGGCGCCGGAACATTTGTAGCGCTTGAGAAGGTCAGAGAGAAAATGAGCGGTGTTCCAAGTTTTACGGAAACAGTTGAAAGACAAGGGAAAAGTCCCGCTAGTAAACTGGTAGCTTTCCATACGAAACCGGCTAGTATCAGCGAAGCCGAAAAGTTGATGATTGAACACAACGAAGAAGTCCTCATCATGGAAAGAATCCGTACAGCAGATGGCATCCCCATTTGCTATGAAGTCGCAACGATTCCTTTTAAATTTGTTGAGGACTTAAGTAAAACACAAATCACGCAACACCTCTTCAAAACGCTTGAAATGGAAAAAGGGATGCGCGTGGAGCGTTCTGAACAAACCATTTCAGCTACATGGGCATCTGAGTCAATAGCCGAAATGCTTGGAATCAAACGTGGTTCTTCTGTGTTACGTCTTAGACAAGTGAGTTACAGTCAAGAAGGAACCCCCTTTGAATACGTTCGCTCTCAATATGTTGGAGACCGATATGAATTTTTCTTAGAAGCCACAAAAAAATAACAATGACCAGTTCGTTGGACCTGAGGAGCGCCATCCCTTCAGGTCATTTTTTATGTTTAGAAAACCAGAGGATGTTAAATGTGCCAAATATTTTACGAATGATCGATAAAGTAGAAGATAAGATAGCGAAAGGGAAGACAACCAGTAAAGAATTATGTAAGATAGGAACATGAATCTAAATAAATAATGTGTTATATTCTTAGGGAATGGAAGTGAGTCATATGAACGAAAAAGAAAAAGCTGGGAGCCAGTACTATCTTATGGGATTTTTTGGAATCCTGCTTTTATTTAGTGGTTTGTATTGGGGATTAAACCAACAGCAAGAATCTCTTTCGCAAGAACTGACTAGCGACCATTCTAAAGTCTATGCACAAGATTCAGAAACCTTTTTAGATAGAGTGCGATTCGTTTCTAATAGAGATGGTGTAGTAGATATCGCTGTGCTGGGTAGTAGTGTCACAAGAGGTTTAGGGGCGACGCTTGAAAAACCAGTGTGGGGCAAACGACTGGAGCAAGAATTATCTCAACGTGAAGGCATCAGAACAACGGTCTGGAATCAGGGGTTTAATGGCTACAGTACGACAGATTTAGTAGTTCAAGGGAAAATACAAGAAACCATAGATTTGAATCCTGACATTGTTTTATTTGAGTTATGCCTGATCAATAATAATCGATTTCCACAAAATGATCTTTCTCATACAAAAGAAGAATTAATTGCTATCATGAATCGTTTCCGTGAAGAGTTACCTGAAACGCTTGTTGTGCTGACGACCGCAAATCCCACCGTTTACAACGAAGTATACTTAAACGATGGGGTTCTAACGTATAAACAGTACAATGAAGAAATTGCAGCATTTGTAAGAAATCAGGAATGGCCTTTTATCGATATTTTCACATTGATGAACGAAAAAATTCAAGCATTGGATTTTAATATAGAAGATTATCTGGACGATGCGGTTCATCCCAATGGAGATGGCTATCAAATGTGGTTTGAATTGATTGATGAAAGACTAAATACACCACTATCAGAGTTATAAAATTTGAAACAAACAAAACCCTCTAGAAAGATACGTGTTCGTGTATCTTTCTAGAGGGTCCTTTTTAATTAGAATCTTCGTTTAAATCTGAGTCGTCTTCTAGAGGGTTTTCAAAAGAACGATCATCAGGATTGTCTTCTGGGATGTCCTCGAGCTGATCGTCGAGACCGACACCGGATTCGTTTGTTGTCGTTGATGTATCCAACTCGAGATGCTGTTTGAACGTATCTTGGAGTTCTTCAACAGATTCATCGTAAGGAAGCCATACATACAAATCCAAATCATAGGCCGGGAAATAAACGTAATCCGCCTCGCCACGTAATTCTAATGATTCTACATCGTTAGCAGCTTCAGTATAATTGTTTGCGATCGTCCAGATCTGCATTCCAGATAGATTTGTTTGGAAATTGGGGCTGATTGCATCCATTATTGGAGAGAAATTCGTAAAAGAATTCAAGGAAAGTAATTCTTCAGACAAAGCTTGGATAACTTCTCGTTGTCTTTCCTGTCTGCCCCAGTCACCACGAGGATCTTGTTTTCTCATTCGGGCGTAGCCAAGCGCGTGTTCACCATCTAAAGTCTGAACACCTTCATCAATTTCAATGGCATCTGCTTTTTCAGTACTGTCTTGTACGGTGAAAGATAACTGAGAGTCTATTGTAACGCCACCAACTGCATCGACAAGATCAACAAGTCCTTCAAAGTTTAAAGTAGCGTAATAAGAAATTGGGATATCGAGATACTCTTCAATATAGTCAATCGTACCGGATATACCGTAAAACGCATATAAGGCATTAATTTTTTCAGATCTATTGGTTCCCGGAAGATCAATCATGGTGTCTCTTGGGATAGAAAGCATTTTAACAGATTCTTCGGTGGGGTTAATAGTGGCAACGATGATTGTATCAGATCGTCTTGTTCCTGCATCTTCATCAAGACCAAGAAGCAGAACTGAGAAGGGTTCTCTATTCTTTAAGAGGATATCTTGTTCAGTGGTGTCTTGTAGTTCTTCTGGTGTTCCTTCTGAAACGTTATTGAGGACTTCAAGGATTTTACTTCCGTAATAGCCTACGCCGGAGCCGAGAATGAATATTAGTAAAACAAGGACTGAGAGAAACCCTCTTATAAACCATTTATTTCTATTCTGCTTTTTTTCGTGTTTTTGTGAACGCATGACTGCCTCGATTCTTTATCGTTATATAAGATAGTGTAATTCTAAAATGAATCTCGCTATTTCTATTCTATAGTTTAATTCAGTTGATTCAGAAATGCAATTGTGTTTTGGATTCTCGCAATGATATAATGAAAGAAAGTATACCAGAAATGAGATATGATTATGTATGATATGTACTTAGTTCTGCTTGTCACGATTGCTACTACTATTATTAGCATAGGGCTGACGGCAATTTATAAGAGAATCGCAATCAAATTAAAAATAGTCGATATACCGGATGCAAGAAGGGTACACAACAAAGTGATGCCAACAATGGGCGGTGTGACGATCTTTATTGCGTTTTACTTTTCTTTGTTTGTCTTGCTGCCGATTCCACAGTCTATTGTGTTTCCTATTTTTCTAGGATCTTTAGCGGTTCTGATTACCGGTATGATTGACGATATGAAAAGTCTTAGTCCGCTACTAAAAATTGCTGGTATTCTCATTGGAGCGTTTATTGTCTCTTATTTTGGGGATGTTTCCTTGGAAACGATGACGTTACCCTTTATAGGTACGCTGAAATTTGGTTCCTGGAGTCTACCGTTCACATTGATTTGGATTCTAGGGTTCACTAATGCGGTGAACTTGATAGACGGATTAGATGGACTAGCTAGTGGCGTGTCCATTATTGCGCTAACGACTATGGGGATTATCGGGTTTTTCTTTTTAACAATCCAGGAAGTCTCGATTTCTATTATGATTTTTATCTTGATTGGTGCAATTGTGGGTTTCTGGCCCTATAATTTTCAACCAGCTAGTATTTTTCTAGGAGATACCGGCGCGTTATTTATCGGATTTATGATAGGTGTCTTTTCATTACAAGGACTAAAGAATGCGACATTAATTTCTTTGGTTTTACCTGTGGTGATTCTAGGTATTCCAATTACCGATACACTTTTTGCCATACTCAGGAGAAAAATCAATCGTCAGTCTATCTCTGTCGCAGATAAGAATCATATTCATCATAGGCTGATGTCACTGGGGTTATCTCATAGGCAAACAGTATTAGCCATCTACAGTGTATCTGCTATATTTTCAGTGATTGCTTTACTCTATAACTTTTCTACGTTTTGGGGGTCGGCTCTTTTAACCATTTCAGTAGTGATTGGCGTAGAGCTGTTTGTTGAAATTATTGGTTTAGTTGGCGCTGATAGAAGACCTTTACTCAAATCACTAAGAGAATTCGGAAATCGATTAAATAAAAAGAAACCAGACGGCCAATAAGGCGTCTGGTTTCTTTGTTTATCCAGATTGTTAGTCTGAACTAGAAGAGGTAACAGAGTCTGGAGCGCTTGCGTCTTGGTCGTAAATCGTTTGGTCAGAAGACGTTTCTTCATCGGAATCTTCCGTATAGGATTGATTTGAAGAGGCATTGGCATCTAGTGAGTTTTTCAAATCCATTTGGATATTAGCAAAGCTGGTTGGATCAATTTTGACCAGGTCCATGCCTCTTTCTCTAAAACTTGACCATTCAAATACATGAGACTCGATAGCAAATTTGCTGTCTAAACCAGTTTGAGCTAATGCAGTCATATCTTTCATTCTCATATTGGTTCTCATATTTGCGCCAACTGTTTCAACAATCTCTGTGTATTTTGGAAGGGAAGCTAGATTCAATGCTTTACTCATGATGGCTTGAATGACAAGTTGCTGGCGATGTCCACGTTCAACATCGTTATCGATTTTTCTAGTTCGAGCAAGTGCCAACGCTTCTTCTCCATTTAAAGTCTGGAATCCTTCTTCTAAATGAATAGTACCCATTTTCCCAGAAGAATCTTGTTCAGAAAAAGTGATCGGAACTTCCATATCGATACCGTCTAAAGCGTCGATGATTTCAAGAAAAGCATCAAAGTTGAATGTAGCGTAGTAATGAATCGGAACGTCCAGCCAATTTTCTACTGTTTCAATCATGGTACTTTCTTCTCCAACCGCGTAAGCAGCATTGATTCTGTCATTTCGAACGATTTGATTATTTTTTATAATCGGTAAGTATGTATCTCTTGGGATAGAGACCATATTCATTTCTCGAGTGATTGGATTGACGGTAGCGTAGATGATTGAATCTGCTCTAGCAGAGCCTAAAGAACGTGAATCATTTTCATCATTATCAACACCCATAATCAAGAAAGATACAGGTTCTACTATCGGATCCACTTCTTCTACAGGATTAGCACGTTCAACTTCATGATAGGAAGCTTCAATAGCATTTTCTGTTGTGGCGAATAATCTCGCAAAATAGGCCATGGCGAATAGGATAATTGTAAATATAGGAATCAAGATGCAGAGGATAATGATTTGATTTTTCTTTTTACTTTTATTTGAGCGGCGGTTATCCGCGCGTTTGGAATTGTTTTTAGACAAAATAAATACTCCTTTATAGGACGAGAATTTTTAATTTTTAGACATAAAGACCTAAAATACATTATTCTCTTTCTAGAGTATAGTGTCAAGCCTTCTTATTAAAAAAACGAGGACACTCTACCGTAGTGTCCAGAAGTAGACACAAACCAACTTCATATCCGTTCTTCGAATTAGACTTATATAGCTGACCTCAGTTTATTCTTCGACAGGTATTTCAATCCAAGCTTTTTTTCCATAAACGGTTTCTCCCTGATCACTTGTCCATTCTTTGATGTCCAAGATAAAAGCATCGATTTTCTCTAATGCAATGACACACTCAAAAGAAACGGTATCAGTGTAATGAATATCTTGAAGTCGATAGTCAGACTGGCGTAATTGATTTTCCAGTCGTCCACTTTGTGGATAAGAGACAGTGACGGTCATAAATTGATGCAATAGGCGTTCAACAATTCCAATAGAAGAAAGAGCTTCATTAACGACGCCTCCATAAGCACGAATCAACCCACCAGCGCCAAGTTTGGTTCCGCCAAAGTATCGGGTAACGACAGCTGTCACATTATTTAAATGCCGCTTCTTCAAAATTTCAAGCATAGGAACGCCAGCTGTCCCGCTAGGTTCACCATCATCATGTGCACGCTGAATATCATAGCGTTCTCCCATAATATATGCAGAACAATTATGGTTGGCTTTCCAATGTTCTTTTTTAATTGCTTCAATAAAAGCATTCGCGTCTTCTTCTGTTTCTGTTCTTTTAAGATGACAGATAAATCTTGACTTTTTTATGTCGATTTCATAAGAACCGCTCTCTTTTATGGTCCGAAAATTTTCCATGTTATTTTCAGCCTTTCTTTTTTTTATCCAGTTAGTGTATAATGAAAAAGGTGTATTTACAAGGCGATTTATTGAGCTAATAAGATACTATATTAAAAAGAACGATTATCTATTTTGTTAGAAATAAAAGTCTGGATCCATACGAATGAAACGAGGTGAAAGAATGAATATAGCCGTAGTAACAGATAGTACAGCCTATCTCTCACATGAACAATATGACGCCTATGATATCTATTCGGTACCATTATCTTGTATTGTTGAAAATGAAGTCTATAAAGAAGAGCGAGATATTACTTCTGAGGAATTTTTCTTAAAAGTTAGAGAAATGGACAAACTACCGACTAGCTCACAACCGACAGTGGGAGATTTTATAGCACTTTACGAAGAACTTGGAAAAACATATGATGCCATTATAAGTATACATTTATCAGGTAATATTTCCGGTACGTATCGAAATGCTGTTAGTGTCTCACAATCGTTAGAGAACGTGAAGGTATATCCGTATGATTCTGAATTAGCTGCTGCAGGTCAAGCTTTTCAAGTAATGGAAGCTGCCAAATTGGCTAAGAATGGTGCAAGTGTCGAAGCGATTTTGGAAAAGCTTGATACGATAAAAGCCGCAACTGAATTATATTTCGTTGTAGATGACTTAACGAATCTAGTAAAAGGTGGACGTTTATCGAGAGCGGCTGGTAGTGTCGGTACATTTTTGAATATCAAACCGGTATTAACCTTTGTTGATGGATTAATCGTACCTTATGATAAAATCCGTACAAAACGAAAAGCGTTAAGAAAAATCGAAAGCTTGCTTGAAAAGTCTGTTAAAGACTCTGAACATCCAATTCAAGCAACGATTGTTCATGCGTTCAGCGAAGATGAAGCGAAAGCGTTCAAAGAGAGACTTGAAATTGATTTCCCAGAAGTCGAATTCAATCTAAGTTTTTTAGGTCCTGTTATTGGTGTTCATACTGGCGAAGGTGCAATTGGCCTAACCTGGACAATCAAAACAGATGAATCTTAGAATTAAAAAAATTGTTAACTATTTTTATATCATTAATGGAGTCAGTACATCTGTGTACTGGCTTTTTTTGGTTCTATGTCAAATGGCGTTGGTGAAGAATAAAGCTA